>NZNW01000051.1 GCA_002695065.1 Salinicola sp. | reverse complement strand
GTCCTCGAGAATGCCGCCCTCGTAGGAGATGTGCAGCAGGTTGGCATCCATCGAGTACGGCGACTTCTTCTTGCTCTTGGAGAAGTCGACCGGGATGTCATTGTCCTCGCAGTACGCCATCAGCTTCTCGCGGGAGTTCAGGTCCCACTCGCGCCACGGCGCGATGACCTTGACCCCCGGCTTCAGGGCGTAGGCGCCCAGTTCGAAGCGCACCTGGTCGTTGCCCTTGCCGGTGGCGCCGTGGGAGATCGCGTCGGCACCGGTCTCGTTGGCGATTTCGATCAGACGCTTGGCGATGAGCGGCCGCGCGATGGACGTGCCCAGCAGGTACTCGCCCTCGTAGATGGTGTTGGCCCGGAACATCGGGTAGACGTAATCGCGAACGAACTCTTCTCGCAGGTCCTCGATGTAGATCTCCTTGACCCCGAGTGCCTGCGCCTTGGCTCGCGCCGGTTCGACCTCTTCGCCCTGGCCGATATCGGCAGTGAAGGTAACCACTTCGCAAGCATAGGTTTCCTGCAGCCACTTCACGATCACGGAAGTGTCAAGGCCGCCGGAATAGGCGAGGACGACCTTTTTGACATCGGACATGCGATAGCTCCTTAGCAAGTTTGAATTGACGGGCAAGGTATGTCGTTCTTTGACGTGCGGCAATCGGCGAACGGTGCAGCCCGAAATTATAACGCTCCCGGCCCGCCACGAACACCGAGCGACGGGACGGCAATGGCCGAAACTGCTAGACTCTACGCGGTTTCATGACCGCGGTTTCCTCTACACATTACCACTACCACACCAAGGGAATGGGAGTCATTGCATGTCGGACGCCAGCACGAAAGAGCTGATGGCGCAGCGTTTTCGCGGATATCTCCCGGTCGTGGTAGACGTCGAAACCGGCGGGTTCAATTCGGCCACGGATGCGATCCTGGAAATCGCCGCCGTGCCGCTGACCATGGACGATCAGGGCAACCTGCTGCCACTGGATACCATTGCCTTTCATGTCGAGCCCTTCGAGGGCGCCAACGTCGAACAGTCCGCCCTGGATTTCACCGGCATCGACCTCTCCAGCGCCTTCCGCAAGCAGATCGCCGTCAGCGAGCGTGAAGCGCTGGACGGACTCTTCAAGCCGATTCGCAAGACCATCAAATCCCACGACTGCTCGAGGGCCATCCTCGTCGGCCACAACGCCTCCTTCGATCAGGGATTTCTCAACGCTGCCGTCAATCGCTGCAATATCAAGCGCAATCCCTTTCACCCCTTTTCCAGCTTCGACACCGCGTCGCTCTCGGCACTGGCTTACGGCCAGACGGTGCTGGCGCGAGCCTGCCAGGCAGCGGGTATCGAATTCGACAACTCGTCGGCCCACTCGGCGAGCTACGATACCGAACGCACGGCGGAGCTGTTCTGCGCCATCGTCAACCGCTTCAAAGACCTGGGCGGCTGGAATCTGGCGATGAAGGAGCAGGGTCTCGACGATATCTGAACGCTGAAACGACAGACGCCCCGTCCTGGGACGGGGCGCCTCACTTCACGGCGGCTTGGACAGCGCCGGCTCAGCCGTCGCTCGGGGCTTCGGCGGACTTGGCCGCGGCAGCCTTGACCATGGGCTCCAGCTCACCGTTCTGGTACATCTCGACGATGATGTCGCAGCCACCTACCAGCTCGCCGTCGATCCACAGTTGGGGAAACGTCGGCCAGCTGGCGTACTTGGGCAGCTCCGCCCGGATGTCCGGGTTGTCGAGGATGTTGACGAAGGCGAACTTCTCGCCGCATGCCATCAACGCCTGAACCGCCTGGGCCGAGAAGCCGCACTGGGGCAGCTGGGGCGATCCCTTCATGTAGAGCAGGATGGCGTTGTCACTGATCTGCTGCTTGATCGCTTCGATGGTATCGCTCATGAGACGTCCTGTAGCGGGAAGAGAGAGCCGCTGGCCCACCCTTCGCGTGTGCGCGAATATAAAAGACCGTGACACCATTCTACTGATGACATCGGCCGAAAACACCCCCGCCCTCCTCTGAAGGTATCCCGCGGCGTTGCGCCGCTCACGGGGTCTGGTTAGGATGATTGGCTTTCGCACGGATCGACGCTGGCCGCCGACGCCCGCCCAGGGCGCGGCTCCCCATGGCATCGATCGTGGCGCCGCCTAGCGAAACGCCCCACCGGGCGCTTCGCCCGCGGCGCTTTTTTCTTTTTCTGGTGGCAGCCGCCATGGCGGGCACGGTCACCGATCGAGTTTTCAGTGCGGCGCGCCGGGATGATGCCGCATGCCTTGAAGCCCATGTCTCAACGTCAAGTCACGACAGGAATCCGCCCATGAGCGCACGCCACTTTCTGACCCTTCTGGACCTCTCCGCCGACGAGCTCGATTATCTGATCCAGCGCGGGATCACGATCAAGAACCGCCTGAAGACCAACGGCCCCGTCTACACGCCGTTCAGCAACCGCACCCTGGCGATGATTTTCGAGAAGTCCTCGACGCGAACCCGGGTGTCGTTCGAGACCGCCATGGCGCAGTTCGGCGGCCATGCGCTGTTTTTGTCATCGCGGGACACCCAGCTCGGCCGTGGGGAGCCAATCGCGGATACCGCGCGGGTGCTCTCGGAGATGGTCGACGCGGTGATGATCCGCACCTTCTCCCATGCCGGCCTGGAGGAGTTCGCCGCCGCCAGCTCCGTGCCGGTGATCAACGCCCTGACCGACGATTACCACCCCTGCCAGCTGCTGGCCGACGTCATGACCTGGACCGAATGCCGCGGGCCGGTCAAGGGCAAGACGGCCGTCTGGATCGGTGACGGCAACAACATGTGCCACTCCTGGATCAACGCCGCGCGCCGGTTCGATTTCCAGCTGCGCATCTGCTGTCCGGAGGGTTACGAGCCACGTCGGGACATTCTCGAGGCCGCAGGCGAGCACGCCGTCATCGTGCGCGATCCTGGCGAAGCCGTTCGAGATGCCGACCTGGTCACCACGGACGTCTGGGCGTCGATGGGCCAGGAGGAAGAGCAGGCCAAGCGCGAACGTGACTTCACCGGCTTCCAGGTCACCGAAGCGTTGCTGGATCTGGCCGGGCAAGAGGCTATCTTCCTGCACTGCCTGCCGGCCCATCGCGGCGAGGAGATCAGCGCCACCCTGCTCGACGACCCACGCGCCGTGGTCTGGCAGGAAGCCGGCAATCGCCTTCATGCCCAGAAGGCGCTGATCGAGTTCCTGTTGCTGGGGCGGGTCGCCTGACCCGGCGATGAAAACGCCGCGATCCGTCATGGATCGCGGCGTCTGGATTCTGCACCGCTCCTGTCCGGTCAGGAGCTTGCCGGGCGCGGGGCTCTGCGCCGCGCCCGGTAGCCCACCGCCATCTTCAGCGTCACGACGACCAGCGCCACCAACGCCATCGCGACGAGTATCTGGCCCACATCCCCCTCCAGCGCCGACTTGCCCAGCACTACGAACGCCACGGCATAGGGTCCGGTCGTCATCAATGCCACCGTCAGGTAGATCGACCGGGGGACGCCGGCGATCCCCAGGGCGTAGTGCTTGATGAACATCGGCACCCCGGGCACCAGCTTGATCAGGAAGGTGACTCGCCAGGCGTCGCCCCGGGTCCGGTCGAGACCCGCCAATGCCGGGAAGCGCCGCTCGATGGCACGGCTCAGAGCCGGCCGCAGGCGGCCGTGGGCAATGGCATAGCAGAGCAGCAGGTTGAGCAGCGTGGCGACGGCGGAGAACGCCAGCCCGGCGGGGATACCGAAACGCAGCCCGGCGATGACGTAAAATGGCGTCATCGGCAGGCCCAGCGCCGGCAGCAGCGTCATCGACATCAGCAGGGCCAGTGGGTGCAGCGTCTCCAGCGATTCGAGTGACAGCCCGCCCCAGACGAGGAGCCCTGCAGTCAGCGTGGCGAATCCGAGCAGCGCCGACGCCCACAGCCACCAGCGACGCAGGGGGCGTGGTGGCGAGCCGGCATGGAATCGAGGGGAGTTGGGGGGCGCGTGTCGCATGCCCCCAATCTAACCCGGTTTCGATGAAGGATCGATGACAGGTGCGGAAGGAATCGGTACCCCTTCCGCGGTCGCTCACTCGAGGTTGTCGAGCCCTTTCTCGGCCATCGCCACGGCGCGGAACAGCGCCCGGCGCTTGTTGAGCGTCTCGTTCCACTCATCGTCGGGGTTGGAGTCGGCGACGATGCCGCCACCGGCCTGGACGTGCAGCTCGCCATCCTTCAGCACCGCCGTGCGAATCGCGATCGCCATGTCCATGTTGCCGTGCCAGGAGAGATAGCCCACGGCACCGGAATAGACGCCACGCTTGACCGGCTCCAGCTCGTCGATGATCTCCATCGCCCGGATCTTCGGCGCCCCGGAGAGGGTGCCGGCCGGGAAAGTGGCCCGCAGCACGTCCATCGCCGACATGCCCTGGCGCAGCTTGCCGGTGACGTTGGAGACGATGTGCATGACGTGGGAGTAACGCTCGATCGCCATCCTGTCGGTGAGCTCGACCGTGCCGATTTCGCTGATGCGGCCGATATCGTTGCGTCCGAGATCGATCAGCATCAAGTGCTCGGCGATCTCCTTGGGGTCGGCCAGCAGCTCCTCCTCCAGCGCCTTGTCCTGCTCTGGCGTCGCACCGCGCGGTCGCGTGCCGGCGATCGGGCGGACCGTCACCTCGCCACCCTCCAGCCGGGTCAGAATCTCGGGGGACGACCCGATCACGTGATGGTCGTCGAGATTCAGAAAGAACATGTAGGGCGACGGATTGAGACTGCGCAGCGCCCGGTAGAGATCCAGCGGCGGCGCCTGGTATGGAATCGACATGCGCTGGGACGGCACGCACTGCATGACGTCGCCGGCCAGCACGTACTCCTTGATCGTCGCCACCGCGTCCTTGTAGCCCTGCTCGCTGAAGCTGGCGTGGAAGTCGTCCTCGGCGACATCCGCCCGGCCGGTGCCCGGACTCAAAGTGTTGAAGGTGGCACTGCGCAGCTTCAGCTCCAGCGTCTCGAGTCGCTCTACCGCGTCGGCATAGGCGTGGGGCGACTCCGGGTCGGCGTGAGTCCACAGCTGCAGGCGGCCGGAGAGGTTGTCGAAGACGACCAGGTCGTCGCACACCATCAACAGGATGTCCGGCACCCCGATGGGGTCCGGCTTCTCGGCGGCGAGCGCAGTGCGCAGCTTCGGTTCGATATAGCGAATGGTGTCGTAGCCGAAATAGCCCACGAGACCGCCATCGAACCGCGGCTGGTCATTCAGGTCCGGAACCTTGAATCGCGCCTGGAATCGCTCGATCCAGGCCAGCGGATCCTCGACTTCACTGACGCCAGCCTCTTCGCCATCGACGATGTGGCGAACGGTAAGGCCCCGCACCTCGATCCGCTCCCGGCTGGGCAGGCCGATGATCGAATAACGCCCCCACTTCTCGCCTCCCTGAACCGATTCGAGCAGAAAGGTCCAGGGCGCATCGGCCAGCTTGAGGTAGGTCGACAGCGGCGTATCCAGATCGGCCAGCACCTCGCGGGTGACCGGAATACGGTTGTAGCCGGCTTGCGCCAGCTCGGCAAAGCGATCGGAGGTCATCATGGGACCGGGCTCCAGCAGTGAAAATCAGCAATCGGCAAGCGAGGCAGTTCGGCTGACAATCACCATCGCCAACGCGTCACGTGGCGCATCAGCACGCTGGGACTGAAAAAGCGTTGGATATCCGGTCGCATGTGAAAGCTCGGTCGAGGGGAAACGAAAATACCGGGAAGGTGCGCAAGAACGACGCCACGACCACCATGACGCCGGTTCGGAAACCCTAAACGAGTTCCCCCAGCGATTCAACCACGCCATCCGGGCGGCTCGAGGCCACCGGCTCGCCGTGGTTGTAGCCGTACGGCACCGCCAGGGTGCGGAAACCGGCCCGTCTCCCCGCCTCCACGTCGTGGCGCGAATCCCCCACCATCAGACACTGTGCGGGCGCGATGCCGAACTGCGCCGCCAGATGAAGCAGCGGCGCAGGATGGGGTTTCTTCTCCGCCAGCGAATCCCCGCCCAGCGTCATCCGAAAATAGCGACGCAGACCCAGTGCCTCGAGAATCGGATCGATGAATGCCGCGGGCTTGTTGGTGACCAGCGTCACGATGACGCCCCTAGCCTCCAGCGATTCAAGTGCTTCGCGGACACCGGGATACGCCCGGGTGCGCTCGCAGGGCGCCGCGTGATACGCACGCAGGAATTCATCATGGCTCGCCGTCAACCGGGCCGGATCCGGCACCTCGCCCAGGACGCTGGTCAACGCCCGCTCGACCAGCTTGTGCGAGCCGTTGCCCACCCAGTCACGCACCTTGGCCTCGCCTACCGGCACCAGGTGCTGCCCGCTCAGCATCGTGTCCACCGCCGCCGCCAGATCGGGTACGGAGTCGATCAAGGTGCCATCGAGATCGAAGGCGACCAGCCGGATGTCCTGAAGCGCCGGGTGCATGAGGGAATCCTCGCGTGAAAGGTTGAAAAGACGACACACCGCGCAGCAGCTTACCCAAAACGGCGTAAGTTTACGCAACCCACGGATGCCAAGTGTCGATGATCGGCGTATCCTCGGACACATCTTTCGTCGCATCGACGGTGCTCATTTCCGTGAACGTGCAGTCTCGCAATCCGATGTCGTCATCACTCGGCTCTCGGTGTGCCTGCCTGTCACCAGCCATCCTCCCCGAGCCCCCGCGATACGCCCGGACCGACGGTCCCGATTTCCCCGGCTGTACCCTTCTCATTTTTCTGATTTCTCGATTGGAGTTTCCCCATGACCACACCACGCATCGTCGTGGTCGGTGGCGGCGCGGGCGGACTCGAGCTGGCAACCCGCCTGGGTCGCAAGCTCGGCAAGTCCCAGCGTGCCGACATCGTCCTCGTAGACCGCAACCCCACTCACATCTGGAAGCCCCTGCTGCACGAGATCGCCACCGGCACCCTCGACTCCGGGCTCGACGAGGTCTCCTACCAGGGCCACTCCAAGAGTCACGGCTACCGGTTCCAGCGGGGTACGCTGAGCGCCATCGATCGCGACAACCGCACCCTGACGCTGGAGCCGATCCACGACCAGGACGACGCCGTCGTGCTACCGGCCCGTGAGCTCGAGTACGACTACCTGGTGCTGTCCGTCGGCAGCGTCTCCAACGATTTCGGCACGCCCGGTGTGTCCAGGCACTGCCACTTCATCGACAGCCCGCAGCAGGCGGAGAGTTTTCGCCGCAACATGCTCAACACCTTCCTGCGCTACAGCGATCCGGAGCGGCGGACACACCCCAAGCTGACCGTCGGCCTGGTTGGCGCGGGCGCTACCGGCGTCGAGCTCGCCGCCGAACTCTTCGGCGCCTCCCGGATGCTGCACAGCTACGGGTTCACGGCGCTGGACAGCGGCAAACTCGAGGTCCATCTGATCGAGGCGGCACCGCGTATCCTGCCGGCCCTGCCCGAGCGGATCAGCCGTGCGGTGCATGGCGAGCTGGAGCGACTCGGCGTCAAGATCCATGTCGACACCCGGGTCACCGAAGCCAACGCCAACGGCTTCATCACCGCCGACGGCGAGCCGCTGGAGACGGACCTCAGCGTCTGGGCGGCCGGCATTCGCGCGCCGGAATTCCTGTCGCAACTGGGACTCGCCACCGAGCGCAACCACCAGATCAAGGTCCACGAGACCCTGCAGAGTCTCGACGACGAGCGTATCTTCGCCTTCGGCGACTGCGCCTCCTGCCCGCAGCCCGACGACAAGCGAGTGCCGCCCCGGGCCCAGGCCGCTCATCAGCAGGCGACCCACTGCTACCACAATCTGCGTGCGGCCATGGACGGCAAGCCGCTCAAGCCGTTCATCTACCGCGACCGGGGCTCGCTGATCTCGCTGGCGCACTTCGAGGCGGTCGGCAGCCTCATGCGTGGCGCCTCGGCGCGCAGCCTGTTCATCGAAGGCCGGCTGGCCAAACTGTTCTACGCTTCTCTCTACCGGATGCACCAGATGGCGATTCACGGCATCTTCAAGACCGGCATGACGGTCATCGTCGATGGCCTCAACCGCTACATCAGGCCGAAGATGAAATTGCACTGAAGCATCGACCCCGAAACGTCAGCGGAGAGACACCATGGACCGTTTCTACAACGCCCCGGGCGACGTCGTCGACGAGACTTTACGGGCAACGGCAGTGACCGCCCAGGTACGTGTCGCCGAGCCGAAGAGCGGCCTGCGAATCCTGATCCGCCGCAATTGGGACAAGGCGGACCAAGGCCAGCGCCAGGTGGCGATACTGTCCGGCGGTGGCGCCGGTCACGAGCCGGCGCACGCCGGTTATATCGGCGAGGGCATGTTGACCGGGGCGATCTCCGGCAGCCTGTTCGCCTCGCCCAGTGTCGAGGCGGTACTCGCTGCCATTCGCGAAGTCTGCGGCGCGGCCGGCTGCCTGCTGGTGGTCAAGAACTACACCGGCGATCGCCTCAACTTCGGCCTCGCCGCCGAGCGTGCCCGAGGCGAAGGACTGGACGTCGCCATGGTCATCGTCGCCGACGATGTCGCCATCGACAATGCCCCGCAACCGCGAGGCATCGCCGGCACCGTGCTGGTGCACAAGCTGAGCGGTCATCTGGCGAGCCGGGAACTGCCGCTGGAGACCATCCGCGAGCGCGCCGAGGCGCTGTGCCGGCGCACGGGGTCATTGGGCATGGCGCTCAGCGCCGCGGCCCAGCCGGGCCAGGCGGCCGCCGAGCGCTCGCCGGAACTGGGCCTGGGGATTCACAACGAGACCGGTACGCGGGAGGTCGATCCGCAAAATGCCGACGACGCGATGCGCCTGGTGCTCGAACCGCTGTGCGAGGCGCTCTCCGACCGCAAGCTCTCCGGGCCCTGGATCGCGATGCTCAACGACCTGGGCAGCTGTTCCACCCAGGAGATGGGGGTGCTGGCCGCCAGCCTGCTGCGCCAACTGGGCGTCGATCAGGTAGCCCACCTGATCGGCCCGGCCCCGCTGATGACCTCGCTGGACATGCACGGCTTCTCGCTCACGCTGCTGCCGGCCGACGACGATGTCGTCGAGGCGCTGTCGGCCCCGACCACGGCGCCGGCCTGGCCCGGGTTGCACGCCGTCCAGGCGCCCGCCCGCTTTTCGCCGGAGACCCGACAGGAGCATGAGGCCCTGGCCGACGGCGCCCCGCAGGATCCCGGCACTTCCGCCCTTCTCCAGCAGGTCATCGAGACCCTGCGCCAATCGCGCCAGGAACTCGACGCCCTCGACGCAAAAAGTGGCGACGGCGACGCCGGCGCCAGCGTGGAGAGCGGCGCCGAGTCGATCGCCAGGGCGCTGTCGGCCAGCCGCCTCAACACCGAAGCCCCGCCATTGATGTTCGCCGGCATCGGCCAGCTGCTGGCGCGCGACATGGGCGGCTCCAGCGGCGTACTGCTGTCGATCCTGTTCACCGCGGCGGCAGCCACGCTGGACCAGCGCGGCGATCTGCAGGAAGCGCTGGCCGCCGGCGTCGAGAAGATGCAGGCCTACGGCGGCGCCAGGCCCGGCGACCGCACCATGCTCGACGCACTGGTGCCCGCCATCGAATCGCTGCGGCGGGGTGAATCGCTGGCCCAGGCAGCCCAGGCTGCGCGCGATGGCGCCCAGGCCACCGCCCGCCTCGTCCGCGCCAACGCCGGTCGCTCTGCCTACGTGCCGGAGAGCGCGCTCGAGGGCGTCGTCGACCCTGGCGCCGAGGCCGTGGCAAGAGTGTTCGAGGCGCTGGCCAATGAATGAGTTGCCTGAACTCGACCCGGAATCCGAGCGGGAGATCATTATCCCCCCGGGGATGGAACGACTGGCCGAGCGTGCAGGCTACGCGCCAGCCATACGTGTCGGTCGCACCCTTTACTGCGCGGGGCAAGTCGGCCGAACGCAGGCGCTGGAGGTGATACCGGATCCAGCAGACCAGTTTCGAGCCTGCTGGGAAAACCTGCGCAGTGTCCTTGCCGCGGGCGGTTGCACGTTCGATGACGTCGTCGATATGACGACCTACCACGTGGACCTGCATCGCCACATGGAGACGTTCCGAGAGGTCAAGGACGCGGTATTCCCCAAGGGTACCTGTGCCTGGACCGTCATCGGTGTCGTCGACCTGGCCCTTCCCGGGCTGCTGGTCGAAATCAAGTGTACCGCGGTGCAGCCCTCTCGCTCCGACGATTAGTCGAGACTGGCGGTTGGCCACCAGTCCGGCAGCAGCGCCCGGGCCTCGCGCCGGCCGAAGCGATCGTCGAGCAGGTGGATCACGCCCTCGTCCTGCGGCGAGCGAATCACGCGCCCGGCGGCTTGCACCACTTTCTGCATGCCCGGGAAAAAATAGGCGTAATCGTAGCCACGACCGTAGAGCGCCTGCAGCCTGACGCGCATCTGCTCGTTGACGGGGTTGACCTGCGGCAATCCCAGCGTCGCGACGAAGGCCCCGATCAGGCGATCGCCGGGGAGATCGATGCCTTCGCCGAAGATCCCGCCCAGGACGGCAAAGCCTACCCCCTCCCCGCTCGCATCGAACCGGGCCAGGAATGCCTCCCGGGCGGCATCATCCATGCGTGAGGCCTGCCGCCATGACGGCACGTCGGGATGGCGCTCGGCCAGACGATCGGCGACCCTTTCGAGATAGGCGAAGCTCGAGAAGAACGCCAGGTAGTTGCCGCGCCGCGCCCGGAACTGGGCGGCGACCCGGTCCGCCAGCGGAGTGAGCGAGGCCTCACGATCGGCATAGCGCGTCGACAGCGATGCGGCAACGTGTACCGCCAGCTGCGAGTCGTGGAACGGCGAATCCAGCGATAGCCAAGGCGCGTCCGGTGCCACGCCGAGCAGATCGCGATAGTAGGCTTCCGGGGTCAGCGTGGCGGAAAATAGCGCGCCGCCATGCGCCGCGGCGAATCGTGGCGCCAGGAACGGCGCCGGCACCACGTTGCGCAACGTCACCTGCGCCCCTGCACGGCGCTGGCGTCCGCGGGGCGCCTGGCGGGTCACGTCACAGATCGAATGCTCGCCGAAGACATCGGCGACGCGGCAGAAGTGCTGGGCGTCGAAGGCGAATCGCTGCAGTTCGCCGTCGAGCGCGATCGGCTGCTCGCTCTGATACTCGACGACCTGAGAGACCGCTTGCTGCAGCGCCCCGATCAGCTTGCCGGGCAGTGTCTCGATGACCCGATAGTCCGCTTCGCTCTCGTCCGCCAGCGCCTGCCAGATGGCGGCCACCCGCGAGAACGGCCGCTTGAGCGGCGCCGGCAACGTAGGCTTCAGGCGTCGGAAAGCGCCGTGGTCCAGCGTCGCGCTGTACATGCCGCGCCCGCGTTCCACCAGATTGTGAGCCTCGTCGACGAGCACGCCGACCCGCCACTGCTGCTGCTGGCTCAAGGCATAGAGCATGGCGTGAAAATCGAACCAGTAGTTGACGTCGCCGACGACGACATCGGCCCAGCGCGCCATCTCCTGGCCGAGGTAATAGGGGCAGATGTGGTGGGCGAGTGCCGTGTCCCGCAGGCCGGCACGATCGAGCCAGCCGCGTTCGACCGCCGCCGCGCGGGCCGCGGGCAGGCGATCGTAGAAACCGGCGGCCAGCGGGCAGGAGTCGCCGTGACACGCCTTGTCGGGGTGCTCGCAGCTCTTGTCGCGGGCCGTCAGCGTCAGCACCCGCAGGGGCAGCGCCCCGGTCTCGTCGGGCGCGGAGACACGCGACTCGGCACGGTGGCAACGGCCTCCTGCGCCCAGCGTCTGCAGCGCCTCGAGGGCGAGTCGCTGCCCGGTATTGCGCGCCGTCAGGAAGAGGACCTTGTCCAGCGGCTCGCCCGGCATCGCCTTGAGCAACGGAAACAGCGTCCCCAGCGTCTTGCCGATACCGGTGGGCGCCTGCAGCATCAGCCAGCGCCCGGTGTGGATGGCCTTGTAGACGGATTCGGCCAACGGACGCTGGCCTTCGCGGAAACCGGCATGGGGAAAGCGGAGCGACTTCAGGGCGTTGTCCCGGCGGCGGCGATGGGCCAGCTCCTGCTGCGCCCAGGCCAGAAATGCCTGACAGTGCGCCTCGAATTCGGCGCGCAGGGCATCGGCGGAGCACTGCTCGGCCAGGGGCGTTTCGCGCTGGCTGACGATATCGAAATAGACCAGCGTCACCGTGAGCCGGTCCAGCCCGCGTTCGGCGCACAGCAGATGACCATAGACCTTGGCCTGGGCCCAGTGCAGCGACCGCTGGTTGGCCGGCTGGCGGGCGAGGTCACCGCGGTGCGTCTTGATCTCCTCCAGCCGGTTGGCATCGGGATCGTAACCATCGGCACGTCCGCGCACGTCGAGATGGTGATAGCTGCCGCTCAAGGCAATCTCGCGCTCGTAACGTTCGCCGCGGCGAGCCGCGACGAGCTGATGGCCGGCGATCCCCTCCTGCGCCGAGGGCGACGGCGTGAAGCGCAGATCGAGATCGCCACGCTTGGCCGCGAACTCGCACAGCGCCCGGACGGCGATCCGGTAGCTCAAGAATCGCTCCCGGCAACGGCCGTATCGGGACCGGCGAGGCCTGCCACCTCGACATCGCCTTCGGGGGCCCAACTGACGTAGCAGACACTGACCGGCATGTCGTGTCGGGCGCAGAAGTCGAGCCAGCGCTTCTGGTTGTCCTGCAGGCGATCGCCTGGGCCCTTCACTTCGATCATGCGATAACGCGTCGCCTGCGAGGGCTCAGCGTCCTCCGGCCAGAACTGGATCAAATCCGGCATTCCGGCACGGTTGGCACGGACGTCGCCGAGCAGCCGCTCGAACCAGAGCCGCAGGTGACGCGCCGGGATGCACTGCAGGGCAAGCTCCAGCAGGTGCTCGTCGAGCGCTTCCCAGAACACGAAGGGCGACTGGATCCCCCACTTCTCGCGATAGCGTCGACGGATGATCGCGCCGTAGTCGCCCGTCTCGAGCGCCGCCAGGCAGCTGTCGAACCGGTCGCGCCGGCGCACTTGGAAATCCGCCTCGAACAGATCCACCGGCCCCGAGTGGAACGGATGGAAGAAGGCGCCGGGCAGTGGCGCGAAGATCGCTTCCCAGCAGAGCAGCCCGAACAAACCATTGACGAGCGCGTTCTCGACATAGCAGACCGGCGCCTCGTCACGACAGAGATGCCGGGCCACCGCCCGCTCGACGCTGGTGGCGCGGGGCAATACCAGGTCCAGACGCAGCGGCGGCGTTGCTTGCGGCCGACGCCCCGGCGCCAGGCCGAGCTTGCGACGAAGCCGGGGCAGCACCCGTTCCAGCGCCTGGCGTTCCGCCGCGTTGACGGGATCGGCTGCCGCCCGCTCGGCCAGGGCCAGCGCATCGCTGAATGCCTGCTGCGCCTCCAGCACCCGGATCCGGCGGAGCCGCGCCTCCGGTGCCGAGCAGTCTTGATAGAGCGTCAGGGCCTGATCGAGCTCGCCCTGGCGTTCGAGACGGTAGGCCAGCTTGTAGATCAACCGCCCCCGGCGACGCTCCAGCCACTCATTGGCAAACGGCAGGCGTGGAATATCGGCCAGCAGCGACTCCATCGCTTCATCGGCCTCGAAACGCTCCCGGCAGCGGTGCAGGTGTTGATAGGCCTCCAGTTCCTGGCGCCGGGAGAACGCTCGCGAGGTTGCCTCCAGCTCGATGGTCTCGAAACGGTAGACGCCGAGCTCCGCCAGCACGAACTCCGACCACTGCTGACGCAGATTGCCGAAGAACATCAGCCGGAAACGCTCGCACATCGCATCGACGCTCAGCCGGTAGTGACGATCCTCGAGTCCCGGCGCCCAATCGGCCAGAGGGCGGGGCTCGGGAGACTCTGCCTGCAGCGCCGCCAGCCATACCCCCTTGCCGGCCCCCCGGGAGAGACCGCATGTCGCCAGCCAGCCGCCCAGCTGCGCACCGAGCTCCGGCCGGGTCGTCAGCGCGAACAGCGCCTCCAGCGACAGCGGCGCGCCCTCCTCGATCCAGCCGGCCGCGATCAGCGGCTCGGCCGCCGCCCGTGTATCGCCAATCTCCGCATAGTCGAGGCGGCTGGCCCGAAAATCGACACCCCGGCGCATGATCATCCTGACCAGCAGCGCCTGGGAGGGCTGGGGCAGACGTTGGAAATCAGCGATGAAAGCGGCCTCGTCGACGCTCAGGAGGTCGGCGTAGCGCGACGTCAGCCAGTCGAGGACGCGGCGGAAGTTGGCGAGATAGTAGAGCGGATCTTCGAGCGTCGGCAGCGCCATGGCGTCCCCAGCGTAGACTCAAAACACTGGGTAAGTATACAGATCCAAGAGAGGCGTTCGAAGCGTTGTCGTGGCTATTCGCCCAGTTCCGTCTTGAGCTCCTGCCACAAACGGCGGTAGGCGTGGGTGGCGCGACTGCGTGGCGCCAGGTCGGCCAGCGGACGGCACTCCAGGCTCATGCGCTCGACGTCGCTGGCGTAGGGAATCCAGGTCTGCATCGGCGCCCCGATGGCAGCCGGCGGCGCCTCGAGCCACTCGCGGTGCAGCGTGCGCCGCCGGTCGACCAGATTGAAGAAGGGCGTGAGCCGCTGGCGCTGGCGTTTCTTGAGATCGAGATGTTCGATCATGCGCGAGAAGGCCTGTACCGACAGCGGGCTGGGGATGGTCGGCACCAGGATGCGATCGGCGGCACGGATCAACTGGTCGGCCAGGGTGGAGAGCCCAGGCGGGCAGTCCAGGACCATCAGCGCATACTCTTCGCTGAACGGTGCGATCAGCCGCTTGAGGTGCTTGTCGCCGTCGGCCTTGTCTTCGAGGATACGGTCGAGATCGCGCAGCCGGATATCCGCCGGCAACAGATCGAAACGCTCCCACGGTGTGTGCTGGACCTGCTCGCCCAGCGGGGATTTTCCCGCCAGCAGCTTGCCGACCTTGCGGCTCATGCCGTTCTCCCCGCCGAGTATCCAGGTGGAGGCACCCTGCGCATCGAGGTCCCACAGCAAAACCGGCAGGCCGTCGCGATTGGCTTCCCGGGCCAGGTTGACGGCGGCCGAGCTCTTGCCGACGCCGCCTTTGAGGTTGTGCAGGGCCACCACTTTCATGATCGAAACGTTCCCACTGAGTCGTCGGATAGTGCTCGAATTCTACGGCGTGGGGGGATCCGCCAAGATGACGTTTCGGTGACAAGATGATGACAGCGCCTGACGCTCGATCCAGCACCGCTTACCGGCCGCGCTGAGTCGCTTTATCGCCGCCTCGAGCCGGAGCGCGTCGCCGTGACTGCCGACCGCCTGGGCGTGCCGCAGGGTCAGCGGCCCCTTGCCGCGCAGCGCCCGCGCGCCCTTGCCGTTGGCGTGCTGGGCGAAACGCCGCTCGATATCGGTGGTGATGCCGGTGTAGAGCGCACCGTTGGCGGTCTCGATCAGATAGAGGTACCACCACCGTGGCTGCGCTCTGGCCGTCGGGTCGGCTGGCTTCGACACTCGGTTTCAGCTCCCGGCCAGCGCCGCGCGCATCCTGCCGATCACGCCCTCGTAGCGATGGGCATCGTCGAGGCTGCGGGCCTTGAAGATCGCCGAACCGGCAACGAAGGTATCCGCGCCCGCTCTGGCGATGTCGGCGATATTGTCCGGGTCGACCCCCCCGTCGACCTCCAGCCGGATCGGCAAGCCACTGGCGTCGATGCGTCGACGCGCTTCCCGTAGCTTGTCCAGTGCGGCGGGAATGAAGGACTGGCCGCCGAAGCCGGGGTTGACGCTCATGATCAGGATCATGTCGACCTTGTCCATCACATAGTCCAGGTAGGAGAGCGGCGTGGCCGGATTGAACACCAGCCCCGCCTTGCAGCCGTGGCTGCGAATGAGCTGCAGCGAGCGGTCGATATGCTCGGAAGCCTCGGGGTGGAACGTCACGTAGCTGGCACCGGCCTCGATGAAGTCGCCGATCAGCCGATCCACCGGCTTGACCATCAGATGGCAATCGATCGGTGCGGTGATGCCGTGCTTGCGCAACGCCTCGCACACCATCGGCCCCATCGTCAGGTTGGGGACATAATGATTGTCCATCACATCGAAATGGATGATGTCGGCCCCCGACGCCAGCACGTCGTCGACTTCCTGGCCCAGGCAGGCGAAGTTGGCGGAGAGAATCGAGGGGGCAATCTTGAAATCGCGCATGAGCGGGGATCCTTGTGCTGGCTGGCTTCTGTCGCCCATTCTAGCGCACGTGCCTCGATCTAGCGCACGTGCTTCGACGATGGGCAGGCCGGATGCAAAACCGCCCCGCTGGCAGCACCAGCGAGGCGGTTCGGCTTACCTTTAGCCGCGGTTCAATCCACGAAATCGGGCTTGCTGCTCTGGCGATCCTCCGGCAGTTCCTTGCGGACGTACGCGACCTGATCGGCGTGCTTAGCACGGGAATCAAATGCCCAGGGACGACATTCGTGACGAATAATTCCTATACTGCGCATGAGGTTAAGCCTGCCGCCAAGCAGGCTTCACGATTCAGACCAGCCACGACAACAATCGCATTTCGAGGGTAACCGCATGCCGAGACTCACCCCTGCCAAGCACACTCCTCGCCGGGTCGCCGGACTCTGCGTCTTCTGCCTGACATTCGCCTACTCGGTGACCTCGCTGGGCCAGTCCGCCATTCTCGAGGGCGAACGCTTCCATCCCCAGGTCGGTGAGCACGGCATGGTCGCCACCAGTCACTACCTCGCCTCGCAGATCGCCCACGAGGTTCTCGAGGAGGGCGGCAACGCGGTCGATGCCGCCGTCACCGCCGGTTTCGCGCTGGCAGTGACCCAACCCCGCTCGGGCAATATCGGCGGCGGCGGCTTCATGCTGATTTCGGACGAAAAAAGCGACAAGGTCATTGCCATCGACTACCGCGAGAAGGCCCCCGCCGCGGCTTACGAGACCATGTTCCAGAACGAGCAGGGCGAGGCCGTCTCCGAACTCTCGCGCTATACCCACAACGCCTCCGGCGTGCCCGGCACCGTGGCCGGCCTGGCGCTGGCGCTGGACCAGTACGGCACGATGACGCTGGCCGAGGCGCTGGCGCCCGCGATCAAGCTGGCGGACGAGGGGTTCATCATCCCGCCGCGCTTTGCGGAAGGACTCGAGCAGTCCCAGGATCGGCTAAAACAGTGGGATTCGACGCGCAAGGTGTTCTACAAGCCGGACGCCTCGCTCTATCGTGCCGGCGAGCGATTCCGCCAGCCCGACCTGGCCGCGACGCTCGAGCGCATCGCCGAGAACGGACCGCGGGAGTTCTACGAGGGCGAGACGGCACGCCTGATCACCGCCGAGATGCAGAATCATGGTGGCCTGATGACAGCACAGGATCTCGCCGGCTACCAGCCGACGATTCGCGAGCCGGTGCACGGCAACTACCGCGGGTTTGATGTCTATGCGATGAGTCCGCCCTCCTCCGGCGGCGCGCATATCGTGCAGATGCTCAACATCCTCGAGGGCTATGACATTGACGCCATGGGTTTCAACTCGGCGCGGACGATCCACGTCATGAGCGAAGCGATGAAACGCGCCTACGCCGATCGCGCCGAATACCTGGGTGACACCGATTTCGTCGATGTGCCCCTCGAAGGCATCACCTCCAAGGCCTACGCCGAGGAACTGCGCGGCCAGATCGACCTCGACCGGGCCACGCCCAGCAGCGAGATCGCCGCCGGCGACCCGCTCCCGTACGAATCCAACGAGACCACCCATTTCTCGATCGCCGACGACAGCGGCCTGGCGGTTTCCAACACCTACACCATCAACTTCAGCTACGGCTCGGGCATCGTCGTCGACGGCGCCGGTTTCCTGCTCAACAACGAGATGGACGACTTCTCCGCCAAGCCCGGCACCCCCAATGCCTACGGCCTGATCGGCGGCGAAGCCAACAAGATCGAGCCCGAGAAGCGCATGCTCTCCTCGATGACGCCGACCATCGTCAAGAAGGACGGCAGGAACTTCCTGGTGACCGGCAGCCCGGGCGGCTCACGCATCATCACCACCACGCTGCAGGTGGTGATGAACGTGATCGACCACGGCATGAACATTCAGAGCGCGGTCAGTGCGCCCCGAATCCACGACCAGTGGTTGCCGGACGAGATCCGCATCGAGGACGGTATCAGCCCGGATACCATCGCCCTGCTCGAAGCCATGGGCCACAAGATCAGCCAGCAGGAGGCGATGGGCGCGGCGCAGTCGATCCTGATCGAGGACGACGGCACCTTCACCGGCGGTGCCGACCCGCGACGCTCGACCTCTTCGGCGATGGGCATTTGAGCCATGAGAGATGCCAGGCCTCGGATCGGCTCCGTGCAGCATCGCGCGGACGACGCCGGGCGGTGGCCATGCTGACCGCACCCGTTCGGCACATCCTCTGCCTGCTGGTGATCGGCGGCATGCCACTCGGCGCCGTCGCCCAATCGACGGGCGGCGAGCGCATCACACTCGCCGCCAGCGAACCCGAGCGCGTGATCGAGGCTCGGCTAAGCGGCGACCAGACCGCCGAGTACCGCGTCGCCGCGCAGCAGGGTCAGATCCTGTCCGTGGATCTGAACGCCTCCCGCGACAGCGTCTACTTCAATATCAAGTCGGCCGACGGCGGCGAGTTCCTGTTTGCGGGGATGATGGCGGGCAACGTGGCGGATGTCGCCCTGCCAGCATCCGGCGACTATCTCGTTCAGGTGTTTCTGGTCCGCGCGGCCGCACGGCGTGACGAACAGGCGAGCTATACGCTGACCATCGCTGTCGGCGAACCGCGCGATGCCCCGACGGCCGATGCAAACAGGGGCAGCGCCGCGCCGGCAAAAGCCAACCGGCCCGATGAGATGGACGGGCCGAGATACTGGCAGGTCGAGCTGGACGACGCGACGACCAGGCTCAACGTGCGGTCGGGTCCTGGCCAGCAGTACGCCGTTGCCGGCCAGCTGGCCAATGGCGAAACGCTCGAGAGTCTTGGCTGTAGCCTGAACGGCGCCGACCGCTGGTGCCACGTTCGCGCCGCGGACTCGGGGCTCCGTGGCTGGGTCGCCGGGCGATTCCTGGTCGAGGGAAGCCAGCCGCCGGCATCGAGCCCCGCGAAAGGCAACACCGAACTTCAAGGCCTGAACAGCAGCGACCACGACTTCGATGCCACGGGTACGGTCGACTGCGAGCTGGAACCGGGCCAACCCGCACAGCTCTGCCCTTTCGGCGTGATTCGCGACGGGCCCGGCAATGCGGGCATTTGGATCGCCATGCCTCCAGGCCAGGATTCGGAAGACTCGCTGCATATCCTGTTCGAGACCGGCATGGTGACCGCAATCAATAATGGCGGTAATGGCAGCGCGGATTACATCGCCAGAAAAATCGGCGATCACTACCAGATCGATACGGGCATGCGCCAATTCGTGATTCCCGAGGCCGTCGTCTACGGCCAGAAGGCCAAAGCCAATGACGACACGGTTGACGAAGATGCGGTTGATGGCGACTCGATTGATGGCAGTGCCGGAGATGACCAGGCCGCCAATGATCCTCGAGGCGGCGACTAGCCGCTTCGGCAGGCGTCCCAGATGCCCATCGTCCTGATCGCCATTGCCGAGTGGTTCGGTACCGCGCTGTGGTTCACGCCCAACGCCGTGATCGGCGACCTCCAGACCGCATGGGATCTCGCGCCGGCCGACCTGGGCTGGCTGACCGGAGCGGTTCAGATCGGCTTTCTGGCCGGTACGCTCGGAATCGGCCTGAGCGGACTCGCCGATCGCGCCCCCGCCAGTCGCCTGTTCGCGCTGTCGTGCCTGATCGGCGCGCTCTCCAACGCGCTGTTGCCCTTCGCGGGCGGGCTATGGCCAGCCGTGGGGTTGCGCGTGATGACAGGGCTGTCGCTGGCCGGCATCTACCCCATCGGGATGAAACTGATGGTGGGTTGGGCACCAGGACGAGCCGGGCTCGGGCTGGCGTGGCTGGTCGGCATGCTGGTGCTGGGCACCGCGATGCCCCATCTGCTGGCCGGGATCGACTGGGGAGGCAACTGGCGGATGACGCTGTGGTTTGCCTCCCTGCTCGCGCTGCTGGCGGCGGCCATCGTCTGGCGCTTGGGCGACGCGCCTCCCCACGGACCCAATTCCCCACCCCCAAGATCACGCCTGGCCGGACTGGCCGCCTTCGGCATCGCCGATTTTCGCCGCGCCGCCAGCGCCTACTTCGGACACATGTGGGAGCTATACACGCTCTGGACGCTGATTCCGCTGCTGCTGGTGACGGCGAATCCCGAACTCTCCCCACGGGCGCTGTCGCTGTTGGCGTTCGCCCTGATCGCCGTCGGCGCCCCCGGTTGCTGGCTCGGCGGCTGGTTGAGCCAGCGCCTCGGGAGCCGTCGGGTCGCGACCCTGGGGCTGGCCGGCTCGGCGGTGGGCTGCGCGCTATACCCCTGGCTCGCGCCCCATCTCGGTTTCGTCGCGCTGGTGGCATACCTGGCGGCGTGGAGCCTGCTCGCGGTGATCGACTCCCCGCAGTTTTCCGCCCTCTCCGCCAATGCCTGCCCCGCCGCCTTGGTCGGTAGCGCATTGACGCTCCAGAATGCCATCGGCTTCGCCATCTCCGCCGTCTCGATCGGCCTGCTGGTGCCGTGGCTCTCCGCGCTGGAAGCGACGATTGCGTGGTGGCTGCTACCCGGCCCGCTGCTGGGTCTGGTCGGCCTGAAGCGTCTGGGGAAGCCACCGGGCCAGGGACGACCACGGTGACCAGCGGATCGTCCGACTTGCGGTCGTGGGAGCTTATAGAGTTACCGCGCAAGGTTATATAAATTTGTTCTAAGTAAACGAATTGTCATTCCATTAGGATTTATCTAGCCTTGCCGGCATCGCTAATAATCCGTAGGGAACAGACTCATGCTCGGGCTTTCCAGACCTCGCTCGCTATTCGCTGCCTCCGCCTTCGGACTGACCCTCGCTCTAGGCGCCCTGTCGCCTGCGCAGGCCCAGGACGAACCGCGGGAGCTGCTCAACTCCTCCTATGACATCGCCCGCGAACTGTTCGCCGCGGTCAATCCGAAGTTCATCGACTGGTGGCAGGCGCAGCACGACGAGAGCGTCAGCGTGAAGCAGTCCCATGGCGGCTCCTCGACCCAGGCGCGCTCGATCATGCAGGGACTGCGCGCCGACGTGGTGACGTTCAACCAGGTCACCGATGTCAACGTGCTCGCCGACGCCGGGCTGGTCGCCGAGGATTGGCAGGATCGATACCCGAACAACGCTTCGCCCTACTACTCCACCACCGCGTTCCTGGTGCGCAAGGGCAACCCCAAGCAGATCGAGAACTGGGACGATCTGGCCCGCGATGACGTCTCGCTGGTGTTCCCCAACCCCAAGACCTCGGGCAACGGACGCTACACCTATCTGGCGGCCTGGGGTTACGCCGATCAGGCCTTCGATGGCGACGAGACGAAGATCGAGGACTACATGAAGACGTTCCTCGGCAACGTCGAAGTGTTCGACACCGGCGGCCGCGGCGCGACGACGACCTTCGTCGAGCGCGGGATCGGCGACGTCCTGATCACCTTCGAATCCGAGGTCAACAACATCCGCAACGAGTACGGCAAGGACGACTACGAGGTGGTGGTGCCGCCGGTCAGCATCCTGGCCGAGTTCCCGGTGGCGGTGGTCGACGAGTACGCCCAGCGCAACGGCAATGAAGACCTGGCCAAGGGCTATCTCGACTATCTCTACACCGAGGAAGCGCAACGCCTGCTGGCGGGCTTCAACTATCGCGTCAACGACGAGAAGGTGGCCGCCGAGTTCAGCGACCAGTTCCCGGAAACCGAACTGCTGCGCGTCGAAGACGTCTTCGGCAGCTGGCCGGAAGCGATGAAGACGCACTTCGCCAGCGGCGGTGAACTGGATCAACTTCAGCGCCGATGATCGCCCAGGCCCTCTCGCGGAGCCGCGAACGCCGGGTGCTGCCAGGCTTCGGCCTCTCCCTCGGCATCTCGCTGACCTTCGTCTCGCTGATCCTGCTGCTGCCCCTGACCAGTCTGGTGGGGCAGCTGTCGCAGTTGAGCTGGTCGCAGTACTGGTTTCTGATCACCGATCCCCGCCTGCTGGCGAGCTACGCCGTCACGCTATTCGGCGCCGGGGTCGCGGCGCTGTTCAACGCCGCGTTCGGCTTGCTGATGGCATGGGTGCTGGTGCGCTACGAATTCCCCGGTAAACGCCTGGTCGACGCGCTGATGGACCTGCCCTTTGCGCTGCCTACCGCTGTTGCCGGCATCACCCTGGCAACCCTCTACTCCAGTAACGGCTGGATCGGACGGTTGCTGGAACCGTTGGGAATCTCGGTCTCCTACACCTGGATCGGCATCGCCCTGGCGATGGCCTTTACCAGCATCCCCTTCGTGGTGCGCACCGTGCAGCCGGTACTGGAGGACCTGCCCGCCGAGGTGGACGAAGCCGCGATGACCCTCGGCGCCAGCGACGGCCACGCCTTTCGGCGCGTTATCCTGCCCTATCTATGGCCGGCGCTGGTGACGGGTACCGGCCTCGCCTTCGTACGCTCATTGGGCGAATTCGGCGCGGTGATCTTCATCGCCGGCGGCAAGCCCTACGAGACCGAGATCACCTCGCTGATGGTCTTCGTCAAGCTGCAGGAGTACGACTACGCCGGTGCCTCGGCAGTGGCGTCGATCGTGCTGGCCACCTCGCTGGCGCTGCTGCTGGCGATCAATCTGTGGCAGGGCCGCTTCATCAAGCGACTGCATGGAGGGCGCGGCTGATGATTCGTATCGGTGACGCACCACGTGTCCGCCGACTGCTGATCGGCACGGCGCTGGCGCTGACGGCGCTGTTCCTGCTGCTGCCGCTGGTGGCGATCTTCGCCCAGGCATTGATGAGCGGCATCGACGTCTATTGGCAAAACCTCAGCAATGCCTACACCCTCTCCGCCATCGGCCTGACCCTGCTGGTCGCGGCAATCACAGTGCCGGTCAACCTGATCTTCGGGGTGTTTCTGGCCTGGCTGGTGACGCGCTTCGATTTCCCCGGCCGGCGCCTGCTGCAGACGCTGATCGATATTCCGTTCGCGGTCTCGCCGGTGGTGGCGGGCCTCGTCTATCTGCTGCTCTACGGCCGCAATGGCTGGCTCGGCGGTTGGCTCGACGCCCACGACATCCAGATCATGTTCGCCTGGCCGGGCATCGTGCTGGTGACGCTGTTCGTCACCTGCCCGTTCGTGGCGCGGGAGCTGATTCCGCTGATGCAGGCGCAGGGCTCTCGCGAGGAGGAAGCCGCGGTCACCCTCGGCGCTTCCGGCTGGACGATCTTTCGTCGCGTGACGCTGCCGAACATCCGCCATGCGCTGCTCTACGGCGTGATTCTGACCAACGCCCGCGCCGTGGGTGAATTCGGCGCGGTGTCGGTGGTCGCCGGGGCGATTCGTGGCCAGACCAACACTCTGCCGCTACAGGTCGAGCAGCTCTACCAGGACTACAACACCGTCGGTGCCTTCACCAGCGCCTCGCTGCTGGCACTGCTGGCACTGCTGACGTTGGCCGCCAAGGCCGCACTCGAATGGCGCGCCGCGCGCCGGGAGACCGCGACATGAGTATTCGCATCTCGCAGATCGACAAGACTTATGGGCGCACCCGCGCCCTGGAGCCCATCGATCTCGACATTCACGATGGCGAGTTGATCGGGCTACTCGGCCCTTCCGGTTCCGGCAAGACCACGCTGCTGCGCATCGTCGCGGGCCTGGAACAGGCCGACGGCGGCTCGATCCACTTCGGCGACCGCGACGTGACCCGGGTGCACGTGCGCGACCGGCGCATCGGCTTCGTGTTCCAGCACTACGCGCTGTTTCGCCACATGAGCGTGTTCGACAACGTCGCCTTCGGTCTCACCGCCATGCCGAGGGCCACGCGGCCCTCCAGCGGCGAGATCCGCTCGCGGGTCATGCAACTGCTGGAGATGGTCCGGCTGCAGGATTTCGCCCAGCGCTTCCCGGCTCAGCTCTCCGGCGGCCAGCAACAGCGCGTCTCGCTGGCCCGCGCCCTGGCCCTGAAGCCCGACGTGCTGCTGCTCGACGAGCCGTTCGGCGCACTGGACGCCAAGGTTCGCCAGGAGCTACGCCGGTGGCTGCGTCATCTCCATGAAGAACTCCACTTCACCAGCCTGTTCGTGACCCACGATCAGGAAGAGGCGCTGGAGCTGTCGGATCGGGTGGTGGTGATGAGCAACGGCCGGGTCGAGCAGATCGCCACGCCGGACACCCTCTATCGCCAACCCGCCAACCAGTTCGTGTTCGAGTTCCTGGGAGACGTCAACCGGCTCGAGGGCGATGTCGAAGACGAGGTCCTGACCTGCGGCGACGCACGCGTTGCGGTACCCGGCGTCGAGAATGGCCGCCAGGAGCTGTTGCTGCGACCTCACGAGATCCGGCTGGAGGACCAGCCCGATACCCGCGCGCATCTCCCGGTCAGCGTCACGGCCGTCGTCCCGGTCGGCGCCGAGGTCCGCCTCGAGCTGGAGGCCGACTGGCTCGGCGAACCCTGGCTGGCCACCATCGGTCACGCCGAATTCGAGCGTCTGGATGTGAAACGAGGCAGGCGTCTTTTCGCAAAGCCCAGCCGCCTGCATCGCTTCGACACGCCACGACCGCAGACACTGGCACCGCTGGCGACCTCCTGAACCGGACCGCGCCGGCGAGCTGGGCGATGCGCCCATTGACGTTCCGGAAACGGACAAGCGGTGTCTATAATGGGCCTTGTCCGTTCCCATGATTCGAGAGGTTCACTGTTATGCGTCAATGGTTTGCACTCAAGTGCACGGCCACAATGCTGCTGCTCGGCCTGCTGACGGCGTGTGCGCAGAGTCCACAGATCTTGTCCGTGAGTCCCAAGGTGAGCGGCGACTTCCCGCACACCGGCAACGGGCAGTCGGTCGCCCTCGAAGTGGTCGACGGACGGGACAGCAGCGTCATCGGCACCCGTTCGGGAACGGCCTCGTCGACATCGACGATTACCGTCGAAGCCCACGACGTGATTCCCAAGATTCGCGCCCAGGCAGAGAATGCCCTGCGGAGCATGGGCTTCAATCCCACCAACCAGAACGATGGCGGCCCCGCCCTGACCCTGACCCTGTCGGAGCTGAACTACGCGCGCGGCACGGCCGAGCAGCCGCTACTGGGCGCCTCGCAGCTGCAGGCGGTCATCCAGGCGGAAGTCGACAACGGCGGCAACACCTATACCGGCCGCTACACCGCCAAACGCTCACAGAGCTACGCACTCAAGCCGGACTGGGATACCAACAACCGCATGGTGAGTGAACTGTTGAGCAATGCCCTCGACCGGACGTTCCGCGACCAGCAGCTGGCCAACCTGCTGGCCCGCTGACTGCCGGGGGAGCGCGCGTGCCATCATCGGCATGCCGCAACGACGAACCGCCTGTCACGGTGACGTGACAGGCGGTTCGTCGTTTGCCGGTGTCCATCTCTGGACGGGGCCGGGCCTCGCCTGGCGGGCGGGACCGCGCCGGGTCAGTTGCCAGACGCTCTCGACCATGCCATCGGCGGCCGCAGCGACGTCGCACAGCACCAGCTCGAAATTCGGCGCCATCAGCGCCTCGACCTCGGCGTGGGTCACGCTGAACGGCGGGCCCCGGTCGGGGTCGTCGTGGATCAGGGTAATCAGCAGGCCGCGCGTGCCGGGCAGCAACAGCTGGGCCAGGTGGTGGGCGTAGCGTTGACGCGTGGCGGGCGGCAGCGCGATCAGGGCGGCACGGTCGTAGAAGCCCGCCAGTTCGGCGGCCTGCTCCACCTGGAAGTGGAAGAAATCGCCACACCACAGCTCGACACGCCCCAGGCGGGTGCACTCGAAGCCGGACTGGCGATAACGCAGCGCCGCCCGCCTCTTCTCCGCGACAAGCTGCTCCTCCGCGATGAACTGTTCGATGGCCAGTGGAGACAGCTCGATTCCCAGCACCGGGTTGCCGCGCTCGACCAGCCAGCGCATGTCGCGGCTTTTGCCGCACAGCGGCACCAGAATCTTGGCGCCGCCACCCAACTCGAGCCGGTGCCAGAAAGCCTCCAGCGCCGGATGCGGCGACTCGCGGTGGAAGCCGATGCGCCCCTGCCGCCAGCGCTGCAACCAGTCCGTCCCGCTCATGCCCGTCGCCCCCGCAGGCTCAGAACCAGCGGTCGCGCTTGCGACGGCGGCGAGGCAGATGCGGAACGATCAGCCCCAGAATCAGGCCCGCCCCAGCGACGCCGCCGCCATACATGAAGTAGCGCATCAGCAGGTCTTCCTCCTGGGTGTCCAGACGCGCCTGCATCTCGCGCATCTTGCTTTCGGACTGGGAGTAAGCCTGGTTGAGCTGATTGTTGGTGGCCTGGAGCTCATCGACCTGAGCCTGGCGGTCCTTCAGTTCGTTGCGCATGTCGGCAACCCGCTGGTTCCACTCGTCGTCGATGCCATCGAGGCGCGTGGTCAACTGGTCGACCTTCTTCTGCAGCGCCGGTAGCTGCTGCTGGGCGCTGGGCTGGTCCTGGATGAACTGGGACTGCACCCACACTTCATCGCCATCCGGGCCACGGACCTGGGTGTAGTCACCCTGGGTCTGCAGCACCGTGACCGGATCGCCACTGGTGAGCGTCCCCACGATGCGATAGCCGTCGGTCGGCCCGCTGCGCACGAACGTGGTCAGGGAGTCGCTGACCCAGTGGCCATCCTGCGCCAGGGCGGAAGCGGAGAACAGAGCTGCACTCAAGGCACATCCCATGACTAGATTTCGAATTTTCAACATATCGTCGTGATCTTAAGTGGCTAATCGATAACGGTTGGGCATCTCGTATTCACGCAACGATGAATCGGGCGACGATGAGACCGCATCTCGCCTCCTGCGAGAGCGATGAACCAATCATCCACACCTTCTGTGGATAACCATTTGGACAACTTGCGTAACAGTGACGTCATTCACCGGCTGCCCAGGCATTCGCGACAAACTGGTGAAAAACTGACCAACCCGTGGCGTTTCCAGCTGTCGTCTCAGCCGTCATCCCTGGGCGGCCAGGCCATGGGCCGCGGGAACTCGGTGACGTTGCCTTCGGCCTTGACCGCCTTGGCCGCGCCACCTCGCTCCACCTCATCGATACGCACGATCGCACTGTAGGGGATATAGCTGCGATTGACGCCATCGAAGGTCCGGCGCAGTTTCTCGGCGCCGGGGTCGACGACCACTTTGGTCTGGTCCTCGAACACGAAGGACTCGATCTCGATGAAGCCCCACAGATCGCTTTGGAAGATCTCCCTGGCGTAGAGTTCCCACACTTCACCCTGATTGTGAAACACTACCCGATAGATCGGCTTACTGGGCATAGACTAACGGCTCTCTCGATAACATCTGCCAGGCTCGCGGGTACTCGGTCCCGGATCATGGCGTCGCAAATAGGCGCAAGGGTACCACAGCCGCCACGCCATGCGAGCGACACGGGTTGGCTGTATCGCTCCATCGCCCGTATAATGCCGCGTTCTCGAGGAAGCACGGCCCGGCAGCGACTCCACGCCGGCAGCCGGTTCCGGCTATTTTTCTCATCCTCCACGGGGCATCGGTGACGCGCGCATGGCCGCAGCAACGCAACCTATGACGAAGAAGCTGTTCATCAAGACCCACGGCTGTCAGATGAACGAGTACGACTCCGCCCGCATCGCGGACCTGCTCGGCGAATCTCATCGTCTGGAACTCACCGACAAGGAGGGTGAGGCCGACGTCATCCTGCTCAACACCTGCTCGATTCGCGAAAAGGCACAGGAGAAGGTGTTCCACCAGCTCGGGCGCTGGAAAAAGCTGAAGGCCGCGAACCCGGATCTGGTCATCGGCGTAGGCGGCTGCGTGGCCAGCCAGGAAGGCGAGAACATCCGCAAGCGCGCACCGCATGTCGACATGGTGTTCGGCCCGCAGACGCTGCACCGGCTGCCGACTATGCTCGACGCGCGCAGTAAGAGTGCGACGCCGATCCAGACGGTGGACGTCACCTTCCCCGAGATCGAGAAGTTCGACCATCTGCCCAAGCCGAAATCCGACGGCGCCACGGCGTTCGTCTCGATCATGGAAGGTTGCTCCAAGTACTGCACTTTCTGTGTCGTCCCCTATACCCGCGGCGAAGAGGTGTCGAGGCCCTTCGAGTCGGTGATGGAGGAGGTCGTGCATCTGGCCGACCAGGGCGTTCGCGAGATCAATCTGCTGGGCCAGAACGTCAACGCCTACCGCGGGCTCGACGCGGGCGGCGACGAGATCGACCTGGCGGAACTGATCGCCTGCGTGGCGGCGGTGGACGGCATCGACCGCATTCGCTTCACCACCTCGCACCCGGTCGAATTCTCCGACAGCCTGATCGAAGCCTACGGCGAGATCCCGGAACTGGTCAGCCATCTGCACCTGCCGGTGCAATCGGGCTCGGACCGCATCCTGGCGGCCATGAAACGCGGACACGGGCGCGACATGTATATCGACAAGCTCGAGCGCATTCGCGCCCTGCGCCCGGACATCAGCTTCTCCTCGGACTTCATCATCGGCTTCCCCGGCGAGACCGACGCCGACTTCGAGGACACCATGGACCTGATCCACCGCATCGGCTTCGATGCGTCGTTCAGCTTCATCTACTCCAAGCGCCCCGGCACGCCCGCTTCCAGTCTGCCGGACGAGACGTCGGTGGAGACCAAGAAGCAGCGGCTGGCGATCCTGCAGGACCGACTCAACCAGCAGACCCAGCAGATCAGCCGCCGCATGGTCGGCAACCGCGAGCGGATCCTGGTGACCGGCTTCTCGCCCAAGGACCCCGGGCAGCTGTCGGGCCGGACCGAGAACAACCGTGTCGTCAACTTCCGGGCCGAGGATCCGACATCGCTCATCGGCTACTTCGTCGATGTCACCATCACCGAAGCGCTTCCCAATTCGTTGCGCGGCGAGCTGGCCTCTTCCGAGCGCCATTGACGCGGCGCGTGGAGAGGCGCGCCTGCTCCGCCTCTACGCGCCCGCTTACAGCCACCGCACTCCCGCAGCCCGCCGTTCGCCCCCCACGCGAGCGATGCGGGCCGGAGTTGATCACGATCATTGCTCCGACCGGAAGCGGCGCAGTAAGCTGACGATACTTTTCCACTCCAACGGATCTCTTTGCGTTGACCCAAGACCAGCAGTCCGACAACCGCGTCGTGTCCCTGACACTCGAACCCAACGACCCCATGCGCCTGGCCAATCTCTGTGGCCAGCGCGATGAACACCTGAAGCTCGTCGAGGCGCGCATGGGCGTGACCCTGCGCAATCGCGGCAACGTCTTTCAGCTCGCCGGTCCGGATGCCGGCGTCAAGGCGGCGGCGAACGTGCTCGAGCACCTCTATCGCGAGACCGAGGCCGACGAACTGACGCCGGACACCGTGCACCTCTACCTGCAGGAGTCGGGCGTCGAGGCAATGGAAGAAGAGACCGGCGATATCGAAGCCGGCGGCCTGCTGATTCGTACGCCACGGACACTGATCAAACCGCGTGGCTTCAACCAGCAGGGCTATGTCGCCAGCATCCGCCGCCATGACATCAACTTCGGCATCGGCCCCGCGGGTACCGGCAAGACCTATCTAGCGGTCGCGGCGGCAGTCGAAGCGCTGAACCGTCAGGAAGTCAGACGCATCCTGCTGGTGCGCCCCGCCGTCGAGGCCGGCGAGAAGCTCGGCTTCCTGCCCGGCGACCTGGCCCAGAAGATCGATCCCTATCTGCGTCCGCTCTACGATGCGCTTTACGAAATGCTGGGCTTCGAGCACGTCAACAAGCTGATCGAGCGCCAGATCATCGAGATCGCGCCGCTGGCCTACATGCGCGGACGAACGCTCAACAACGCCTTCATCATCCTCGACGAGAGCCAGAACACGACCCGCGAGCAGATGAAGATGTTCCTGACCCGCATCGGCTTCGGCTCGACCGCCGTCATTACCGGCGATGCGACGCAGGTCGATCTGCCGCGGGGCTCGAGCTCGGGGCTGATCCATGTTCTCGAGGTGCTGCGCGATACCGCGGGTATCGGCATCACCCAGTTCGCCCCCAAGGACGTCGTCCGCCATCCGCTGGTGCAACGCATCATCGAGGCCTACGACATCCACGAGGCGACGGAGGAGGCAGCACAGCGCCAGCGCCGCGAGGATCGCCGCCAGGCGCGTCTCGATGCCGAAACCCAGCGGGATCAAGACGATTCATGAGCCTCGAGATCGATCGCCAGGTCGCCGTCGGCGAACAGGCCGAAGCCGAACTACCCGAAGCAGCCGACCTCGAACGCTGGATGACGGCGGTGCTCGAGCACGAGGCGGATCCGCGCAGCGAATTGACCATCCGCTTCGTCGAATGCGACGAGAGCCGGCAGCTCAATCGCGACTATCGGGGAAAGGACAGCCCGACCAACGTGCTCTCCTTCCCGTTCGAGGCGCCCCCCGGGCTCGAGCTGCCGCTGCTCGGCGATCTGGTCATCTGCCACGAGATCGTGGTGCGCGAAGCGCGGGACCAGGGCAAGTCGACCCACGACCACTACGCCCATCTGGTAATACATGGCGGCTTGCATTTGCTCGGCTATGACCATATAGATGACGAGGAAGCCGAGCGAATGGAGGCGCTGGAGCGTGCGCTGCTCGCCCGGTTCGGCATTGCGGACCCCTATCGCGACACCGATCCGATACCCGATGCCTAGACTTCGACACACAACTCCGACACTCAGTGCCATGCCGACACCGACGAGATCTTCCTGCCTTCACTGGGAACGATCCAGCGAGACCCCGGCCCCGACGGCCGAACAGCCCGACGAGCCTCCGCCTGGCCGCCTCCGGATTGCGGACGGCCCCCTCTGGATATCGATCATCGATTCGACGCGTCCCGCCATCGGGTACGCGCGTGCCGTGGCGTCTTCATCACCCAGCCGGACGCCCCGGAGCGATATCACTTTCCCCTTCCGTGCGTCATCCGAGGACAAGAGACCACAGTCATGAGCGAAGACCGATCGAGTAGCCAGGGCAGTCGATCCTGGCTTGAAAAACTCATCAGTACCTTCTCCAGCGATTTCGATGAACCCAGCTCCCGTGAGGAGCTACTCACCTTCCTGCGCGAGGCTGGTCCCCGCCTGAACCTGGATCAGGATGCGCTGACCATCATCGAGGGCGCCTTCCAGATCAGCGACCAGCAGGTTCGCGAAGTCATGATCCCCCGCTCCCAGGTCACTGCGATCAGCGTGACGCAGCGACCGGAGGATTGCCTGCCGATCATTCTGGAGACCGCCCATTCCCGCTATCCGGTGATCGACGACAACCTCGATGACGTGCTCGGCATCCTGCTGGTCAAGGACCTGCTGCCGTTGCTCAAGGGCAACAGCCAGGAACGCGAAGCCTTCGAGCTGCGGGACGTGCTGCGTCCGGCGATGTTCGTGCCCGAGTCCAAGCGACTCAACAGTCTGCTCAAGGAGTTCCGCGATACCCACAATCACATGGCGATCGTGGTCGACGAGTACGGCGGCACCGCCGGCATCGTCACCATCGAGGACATCCTCGAGCAGATCGTCGGCGATATCGAGGACGAGCACGATACCGATGAAGAGGAAGACATTCGCGACATGGGCGACGGCACCTACGCCGTGCGCGCACTGACGCCGATCGAGGACTTCAACGAACACTTCGATACCGAATTCTCCGATGACGAGTTCGATACCGTCGGCGGTCTGATCATGCAGCGTTTCGGCCATCTGCCCGGCCGCAACGAGCATACCGATCTCGGCGAATGGCGATTCACGGTTCTCAACGCCGACAACCGCCGCATTCGTCTGCTGCAGGCCAAACCCGTACCGGTCGAAATCGAGAGCGAAACTCCGCGTCGGATCGAGAGCTGAGCGATCCGGCCTGAACGGGTCGCAACCACTTGGCGCATTTGACCGGCAACTTTGATATAAGGGGCACTTTTCGCCAGGAGTGCCCTCGACATGCCGCAAGCCAAGCCGTTGATTTCCTCCCGCCGCCCATGGCCTGGCTATCTTGCTGCGCTGGTCGCCGGCGGGTTCTCCACGCTCTCCTTCGCGCCCTTCCACCTGTGGTGGCTGGGGCCGGTGGCGGTGGCCCTGATGTATCTCGGCCAGCACCGCCTGAGCGTCGGCCAGGCAGCGCTTCGCGGCTGGCTGTTCGGGGTCGGGCTATTCGGTACCGGTACTTCCTGGGTCTACGTCTCGATCCACGACTACGGCTACACCGGCGTACCGCTGGCGCTGTTCCTGACAGCGCTGTTCGTCGGCACGCTGGCGCTGTTCCACGCCTTCGTCTTCGGTCTCTACCGCCGCTTCACCTCATCCCGGCTCGCCTTTCTCAGCTTTGCCGGTATCTGGGTGCTGGGAGAGGCCTTCCGCAGCTGGGCCTTCACCGGCTTTCCCTGGCTGCTGCTGGGCAGTGCCCAGGTCGATTCCCCGCTGGCGCCATGGGCGCCCGTCGGCGGCGTCTATCTGCTGTCGTTGATCGTCGCCCTCACGGGCACGCTACTGGTCGAGTTCTGCCGCCGGCGCTGGTGGGCGGCAGCCCCGATCGCCCTGCTCTGGCTGGCGCCGCTGGCGCTGCCCAGCCACTGGACCACGCCGGCGGCGGATCCGCTGCGAGTCGCGCTGCTGCAGGGCAATCTCCCCCAGCTCTCCAAGTGGAGTCCCGAGGGGCAGCGCAACGCCGTCAACACCTATACCCGGATGACCCGCGAACAACCCGACGATGTCGACATCATCGTGTGGCCGGAGACCGCGCTGCCGATGTTCGAGCGCCAGGCCCGGCCGTTCATGGCCCGCCTGCAGTCGACGCTGCCGCCGGAGACCTCGCTGCTGACGGGTATCGTTCAGCGTGACGAAGCGGGACGCTACTACAATGCGATCACTGGCGTCGGCGATGTCCGCGGCGAGTATCGCAAGAGCCATCTGGTGCCGTTCGGCGAATTCCTGCCGCTGGACTTCCTGCTGCGCGGGATCATCGACTTCTTCGACCTGCCGATGTCGGACTTCGCCGCGGGCGCCGACTCCCAACCGCCGATCCTGACCCACGGTGTCGCCATCGGCAGCGCCATCTGCTACGAGATCGTCTACCCCGACCTGGTTGCGGAGCGGGCGCGAGACGCCAACGTCCTGCTGACGGTTTCCAACGATACCTGGTTCGGCCGCTCGATCGGTCCGTTGCAGCACCTGCAGATGGCACGCCTGCGAGCGCTCGAGAACGGTCGCTACGTCGTCCGCGCCACCAGCAACGGCGTGACCGCGATCATCGACGACCAGGGCCGTCTGCGGGAGCGCGCTCCCCAGTTCGCGACCGCCAGCGTCGTCGGCGATATCGTCCCGATGACCGGGCTGACGCCGTTCACTCGCACCGGTAGCTGGCCGACCTGGCTACTCTCGTTGCTGCTGCTGGCTCCGGCGCTGGTCTGGAAGACGCGCCAATCGCCCTGAAACGCCCCATCGACGCCGCCGCCACGCCGCCGGGATTCCTTTTCGAACCCGGTGGATGGCGGCGCCATCCTTTCGAGACGATCCCTCCGCACCAGCCATTCCTCTCTCCTCTCTTCTTTCTTCCCTCTTCCCTCTTCCCCCCCATACTCTCCTCCGCTTTTCCAATATGCGACGCGCGTTTATCGATTGGTTCCAGGCCGACTCCTGTCGCTTGCCTCCAGGGCACCGATAGCGTTGGATGAAGGTCTTCATTTCCGGTCATCGAGTCTGCCATGACACTGCCACTGGTCTCCCCCGACGATATCCGCAGCGCCTTTTCGCAAGCCATGTCCGACATGTATCGCCAGGAGGTGCCGCAGTATGGCGATCTGCTGAAACTGGTCGCCGACATCAACCGCAGGACCCTCGAGGCGGACCCGGCGCTGGCGGCCCAGTTTGACGCCCACGACGAAACGTCGCGCCTGGACGTCGAGCGCCACGGTGCGATTCGGGTAGGCACCGCCGACGAGCTGTCGATGCTCAGGCGCGTCTTTGCGCTGATGGGCATGTTCCCGGTGAGCTACTACGACCTGTCGGCAGCCGGCGTGCCGGTCCACTCCACCGCATTCCGGCCCATCGATGAGGCATCGCTCAAGCGCAACCCGTTCCGGGTCTTCACCTCGCTGCTGCGCCTGGAACTGATCGAAGAGGACGAGCTGCGCCGCCAGGCCGCCGCGATTCTGGCCGAGCGCGACATCTTCACGCCCGGTGCCAGGGAGCTGGTCGCGATTGGCGAACGCCAGGGCGGGTTCGACAGCGATCAGGCCGAACGCTTCGTGAACGAAATCCTCGAGACCTTCCGCTGGCATCGCGACGCGACCGTCGATCACGACACCTACCGGGCGCTGCACGACGCGCATCGTCTCGTGGCCGACGTGGTCTGCTTCCGCGGGCCACATATCAATCACCTCACCCCGCGAACGCTGGATATCGACGCCGCCCAGGCCGCCATGCCGGGCTACGGCATCACGCCCAAGGCGGTCATCGAGGGCCCGCCCCGGCGCCAGTGCCCCATCCTGCTGCGCCAGACCAGCTTCAAGGCGCTGGAAGAGCCGGTCCGTTTCGCCGCCAGCGACGAGAGCGGCACCCATACCGCCCGCTTCGGCGAGATCGAGCAGCGCGGTGCGGCGCTGACGCCCAAGGGCCGCGCGCTCTACGACGAGCTGCTGACCCGCTCGCGTCAGGCGCCGGCCGCGGCCGACAATACGGCGCACCAGCGCCAGTTGAGCGGATGCTTCTCGGCGTTTCCCGACGATCCGCAGACGCTGCGGCGCGACGCCCTCGCCTACTTTCGATACCGTGTCAGCGAGAGCGGCCGCCAGCAGCTGGCCAAGGGAGAGCCGGTGCCATCCTCGCTCGACGCCGCCATGGCGGCCGACTGGATCGAAGCCACGCCGATCACCTACGAGGATTTCCTGCCGGTGAGCGCTGCCGGCATCTTTCAGTCGAACCTGGGCGATGCAAAGCATCAGGCCTATGCCAGCGAATCCAACCAGAGCGCCTTCGAACTCGCCCTTGGCCGACCGGTCCACGACCAGTTCGAACTCTACGCTCGGCTACAGGCAGATTCGCTGGAGCGGGCAAGGCAACAGCTGGGTATCCAGGCGTGAGGGCTGTCGCCCAGGAGGCGTCGTGGCCAGAACACTTCTCGTCGCCTGAATGGCGATAGTCATTCGCCGGTCGCCCTAGGCTGAGAGCTTCGCTCGAAACCCCTGGAGACTGGCAATGGCAACGGTCAACAATAACAACGCGACCGCTTCGGCCCCGACCGATATCGATCTGGCCACACTACGCAAGGTGATCGCGGCATCGGCGATCGGCAATTTCGTCGAGTGGTTCGATTTCGCCGTCTACGGCTTTCTGGCCGTGATCATCGCACAGCATTTCTTTCCCCCCGGCGACGATTCACTGGCACTGTTGCAGACATTCGCGGTATTCGCGGTCTCGTTTGCGCTACGTCCGCTGGGCGGCATCTTCTTCGGCATGCTCGGCGACAGGATCGGCCGCAAGCGCATACTGTCCGTCACCGTGCTGCTGATGGCCGGCGCCACCACCCTGATCGGCGTGCTGCCGACCTACGCCAGCGTCGGGCTGTTCGCGCCGCTGGCACTGGCGCTGGCCCGCTGCGTCCAGGGCTTCTCCGCCGGCGGCGAATATGCCGGCGCCTGCGCTTTCGTGATGGAACATGCGCCGACCCGCCGCAAGGCCCGCTACGGCAGCTTCGTTCCGGTCTCGACCTTTCTGGCCTTCGCCACCGCGGCGGCGCTGACCTTCTCCATCAGCGCCCTGCTGTCCGAGGAGGCCTTGAACGCCTGGGGCTGGCGCGTGCCGTTCCTGATTGCCGCCCCGCTGGGGTTGGTCGGGCTCTACATGCGCCTGCGCCTGGACGAATCCCCCGCCTTCCAGGCCCTGAAAGCCCAGCATGCCGTGCCGCAGGCGCCGCTGAAGGAGACCGTCCGCACCCACGGCGCCACCATCGTCAGCCTCAGCGCCTTCATCTCGGTAACGGCGCTGTCGTTCTACATGTTCACGACCTACTTCACGACCTACATGCAGGTGGTCGGCGACGCCACGCGCACCACGGCGCTGCTGGCCAGCCTCGTCGCGCTGCTCTTCGCCGCGGCGCTGTGTCCATTCGTGGGACGCTATGCCGATCGGGTCGGGCGCCGCAAGACGATACTGACCGCCGGGGCGTGCCTCATCGGGGCGGTCTTCCCCGCCTATACGCTGGCCGGCAGTGGCGAGTGGTGGGCATCGCTGATCGGAGCGATGCTGATGGCGGTGGGCGCGGTAATCTGCGGCGTGGTGACGGCGGTGCTGCTGTCGGAGCAGTTCCCGACGCGCGTTCGATACACCGCCTCGGCGCTCTGCTACAACGTCTCCTACACGATCTTCGGCGGCACGGCGCCGTTGGTCGCGACCTGGCTGATCGATCGCACCGGCAACAACCTGTCGCCCGCGATCTACCTGATCGCGATCACGCTACTGGCGATGTGGGGTGGGCTACGCCTGCCGGAGTCGTCGCATCGGGCGCTGGACGCCGACGAGGCCGAGTGGCAGCGATCATCCAAGCCGGACGTGCAACCCGCGCTCTAGACCGTAAACCGCATGCTCAAGGCTGGCGGGCATAGACCCTGGCGCGCCAGTCAGCCACCTCGTAGTCGGTGTCGAAATGGCAGCCCCCTTCGTAGACACTGGCTTCCCGCGTCTCGCAGTAGCGGGCGATCGCCTCCGGAGTGGGCTTGCGGTCGCGCTCCACCCAGCGGTCCAGCGCCTCCAGTGCGGCGGCGTACTGCGGCGTGGAGAGCTTGCTGTGCACCGCTTCGTCAGTATAGATCTGGACCAGGCTGTCGGCGGTCCCGCTATCCTCGCGTGCCCGCCGATAGAGCCACTCGTTCTCCACGAAGATGATCGGATCGTCGATCGCGTGCATGGTCACCGTGGGGATATCGGTCATGCCGGTGAGCCCGGCATCATCGCCCAGCTTCTCGACCGCCCGGGCATCCTCGTCGAATCGGGAGATCCCCGCGTTGAGCGCGTCGTCGTTGCTCGAGCCGCGGTAGCGTACGCCGCGGTTCGAAAACGGGCTTGCCCCGTCGAGCCGCTGCTCGACCATGTCCTGGAACAGGAACGTCGACCAGCGCATGTGCGCCTTCAGCGTGCCCGGCGGGATCCGCACGACATCGACGATATTGTTCAGCGTCTGCTGCTGGACGAGCGTGCGCTGCTCCGCCGGCAGCCCGGCGCCGGTGCACGCGTCGACCCGGGCGTTGAGCGCTTCCGGGGTCATGTCGCTTCCCTTCGGCAGCCCCTCCCACAAGGGGTATTGCCGTTCGCCGGGATAGGGATGGTTGGCGCAGTAGTACTGGTAGACCGCCCGCAGGTCGGCGCGGAACTGATAGGCCTGGGCGCCGCCCCCCAACACGCCGCTGGTGAGCAGCGCCCCGTCGTAACGGTACCGGCCCTCCTTGTCCGTGCCGTAGAGCTCCATGGCCTTGGCGGCCACGTTGCCCCCCCACGACTGCCCGTGAAGGTAGATGCGATCGGGCTGGCCGAAGCGCGCGACGAAAAGCCGCCGCAGATAGTCGGTATCCTCGGCCGCCATTCGCACGCCATAGCCGCCTCGCCGATAGCTGGAGCCGGCCCAGGCGTAGCCTTCCCGGACCATCACGTCGTACTGGCGCAGATCGATATCGAGCGGATCGTCGGGCCGAGGCGCGTTGGGGCGTGGTCCGCCGTGACTGTGGAGCACCAGCTTGTGGTTCCAGCCGTCGGGGATCGCGATCCAGTAATAGGCGCCGTGCGTATCCTGGCCGGTAAAACACCGCGTCGGCTCGGGCAGCCAGTCAGGGCAGCCGGCGCTCGCCATGGACTCGGCGTCCCGGGCGAGCGCATCGGCCTGAAGCGGGTCGCAAAACCCGGCCAGCAGGCCGATGGCCAGCAGACCCCGTCGCCACTTGCGGATTGACTTCGGCACGATCCGGTCCCTCGTCGGTTTCAGCGTGGAATGCCGTTACGACTTATGTCGATGCCGAATGTTCCCCGGCGTTTCTGGTTTCGCGAGAGCCCTGGTTTCTCGAGAGTCCTGGTTTCGCCAGAGCCGTACGAGGACGGCCCCTTACGACTGCCCTTGATCGGGGTCGGCCTGGGCGGTGCCCGACTCACGCTGGAAGTAGCGGTGACCACAGGCGTGACAGGCATCCAGCCGCGACACCTGGTCGAGCAGGACGACCGCGCCACAGTGCACGCAGCTCATGCGCCCCGGCAGCGCCACCTCGCCGGCCGTATAGTCGGCACGGGCCGCCTCGAGGTCGTCGTCGAAGCGCTCCCGGTCGATGGTGGTGCGATCGGCGATCGAGAACAGCGCCTCGCTGACCCGGCGGGACAGCACGTCGAGATCGATGCCCAGCCAGGTCGCGACGCCTTCGCCGCCCTTGGCGAGGAACTGGCGAAAGTCGCGCATGTCGCGCTCGACCCAGGCCCGGAGCAGCGCCATCTCGTCCTTGGTGAACTCCTCGAATTCGGACTCGAACGCCACCGCCTCGTCGAGCTCGTGCTGGAAGCTCTCCCAGGAGAGCTCGCCCCCGCCATCCTTGAGGCGGGTCAGGATACGTTCGTAGGCCTCACTGAGACGCGAACGCGATTCGGGTCGTGGCTGTTGCTCGTCCATGGCTATCCCCTTCTCTGGCGTTGGTGGAATCCGACGCCGGTCGAACTCCGTGCTGCGCATTGCAGAACCTCGTTGCGAGAGCCTCGCCCCCAGACCCTACCTGCAACAGCGGGTCTGGGGTATGCTTGTGGGCCTGAAAAATCAAGCCGACCCCGCTCTTTTCGTCTGCGATGAGTATAGCTTTTCGCGGGGACTCTGGCGCTCCCACACGCCGAACGCAAGGTGCCTGACCGAACCGATGGACGCACAGTACAACCCGCAAGCGATCGAAAACGCCGCCCAGCAATACTGGAACCAGCATCAGAGCTTCAAGGCCGTCGAGGACTCGGCGCGCGAGAAGTTCTACTGCCTGTCGATGTTCCCCTACCCCAGCGGCAAGCTACACATGGGCCATGTGCGCAACTACACCATCGGCGACGTGGTGACGCGCTTCCAGCGCATGCAGGGCAAGAACGTGCTGCAACCGATGGGCTGGGACGCCTTCGGCATGCCCGCCGAGAATGCGGCGATCAAGAACCGCGTCGCGCCGGGCAAGTGGACCTACGAGAACATCGACTACATGCGCGGCCAGCTCAAGGCGCTCGGCTTCGCCTACGACTGGAACCGCGAGTTCGCCACCTGCGACGTCGACTACTACCGCTGGGAGCAGTGGTTTTTCGCCAAGCTGGTCGAGAAAGGCGTCGTCTACAAGAAGATGTCCACGGTCAACTGGGATCCGGTCGACCAGACCGTACTCGCCAACGAGCAGGTGATCGACGGTCGCGGCTGGCGTTCCGGCGCTCGGGTCGAGCGCAAGGAGATCCCGCTGTGGTTCCTCAAGATCACCGACTACGCCGATGAGCTGCTGGCCGATCTCGACGAGGTCGAGTGGCCCGAGCAGGTCAAGACCATGCAGCGCAACTGGATCGGCAGATCCCGCGGTGTCGAACTCTCTTTCGACGTCGACGGCCTCGATCAGCGCCTCGATGTCTACACCACGCGCCCCGACACCCTGTTCGGCGTGACCTACGTCGCCGTCGCCGCCGGCCATCCGCTGGCCAGGCGCGCCGCCGAGGGCGATCCGGCCATGGCCGAGTTCCTGCTCGAGTGCCAGCAGGGCGGCAACTCCGAGGCCGAACTGGCGACCATGGAGAAGCGTGGCCGCGACACCGGTTTCCACGCCATCCATCCGTTGACCGGCCACAACGTGCCGATCTTCGTCGCCAACTTCGTGCTGATGGAGTACGGCACCGGCGCGGTCATGGCCGTTCCCGCCCACGACCAGCGCGACTGGGAGTTCGCCACCAAGTACGCGCTGCCGATCGCACCCGTCATCGCCGATGAAAACGGGCAGGCACCGGACCTGTCCGCCGCCGCCTTCGTCGAGCACGGCAAGCTGATCAACTCCGGCGAGTTCGACGGGCTCGACTTCGAAGCCGCGTTCGATGCCATCGCCGCCAGGCTGGAGTCGCTGGGACGTGGCCGGGTCAAGATCAACTACCGCCTGCGCGACTGGGGCGTCGCCCGCCAGCGTTATTGGGGAGCGCCGATCCCGATCAAGTATGGTCCCGAAGGTCAGACCGTACCGCTCACCGACGACGAGTTGCCCGTGGCGCTGCCGATGGAAGTCGAGGTCGACGCCTCCGGCTCGCCGCTGAAGAAGATGCCGGCTTTCTACGACCTCGGCGACGGCTGGACCCGCGAAACCGATACCTTCGACACCTTCATGGAGTCGTCCTGGTACTACGCCCGCTTCTGCTGCGCCGACAATCCGGAAGCGATGCTCGACGAGCGTGCCGACTACTGGCTGCCGGTGGATCTCTACATCGGCGGTATCGAGCATGCGATCCTGCACCTGCTCTACGCCCGCTTCTTCCACAAGCTGATGCGCGACGAGGGGCTGGTTCACAGCGACGAGCCTTTCCAGCGTCTGCTGACCCAGGGCATGGTGATCGCCGAGACCTTCTATCGCGACACCGCGAATGGCGGCAAGGAGTGGTTCAACCCCGCCGACGTCGAGGTCGAGCGTGACGACAAGGGCCGGCCGATCCGTGCCAGGTTGTCCAGCGACGGCCAGCCTGTCGAGATGGGCGGCATCGAGAAGATGTCCAAGTCGAAGAACAACGGCGTCGATCCGCAAGCGATGATCGACCGCTTCGGCGCGGATACCGTACGCCTGTTCATGATGTTCGCCGCCCCGCCGGAACAGTCCCTGGAGTGGTCGGATTCCGGCGTCGAGGGAGCGCACCGTTTCCTCAAGCGGCTGTGGAAACTGGTCGCCGACCATGTCGCGACGGGAACGCCGGTGCCGCTGGAAACCGGCACGCTGAACGACACCCAGAAGGAGCTGCGTCGCAAGACCCACGAGACGATCGCCAAGGCGGGCGACGACATCGGCCGACGGACCACCTTCAATACCGCCATTGCCGCGGTGATGGAGCTGACCAACGCGCTGGGGCGTTTCGACGACACCACACCGCAGGGTCTCGCCGTCAGCCGCGAAGCCATCGAAGCCTGCGTTCTGCTGCTGGCACCGATCACCCCGCACGCCTGTCACGCGCTGTGGCTGTCGCTGGGGCATCAGGAGCCGGTCATCGACGCGGCCTGGCCGACGGTGGACGCGGACGCCCTGGTCAAGGCCAGCGTGGAGCTGGTGGTACAGGTCAATGGCAAGCTGCGCGCCCGACTCGACGTACCCGCGGAGGCCGACAAGGCCACGGTGGAGTCCCTCGCCCTGGCGGAGGAGAACGTCCAGCGCCATATCGAAGGCAAGAGCGTGCGCAAAGTGATCGTTGTCCCCGGTAAGCTGGTCAACGTCGTTGCCAACTGAAGGATCACCGACCGGTATACCGATGTCCGCGCTATCGGCTACCCCACGGGTCGACACTGGACCCCACCCGGCACTGCGGAAGCAGTGCCGCCATGCGAATAGGAGCTTTTCATGATGCGTCGCACCGCCCTGGCCGGCCTGATGGCCGTATCGCTGACCGTGCTGGCCGGCTGCGGCTTCCAGCTCCGTGGACTGCATCAGCCGGCCCTGGGCATTTCGGAGCTCAGCCTCAGCGCCAACGTCTCCCCGCTCAGCGAGGAAGTCCGCCGCTCGCTCGAGAGCGCCGGCACGCGGGTCGTGGAAGATGCCGACCTGCGCGTCAACCTCGGCGACGAGAGGATCGGCGAGAATCGGCTGACGCGATCCGATTCCGGCAGCCGGGAGACCTCGATCACCCTGACCGCCCCGTTCTCGGTCCAGCGCGTCTCGGACAGCGCCTACCTGCTCAATCAGCAGCAGCTCGAGGTGTCGACGACGGTACTGCTCTCCACCGATGACATCTACTCCGGGGAAGAGGCACGCACCAACGCCATCGAACAGTTGCGACGCGACGCGGCCACTCAGTTGATCGACCGGCTGGACGCACTCGAGACACCATGAAGGTCTTTCCCGACAAGCTGGAAGAGTCGCTCAACAAGCGCCTGCCGCCAGTGGTGATGATCGCTGGAGACGAGCCGCTGATACACCTCGAGGCCTGCGACGCCGTGCGCCGGGTCGCACGGGAGCGAGGCGTCGAGGAGCGGGAAGTCATGCACGTCGAATCGGGCTTTCAGTGGACGCAACTGCTGGAGTCGGCATCCAGCCTCTCGCTGTTCGCCTCGAGCAAGCTGATCGAACTGCGTCTGGGAGGACAGTCTCCCGGCCAGGAAGGCGGCAAGGCGCTGGAGGCCTACGCCGAGCAGGCCGGCGCCAGCGACAACGTGCTGCTGCTCTCCAGTCAGCGACTCGATCGCAAGGCGCAATCGAGCAAGTGGTTCAAGACGCTCGACAAACTGGGGCTGTTCGTTCCGGTGTGGCCGGTGGATCACCAGCGGCTGGGGTTCTGGATGCGCGACCGTGCCAACCGCTATGGCTTCACGATGGACATGGAGGCGGCCCGCCTTCTCGGCGAACGCACCGAGGGCAATCTGCTCGCCGCCGACCAGGAACTGCAGAAGCTGGCCTTGCTGCTGCCCCCGAATGCACGTCTCGATGCCGCCGCCATCGCCAACGGGGTCGAGAGTAGCGCGCGCTACGACGTCTTCACACTCTCCGACGCCTGCCTGAAGGGCGATCGCGACCGGGTCGTGCGAATCGTCCGCGGCCTGCGCCAGGAAGGGGTCGAGGCGCCCGTCATCCTGTGGGCATTGACACGCGAGCTGCGAATTCTGCTGTCGATCTTCCAGCACCTGGATCAGGGCCAGAGTCTGGAACACGCCTGCAAGGCGCAGCGGCCGATGATTCCCGAGAAGCGCCGCCCCGGCTATCAGCAGGCACTCAAACGGCTGCCGCAGCGACGCTTGCACAAGCTGCTGCTGTTCTCCCAGCGTATCGACCTGGCCATCAAGGGCGCCATCGCGCTACCGATCTGGGACTCTCTCCAGGATCTCGCCCTCACCCTGTCCGGCGGTCGCGGTATCCTGGCCGAAATGCCCCACGCCTACCGGTCCGGCTAGTCGCCTGCCGGTATCTGGCTCTCCGGCCGGGCGAAGGCCCGGCCGATCGGCGGCCCGGAATGCCTCAGGCCAACCCTGCCGTATCCGGATGATCGACACCGGCCACGGCAACATCGTCGCTGGGGACGAACCCCTCGAGTTCCGCGGTCTGCATCAGGCTAGAATCCCCCTCGCTCGCCATCCTGGTTGCCATTGGAGAAGCGACCGCCAACGTGTTCTCCGGGGTCAGCGTGAATGACTGCAGATTCATGGCGCCGCCGTTGAAGGTCAGCCGGAGCGTCTGCTCGCCGGCCGACAGATCCAGCTCGATGCCGTCGTTGGCCTGATAGTTGTTCCACCCACCGGTATTGGTCACGGCATGGGGAGCGGCGCTGGTGTAGGTCGCGCCGTCCTGCTCGACGCTGGCAGTGACGGTGCGGCCGTTGGACATCGTGGCCGCGGCAAACGAGAGTTGGTAGGTTCCGGCCGTGGCGACGTCGATGGTGTACTCCACCCACTCGCCGTTG
>NZNW01000050.1 GCA_002695065.1 Salinicola sp. | reverse complement strand
CCAGCCGCTGAGGCCCAGCAGAAGCACGATGAGGCCACTCAAGATGAACGCTCCGACCGCCTCGGCGAACGGTATCGTTACCAGCGCGGCGCTCATGATCGCCGCCCCCGGGATGGAATAGGCTCCCGTGATGGGTTGGCGATATCTAAGCGCCATGATCAGGCTGATCAGACCGCCGAGAAAATAGACCGCAAATAACCACGCCACCGTCTGCCCATTGGTCAAATGTCCCGCGTTCGCCGCACTGATCACGATCAGCGCGGGTCCCGAGCAACCGAACAGCGCTGCAACGATTCCGGTACTGATGGACTTGAAGGAAAGAGCCGAACGCAGGTCTTTCCCCCAATGGATACGGTCTCCTCCCGGCAACGCAGCCCGGGTATCTTTTTGAGACATGGCGTGACTCCTCGTTATCGTTTTCTAGTTATCGTGTCGTTGCTGGTCAGCGTTCAGCGGTCACCGAATTTACTCCCCGCGGAACACCGCCTTGCGTTTGGCATGAAAGGCTTCGACCCCTTCGCGGAAGTCGTTCGAGCTGCGCAGACGGCTGTAGCAGTGGCCTTCCATCTCGATGGCAACCGACAGCGGCGAGTCTTCGTTGTCGTTGATCAGCTTTTTGGCGGTGCGCTGTGCCAGCGGCGAAAAGCGACGCAACTCCTCGACCAGCGAGCGGGTGGCGGCTTCCAGCTGATCATCCGGTACGCATTCGGTAGCGATACCCCACTCCAGAGCCTGCGCCCCGGTAATGCGCTTGGCGCGCATGACCATGTGCTTGGTGCGGGTGATGCCGATGATCTTCTGCAGTCGAGCGGAGCCGCCGGATCCCGGAATCTGGCCCAGGTTCTGCTCGGGCAGGGCGTAGCGTGTGGTTTCAGAGGCGATGCGGAAATCACACGCCAGCGAAAGTTCGAAGCCGACGCCGAAGGTATAACCGCGATTGGCGACGATGACCGGCTTCTCACACCGTGCCGGTGCCGCCACGTTCCACGCCAGCTTGGAGACATGTTCCGGCGAAGCCTCCAGAAACCCCTTGATGTCACCGCCGCTGGAGAAATGCTCTCCTTCGGCACGCAACACGATGACTCGCACATCGTCGTGGGCGTCGAGCGCCTCGAATACCTGCTGCAGCACCTCCCGCTGCGACATGGCGATCACGTTGAGCGGCGGACGATTGAGAACAATATCGGCTCGCTCGTGATCGGCATCGATTTGCACCTCGAAGCCGTCGAACTCGGAAGCCAGAAAATCCTTGATCGCGGGTTGAGTCATGACAGTTCCTTGATTGGGTTGAATCGTGAGCGGGTCGTGGATCGGATCGAACGTGAATCGGATGCGAACCGACAGTCAATCGGTGGCCAGGGAGTCGGCGCGGTCATCGAGAAGCACGCGACGCAGGACCTTGCCAACGGCGGATTTGGGAATGTCTTCGACGAAGATGTAGCGGCGCGGGCGTTTGAAGCGTGTGAGGCCAGCTTCGTTGCAGTGCTCGCTCAGAGCGTTTTCGTCCACCGCGCCACGCACCTTGACGAACGCCGTGACGATTTGGCCCCACTGCTCGTCGGGCAGCCCGGCGACCACCACTTCCTCGACCTGCGGATGCAGCGAGAGCACGTTCTCGATCTCGGCGGGGCTGACGTTCTCGCCGCCGGTGATGATCAGGTCGTCGACACGGCCGGTGACGAACAGATCGCCGTCCTCGTCCAGGTAGCCCATGTCGCTGGTGAAGTACCACCCATCGCGGAGCGACTTCTGGTCGGCTTCGGGGCGCCGCCAATATCCCGAAAAAGCCTCGTCTCCGGCCAGATCGGCGATGATTTCACCCTCTTGTCCCGCCGGCAGGACTTCGTCGGGGGATGCCGCATCGACCGGCACCACCCGGATGCGTTGATTGAGCGAGGCGCGACCGGAGGAGCCCGGCTTGCGGTTGGCTCGTTGATCAATGGTGAACGTGTATATCTCGGAGCAGCCGTAGTGATTGACGAACAGACTCGGCTCAAAGGCAGCTTCGACGCGGGCCATCAGTCCGGCGCTCATCGCCGCCCCGGCGAAACCGATCTTGTCGACGCTGGCCACACGCTCGGCACGGAAGGTCGGATGCTCGATCAGCATGTGATAGAGCGTGGGAACGAGATAGAGGTTGGTCACCCGATCGCGCTCGATCGCTTCCAATGTGGCTTCCGGGTCGAAGCGCGGCACGCAGACGAAGGCGCCATCGATCAGCGCCATCGACAGCAGCGAACGTACCCCCATGGTGTGATAGAGCGGCATCACGCCTAGCGTGCGTTCGTCGTGGCGATAAAGATTCTGGGCCACGTGCGCCATCGCCGCAGCGCGCTCCGCTTGGTGCGTTCGCGGTACGCCCTTGGGCCTTCCGCTCGTGCCCGAGGTATAGAGCATCAGCGAGATATCTTGGGGTCGAGCGCGACACAGCGTCTCGCCCTGCCCGCCGAGCAGCGACTCGAATGCCACGGCCGCGTCGTCGCCGCAGCCGCCCACCGCGATACGAGAAATGGCGTAGGCTTCCTCGCAGGCCAGAACTGCCTCGGCGCCTGCGGCATCGAACGCGACACCACGGGCCTCGGCGTCTTCCAGACAGTAGCGCACGTCCCGGTCCGTCGAGCGCCAGTTGATCGGGGTGACGATAATGCCGGCAAACTGACAGGCCCAATGCAGCGTTGCCATCTGCCAACGGTTTTGCATTACCACGATCAGATGGTCTCCACGGCCCAGCCCCAATGCTTCCAGCCCGCGTGCCACGCTCTGGATATCCTCGAGCCATTCGGCGTAGCTGCGCCGGAACTCACCATCCGTGATCGCTATCGACCGCGGACGTCGTTCTACCGTTGCGAGAAAACTGCGGCCAAGGTCGAACATTAGGGTGCCTCCTGTCGATTGTTCTGTCTGGCCCGGGCCACTGCCAGCACGGCCTGGACGATGCCGGTGTAACCGGTACAGCGGCAGAGATGACCCGACAGCATGTCGCGCACCTCGGCTTCGCTCGGGTCCGTCACGCGGCCCAGAAATTCGTGGCAGGACATCAGTATCCCCGCCGTGCAGAATCCGCATTGCAGCGCGTGATGTTCCCGAAACGCGCGCTGCAGATCGCCCATTTCGCCCTCTTTTGCCAACGACTCGATCGTTTCCACACGACGGCCTTCGACTTGTACGGCGAGCATCAGGCACGATCGTGTGGCGCGTCCGTCGACCATCACGGTGCAGGCGCCACATACGCCATGCTCACATCCGACGTGTGTCCCGGTAGCGCCGAGCGAGTGCCGCAGGAAGTCGCACAGCTGCGTGCGCGGTTCGGCATAGGCACTGCGCTCGCGACCATTGAGCGTTAGCGTGACGCGATAGCGTTCATCGAGCCGGACGTACATCGGCGGTCTCCTCCTGGACGATCTCTTCGGTCATCAGTCGCCGTCCCATTTCTCGTACCAGGTGACGGCGGTAAGTGGCAGAGGCGTGGATGTCGTCCTGCGCCCCGAGAGACCAGGCCAACGTGTTGAGGGCGTCGTCGAGGTCGACGTCGCGGGGAATGCGTCGCACCACGGGCCGGTCGGCGACACCGCCCACGCCGAGGCGGTATTCGGTTTCGCCGATGTCGACAGCCAAGGCGACGATGGCGAAATCACCATGGCGCATGGCGACCTCCTGGAAGCGATAGCGATGCCCTGCCTTGCTGAGCGGAAAGCGCACTTCGGTGATCAATTCGTAGGGACGTCGAGCGGTGGTCAAGATCCCCTGAAAGAAGTCATCCCCGGTCACGCGACGCGGTTTACCACGCTTCGTCTCCAGCACCACTTCACCGCCCAGCGTGGCGAGGCATAGCGGCAGCTCGGCACTGGGGTCGGCATGCGCGATGGATCCGCAGACGGTGCCGCGATTGCGGGTCTGGAAATGGCCGATCCAGGGCAGCATCTGTGCCAGCAGCGGCACTTCGTCAGCGAGTGCGGCGTACTCCGCCAGTTCGGCCTGGGTGGTGGCAGCGCCTACCGCAAGATAACCGTCGCGTCGCTCGATATAACGCAGCTCTTCGACGGCACTGATGTCGATCAGCACCCGGGGCTGACTCAGGCGCATGTTGAGTACGGCCATCAGCGATTGGCCGCCGGCGATGATTCGAGCATCTTCCCCGCGTTCGACCAGTTGCTCGATGGCCTCGCGACGGGTCGTGGGTCGGTAGTAATCGAAGGCAGCTGGTTTCATTGGTCACCTCCGCGCTTGCCGGTCAGAGCGCGCAATCGTTGCCATAGCGATCCTTTGCTCGTGCTGCCACTCAACCGTTGCGAGAGCCGCGAGAAGATCTGACCGATGAGCATCTTCGAGGCGCTGGAGAGCATGCGTCCGCCCACCGAAGCGATCTTGCCGCCCACCGTCACCTCGTAGTCGTAATCCAGGCGGGTCTTGCCGCCTTCGATTTCGCTGAATCGAATTTTTGCCGCCCCAGCGGCATCGCCCATCCCGCTCTTGCCAGCACCGGAGAGACGCAGCGAGTGCGGTGGCTCGAGTTCGGTCAATTCGACGCGGGCATCGAAGCGGGCCCGGATCATGCCGACACCGACGGTGACGTCGGCGCGATAAGCGTTGTCGCCGGTCAGTTCCAGAGAATGGCAGCCCGGTATCATGGCTTTCAGCGTGTCGGGATCGAGAATGCTGGCGAAAACCTGCTGCGGCGACGCGGGAATTTCGACACTGTCACTGGCGCTCAGCTTGGAACCTCCACCCGCCGACGCCTGCGCGTTCTCTTCAGCCACACCTTCCGGCCTTGGCGGTTCCTCGATCCCCATCAGCATGCGGACTTTCGATGGCGTCAACGGCAGCTCGATGGCCCCCGGTTCGACCGCGTCACCCAGCGCATCTGCTACCGCGTTGGCAATGCACACCGGCGTACTCATGTTGTTGCCTTCACCGACGCCTTTCGCCCCAAGCGGCGTGAATGGGGAGGGCGTTTCCATGTGCAGAATGGTCGGATCCGGCACTTCAACGGTGGTGGGGATCAGGTAATCGGCCAGCGTGCCCGAGGCAAAGCTGCCATCCTCGTTGTAATGGAAGGCCTCGTAGAGCGCGGCACCTACCGCCTGAGCGAAAGCGCCGCGCACCTGCCCGTCCACCAGCTGCGGATTGAGCATGCGTCCGGCGTCATGCAGCGTGACGTAGCGGTCGATCGTCACGCGACCGGTAAGCGAATCGAGCTCCACGCCGCAATAATCGAAAATGAAGCCGTAGCAGAGCGAGCTGTTGATACGCTCGTCGTCATCGGGCGCCGTCAGTTCGGCCGGCGTCCAGAAGGCGGTTTCGCGCAACCCGCCCGTTTCACTCTCAGGCAGCGTTCCCGGCGCCCAGTGAGTCGCGCCGGCGAGACGCTGAAATGACGTGGAGTGGACACCGTCGGCGGTATAGATTCGCCCGTCGCCGAAGCGGATGTCCTCGACCGACACCTGCCACTGTTGCGCGGCGATGGCGTCCAGACGCGCCCGAATCTTGAGCGCCGCGTTATGAACGGCGCCAGCCACCGCACCGGCAAAACGACTGGAATAGTTGCCCGAGGCGATCGACCAGGCATCCTTGCCGGTATCGAGCTCTACATCGACGCGAATGCTCTCGAGAGGAATTCCCAACACGTCGGCGACCACCTGGGCCGCGACGGTTCGATGCCCCTGACCTTGGGGCGTGGAAGAGACGTGGACGCTGACGCTACCCAGCGGGTCGACACTGATGGTGGCGGTACTCACCGCGCCGTTCTTGGGCCCGGCACGGCGCCGCTCCTCCGGCGTCTGCGCCATGGTGATGTAACCCATGTTGGAGATCGACGGCTCCACGGCCACCGTATAGCCGATTCCGTAATGGCGACCTTCGCGACGGGCAGACTCCCGACGCTGGCGCAACGCTTCGAGGCCGCCCTGCTCGACACCAAGTTCGATGCCGCGTCGATAATCACCGGAATCCAGTAGCGCCCCGGCGGAGCAGCGGTAAGGAAATGCTTGAGTGGGTACCAGGTTGCGACGAATCACATCGAGCGGGTCAAGGTCCAGCGTCACGGCAATACGCTGCATCAGTCGCTCCAGTGCGAAGTAGACCTGAGGCCCGCCGAACCCACGATTGAGGCCGGTCGGCATCTTGTTGGTCATGACGATACGGTTGCGAACCTGGAGGTGATGAATGTCGTAAGCGCCAGTGACATTGCCGTGCATCCGATAGGTGGTGGCAGGCTCCGGGGCCCGTAGATAGGCGCCGCAATCATCGAGCTGATCGAAACGCAAGGCCGAGACACGCCCGTCGCTCGCAAAGGCCGCTTCAATCGTGGTGACTCGGTTGGTGGCCGACGATGCGCCCTGCAAATGCTCGAGCCGATCCTCGACCCACTTTACCGGCGCCCCGACCTTGCGTGCCGCCAGCCCCATCATCACGACATAAGGAAAGACGCCCTGCTTGATTCCGAAGCTGCCGCCGGAATCCGGCGGCGTACGCAGTCGCAGACGATTGGCGGGCACCTGCAGGGCACGCGCCATCACCGAATGAATCGCATAGGGCCCCTGGAAGTTGGCCATGACGTCGTAGCCACCCTCGGCGGGATCGTACTGACCCAAAACGACGTAGCACTCTATCGGCGTGCAGGCACTACGGGGGTAACGCACCTTGAGGGAAAGTCTGTGCGCTGCCTGCTCGAAAGCGGTATCCGCATCGCCATAATTGAAATAACGATCATTGACGACGTTACTGCCGACGGCCTCGTGCAGTACGCTGGCGTCGTCGTTAGTGGCCATTTCGGGATCGATGGAGACACCAAGAACGTCGTATTCGACCTCGACGGATTCGAGGGCGTCCTCGGCCAGATAACGGTCCTCGGCGATGATCACCGCCACCGGTTCACCGACGTAGCGAACCTTGTCGACCGCCAGACACCAGTGCTCCATGGGCTGACGTACCCCCACGGGAAATGGCGCTGCCCAGCGCTTGACGTCTTCGCCAGTCAGCACACCTCGCACGCCCGGTATCTGCAAGGCAGCCTCTATCGCGACCCGCTGGATTCTGGCGTGCGCATGGGGCGACCGAACGACCGCCGCATGCAGTGTTCCCGGCGGGACGGCGAGATCGTCAGCGTAGCGCCCTAGGCCTCGTAATAACGCCTCGTCTTCGACACGCGGTTGACGCTTGCCGACGTAGGAGCGCGACTGCTGATGATGAAGCGGTGCTGCTGAATTCATCGAAGCCCCCTCGGTGGGCGTGAACCTGTGCCGAGGAGTCTATGATCGAGGGGGATTTCGATGCATTGCCGGTCGATACGGAATTTAGCCGCAGAGTCGGGCGGTTTACCGCTGAGTCTGATTTCAAGACCAAGGTCTAAAGATGGCTACCACTCGAAACCGGCGAGCGCTTCGATCTTGAATCTGAAGTCGCGTAAAGGAATGGAGCCTGGGAGATAGGCGATGAGAGAAACGGGCCTGCGTGGGGGAGCAGGCCCGGGAGGGTAGTGATCGGCTCCGCCGAGCCCAATCAGCGAGAAGCGATGATCTCTGCGGATACAGGCGAAGGCGAGAAAGAACTCACTCCCGAAAGTTGTCGTACTGCAGCGGCAAGTCGGGACCCTGCTCTCCCTTGAGCAACGCGATCGCCTGCTGCAGGTCGTCGCGCTTCTTGCCGCTGACGCGGACCTTGTCGCCCTGGATCGCCGGCTGCACCTTGAGCTTCGAGTCTTTCAGCAGCTTGACGATCGCCTTGGCGTCGGGCTGTTCCAGGCCCTGCTTGAGCTTGACCTGCTGGCGCGCCTTGACCCCGGAGGTCTGGGCGTCCTCGATCTCCATGCAGCGCGGGTCGATACCGCGGGCGATCAGCTTGTTGCGCAGCACATCGATCATCTGCTGGAGCTGGAACTCGGCGTCCGCCTCGATCGACACGGTCTCGCCCTCCAGCGAGAAGCTGGCATCGACGCCGCGGAAATCGAAGCGGGTCTGTATCTCGCGGTTCGCCTGGTCGACGGCGTTGGTCGCTTCATGGCGATCGAATTCGGAGACGATATCGAAAGACGGCATGGGGATACTCCTCAGTAAAAAATCCACCGCAGATGCGGCGAGGGTCAGTCGGCTGACGCCGTATCGGGAGCGTCGAGTCGCTTGTCCATCTGCCAGGCGGCGCAGCCATCGGCATAATAGTCGTCCAGCCAGCGATGGGCGATGAATCCCATCCGGCGATAGAGCCCCATCGCGACACGGTTGTCGGCACGCACCTCGAGCAGCAGGCGCTGGCTGCCACGCTCCCGTGCGACCTCTTCCAGCGCCTGGAGCAACTCCCGCCCCAGCCCGGTGCCGCGAGCGGCCGGATCGACACAGAAGGAGTAGAGCCGCGCCGTGACGCTGTTGCGCCGAAACAGCAGCGTGCCGTAGCCGACGACGCGCTGATCCTCGCCAACGGCCAGCAGGTTGACGGCATTGGCGCGGGTCAGCAGGTGCGCCAGTTGGCGGCGGCTGAAGCGATCACTGTCGAAGCAGCGTTCTTCCAGTTGGTACAAGGCGTCGCAGTCGGCGGGTAAGCCGCGACGAAGCGTGCGGAGCATGCGTGCGCTCTCATCAGATTCATCTAGAATTTCAGTGTCTTCAGGCCTTCATCGCCCTGAAACCGCGCCGGCGGGCCTCAAGAGGGGCCTTTCAAGCGCCGACGATGCTGAAATTATTTCACGCCGGCAATGACTTGTCGCCGCCTTCCCGTCGTCGCATGCTGTCTCCCCCGCAGCCCCGACGCCTGCCGTATCGATCACCGCCGCTTCCCATCGGAAGACCGCGGGACAAGGAGCCACCGATTTCATGTCACGCCTGCGTATCGTCGTCGACCGCCTTGCCGACTGGCAACCCTACTACCCTTCCGAGGATCTGATCAGCGCCGACGCGTTCCTGGCGCTGGACGGCGCGGCGGCGGCGGATGACGCCACCCACGTCATCAACCTGTGTGCCAACCTCGACTACCTGGAGACCGGCTACTACGTCTCGTTGCTGGCCCAGGCCCGTGACCAGCGCGTCCTGCCCAGCGTGGAGACGCTCAACCAGCTGTCGCGCAAGGCCCTGATCGACATGCAACTGGCGGCCATCGATCCGTTGTTGATGGAACTGAACAAACGCGGCGTGCTGGCGGGCGACGCCTTCACCCTGCGCGTGTTCTTCGGTGAGTGCCGGGAGCCAGAGCTGCAGCGTCTGGCTAGAAGGCTGTTCGAGCGCCTGCCCCATCCATTGCTGGAAGCCCGCTTCGAGAGACGCCAGAGTGTCTGGCGGCTGGCGCGGCTCAAGCCGCTGGCACTGACCGCGCTGCAGTCCGGCGAGGAGGATCTGTTCGCGACGGCGCTGAACCGTCATTCGACCCGGGTCTGGCGCACACCGCGCGCCCGCCGTCGCTACCGTTTCGATCTGGCGATCCTGGTCGATCCGCAAGAGGCGTTGCCGCCCAGCAACCGGGGAGCCATCAAGCGTTTCATCCGCGCCGGCCGGCGGCTGGGCATCGATGTCAATCTGATCACTCATCGCGACGCCGGTCGGCTGGCCGAATTCGACGCCCTGTTCATCCGCGAGACAACCCGGCTGGACCACCACACCTATCGCATGGCCAAGAAGGCCGAGCACGAGGGGCTGGTGGTGATCGACGACCCGCAATCGATCCTGCGCTGCACCAACAAGATTTTTCTCCACGAGCTGCTGGGCACCCACAAGATTCCCGCGCCCCGTGGCCAGCTGCTGTATCGCGGCGACATGGACCGGCTCGACGAGAAGCTCGCCCACCTGGAGTATCCGCTGGTGCTGAAGGTGCCGGACGGCGCCTTTTCCAAGGGCGTGGTCAAGATTCGATCGCGGGAGGAGCTGGTCGCGGAGGCCCCCAAGCTGTTCGAATCCTCCGCCCTGCTGCTGCTCCAGGAGTGGCTGCCCACCGACTTCGACTGGCGCATCGGCGTGCTCGACGGCCAGATGCTGTTCGCCAGCCGTTACTACATGGCTCGCGGCCACTGGCAGATCTACGACCACTCCAGCGGCAAGACGCGTAGCGGAGGGTTCACCACCCACGATCTGTCCGAAGTGCCGCCACCGGTGGTCAAGGCAGCGCTGCGGGCGACCAGGCTGATCGGCAACGGCCTCTACGGGGTCGATCTCAAGCAGATCGGCGACCGCGTCGTGGTCATCGAGGTCAACGACAATCCCAATCTGGACGCGGGGGTGGAGGACGCGGTGCTGAAGGATACGCTCTACGACCGGGTGATGGCGGTGTTCCTGAAACGCATGGAGCGCCAGCTCGAGCACAAGCCGCGATGACGCTCCTGGTTCAGGCCGCTTCGGCGCTCACCGCGACCTGATAGCCGGCGAATTTGCGCAGGTTGACGACGCCGGTATCGAGGATCAGGTACTGCCCCTTGAGCCCCATCAGGGTGCCCTCGATGCGGGGCGTCTTGTCGAAATTGAACGAGACGATCTTGCGCGGCCACTCGAGCACCGGGTAGTCGATCGATAGTGGCGCGGCAGCATCGACCGCCTGGATGGCGTCGTGACCGAACCGTCGACGCAGCTCTCCGAGACCGGGCTCGAGCGATGCCAGCAGCCGATCGCGCTCGGCAACCAGGTCGAGCGGTTCGACCTCGCCCTTGAGCATCGCCCGCCAGTTGGTGCGATCGGAAACCTGCGCCTTGAACAGCGTCTCGACGAAACCCGACTGCTGACGGGTCTCCACGTCGAGAATCGGCAGCGCCTGGATCGCCCCCTGGTCGAGCCAGCGTGTCGGCATGTTGGTGCCACGCGTGATACCGACCTTGAGTCCGGAGGCGTTGGCCAGATACACGGTGTGCGGACGAAAGCAGTGACGTTCCCCCCAGGCGGGATCGCGGCAGGTGCCCCGGAAGTAGTGGCAGGTCTCCGGGCGCATCATGCAGAGATCGCAGTGCGCCAGCGACGAGAAGCAGGGATAGCAGTGCCCCTGACCGAAGCTCTTGCGCGTGGCCCGACCGCATTCGATACAGTGGATCTCGCCGGTGTGGCGCAGCACGATACGCCGGCCCAGCCAGGCATTGAGACCCACGCGCTGGTCGCCGGCCCGCAGCGTGTACTCCGCCGGGCGCCCCGCCGCCGGCAGGCGGATATCGAGCTTGCGCAACGGGCCCTGGGCCCGGTCATGCCGGCCCTCTCCCGGGAGGTACCCGCCACCGGAACGCGACAGCGGGATCAGTTGATCCATTTGACCGCGGCTTCCTCGGCGGAAGAGTGGCCGCCGGAAGCGCACTCGTTGCGTTCCAGATAGCCGACGCGCTGCGCCGAGGGAACGTCGTGGATCATCTCGTACTTGATCACGGCCTCCATGCAGAGTTCGGTCTGCTCGGCGCTGAGCCGGCGGCCGTCCGGCCATTTGCGACGCTCGATGGCCTGCTTGAAGTTCTGGTACATCTCCGGCGTCATCTGCGCGACCATGCGGTCGAAATTCATCTCGCTCATTTCCTGTCTCCCGAGGCGTCGTGGCCGGCGCCTCCCGATGCGTTGCGGCTGGCGAACCAGCCCATGATCAACCCGATCAGCAGTCCCCCCAGATGCGCCTCGTTGGCAACGTTGCCGAAGCCGAAGGCATCGCCCAGGCCGGTCATGGTAAAGACCATCCAGCCCAGCATGAAGACCATCAGCATCTGGGGCACGAAGAGGCCGCTCTCGGGCCGGCGACGGGACATCAGCCAGACGTAGCCGAGCAGCGCATAGTCGACGCCGGACATTCCCCCGAACAGCACGGTGCCGGTGAAGTATTGGGCCAGATTCGAGAACAGCGCCGCCACGACGACGATGAGGCCCAGCCGGCGCCAGCCCTGGATCGACTCCACCTGCCGGCCGAAATACCACACCCACAGCATGTTGAAGATCAGGTGCATCCAGCCGAAGTGCAACAACGCCGGCGTGAACAGCCGCCATACCTGGCCGCCGGCCAGGGTGTCGGAGACGATGTCGCCTGGCACCAGCCGGCGCCCCATCACCTCGAGAGGCACGATGGTGAAAGCGCGGACGATGGCGTCGCCGGCAAACGTCATGCAGAGAAAGACCGCCACGCAGGCGGCGATCAGCCCTGCCGCGAGCGGGGCCTGACCAAAAGCCTGGCCGGTGATGCTGGGCCGCCGACGAGGTGCCGACGGGGCAGCCGACGTCTCCAGCTCGCCGCGATGCCACAGCTCGATCAGCCGCGCCGCCTCGTTCCGCTGCTCGGGGTCCGCCAGCCACAGCACCTGCAGATCGGCCTGCTGCGTGAAGCGGTGGCCGATGTGATGGGCCCACATCGCCTGTCGGAGCGGACGCGTATCCAGATCGCCGGGCAGTTCGATTAACTTGTACATGGGAAAGGTCCGACCCGATTATCGAGAAAGCGTCGAAGCGAATCGACGACACCGAGGCCGCCGGGCAGACGGCCCGGGGCTCGACGATGTCGATGGTCGTTCGACGCCGCCATTCTACAGACCAGAAAAAGAAAAATCCGGCGGAAGGCCGCCGGATAAGAGCAAGGGATCATTCAAGGGAACACTGACTTTGAGGGTATCCGCCGGGCGGAGTTCCTCGGCGAAGGGAAAAAATCCCAATTTTTTCCCGATTGGCGCCGACGCCGTCATAAAATCCCGGCAAATCAATCGCTAGAATCATTGTAAAAAAATGCAAAAATCGCAGGGACCAAGCTCGCGCCCCCAACCGCGCGCGCCCTCCCTCTCGACGTCGACCCAGACGAAACGGTTGGCATCGAGCCGCTCCTCTCCCTCCCAGCGGTAGGCCACCAGCCGACCGTACTTTACCGCGCTGTAGTCGAGACAGGCGATGTTCGCCCGCGGCAGCGCCGGTACCCCCTTGCACCAGTAGTGGCCCACGAACAGCGGCGGCGCCGATTCCGGGTAGTAGCTCAAGCGCTCCCGCTCGCCGGCGCTCAAGGGGCGATCCTCGAGCCCCAGCGGCAGATTGTCGGGCTGGAACACCACGTCGCCGTAGGTGCGCGGGTTCCGGCACCAGAAATGGGTGCGGAACGAGCGTCGCGTGAAGCCATCTCCGGAGCGGATCTCCACCCCCGGCGGCAACGGCAGTTGGGTGCCGCGTGTCAGACGGTCCAGGATACGCTGCGCCAGGCTGCCGTGCTGGACCGACTCGACCAGAAAGTCGCGATCAATACGGGCATCGGGGCGGCGCGCCAGGAAGGCGGCGATCAGCGGCTCGTCCCAGCATGCGTGGACCACCCGCAATCCCCCCAGGTCGAGGCAGAGCGGCAGTGTCATGAACCAGGAGAGGCAGGTCTCCCACTCCAGCGGAAAGGCGTGAAACTGCTCCAGGGTGCGACCGATGATCCGATTGTTGCGCGGAGTGTGATCCCGTAGCCACTCGCGCTCGCTGTCGCTCGGTGCCTGGTGGCAGTAGGCCAGGGCGTTGACCTCGTGATTGCCCATCACGATATGGGCTTCGCCGGCGTCGACCATGCGCTTGGCCACCGAAACCGCCAGCCGGATGCTGGGACCGCGATCGATCAGATCGCCCAGAAAGATCACGCGGCGGCGCGGGTGACGAAAGACCCCGTCCTCTGCCCGATAGCCCAGCGCCTCGAGCAGGCGTATCAAGGTGTGTCCGCAACCGTGCACGTCCCCGATCAGATCGTAGCCGTCGACACCATCGTCCTGGGCCATGTCAGTCTCCCAGCCTGCTGCTCCAGCCCAGCTTGGAGCGGCAGGCCTCGAAGAAACTGTGTCCACGCGGGTGGATCAACGTCAGCCGCTCGGCCTGACGGCGCACATAGAGCACATCGTCGGGCTTGCAGACGACCCGGGTCTGACCGTCGCAACTGACGTGGGGATAGGCCTGGTTGATATCGCCGATATGGACGCGAATCTCGCTGGCGGCGTCGATCACGATCGGCCGGCTGGAGAGCGTGTGCGGGAACATCGGCACCAGCGTGATGGCCTCGAGCCCCGGATGCACGATGGGCCCGCCTCCCGACAGCGCATAGGCGGTGGAGCCGGTCGGCGTCGCCATGATCAAACCATCGGAGCGCTGGGAGTAGACGAAGCGGTCGTCGACGAACAGCTCGAACTCGATCATCCGGGCCGCCTTGCCGGGATGCACGACGACATCGTTGAGACTGGAGCCGGAGCCGATCAGCCGCTCGCCGCGATAGAGTTCCGCCTCGAGCAGGAAGCGTCGCTCGCTGTCGTACTGCCCTTCCAGAACCTCGGCAACCTTCTGCTCCACCTCGTCCGGCGAGATGTCGGTCAGAAACCCCAGCCGGCCGCGGTTGATGCCGAGCACCGGCGTCCCGCTGTGGCACAGCGCCCGCGCAGCGCCCAGCAGGCTGCCGTCGCCCCCCACCACGATCACCAGGTCGCAGAGCGTGCCCAGCTCGCGGCGGCGGGCCTCGTCGTGGCCGTGTCCCTGCAGCAGCGCGGCAGTACGATCCTCGATCACGATGTCGAGACCACGACGTTCGAGGAAGATCACCAGACGCTTGAGCGTCTCGACCACCTTGTCGCTACCCAGGCGGCCGATCAGGCCGATGGTGTTGAACGATTCCATACAGCGTGTCTCTGCGCGGCGTGACGGCCCGCCATTATGCTGGCTGCGCTTGCCCTCCAGCAAACGCCGGCCCACGATAGGTCGCACGACACACGGTCGCGGTGTGCGCCCCCCCTTGGCAATCGAACAGCACAAACTATTATGACTGAGTCTACGTCATGAAAATGGCGCGGTTAGCTCAAAAAAACGAATTTGTTTACATGCTAACTTCCAAAAATCCTTTATACTTTGGTCGGCCTGGCCAGGGGAATACTAGCAAGCTTAGCCACACCATCGAGCTGTTTCGTCGATGTTTTTTGGCCTGATGCAACATCAGAGCAACGCAGACACAATCGCCAGGTGCAACACATCGCTCTCATCAGGAGACAACAACCTCATGTCGCAATCTGGATCATTCAGGCCGGGCATCATCGTCATGCTCCTGGGCTCGCTCGCCGGGCTCGCCGTGGCACTCTATGCCTATTTCACACCGCTCACCGGGGTCAACGGGTCGCTTGGCGCCCTCGTCGTCATTCTGTCCACGATCGCATTGGCCATCCTGACGCTGGTCCTGGCGCCACTTTCGTGCCGCAGCGGCCGGGTGGCACTGCGCGTGCTGATCCTGCTGGATCTCGTCGGCACCGGCTTCGCCGGGCTGCTGCTGCACCAGTGGTGGCTGACGGCTGCCATGGTGGTGGGCCTGATAGGCCTGCTGCTGGAGATGGCCGGTCGCGCCTCCTCCACCACGCCAGCCCATTCCTGAGGAGCCGAGTCATGCCCATATCCCTGTCACAGCCGTCCACACCGACCCTGAAACTCGCCGCCACCCGCCTGGGTTCGGCCACGGCACTGGCGCTGCTGCTCGCCCCGCTGCCGCTGTTGGCCCAGGATCAGCCCACCGAATCCGACCGGACCTCGACGCGAAGCGAATCCCCGGCATCATCCGAAGCCGCCACTTCGTCCGAGACGGTGCAGGCCGACGATGAGGGTTCCAGGGACCTCGACACGGCGGACGCCAGCGATCGCCAGAATGCCGACCGGGCACCGATACCGCTGGTGCCCGAAAACCCGACCTGGGACAGCTTCCACGGTCAGCTCAACGCCCAGAAGTACAGCCCGCTCGACCAGATCACGGCGGATAACGTCGGTGATCT
>NZNW01000049.1 GCA_002695065.1 Salinicola sp. | reverse complement strand
GCCAAGAGCCAAGAGCCAAGAGCCAAGAGCCAAGAGCCAAGAGCCAAGAGCCAAGAGCCAAAAACGAAGACGCCGCACCCCTGGGTGCGGCGTCTTCGTTTCCGGCCATGGAATCAGGCTGTAGCAAGCGTCGACATTCAGGGTGAGCGGACTACTCGCCGCGTTCGAGCCGGTCGATGAGTTCGTCGAGTTCGGTTTCATCCATGTGCGGTTCGCCCGGGATGCGGTGGGAGCCATCCGCCCAGGCGCCCAGGTCGATCAGCTTGCAGCGCTTGGAACAGAACGGCCGATAGGCGTTTTCGGTCGTCCAGGCAACCGATTGCTGGCACTGGGGGCAGGGGACGGTCAGCCCCTTGCCGGCGCCCTTGTCGTTGCTTGGGTCGTTGGATCGAGTCATAGAGAGATATCGTGTCGGTGGCTAACGTGTCGGGGCGAGGGTGTCGAAGGAGCGTCATCCCGCTGAAGAGCGCAATTGGCGGTACTTGGCATCCAGCCCAGCGACCTGATCGAGCAGGTGTCGTCGAGTGCCTCCATTGTCGATGACGTCGTCGGCGGCTGCAAGGCGGCGCTCCCGGGAGCTCTGCGCCGACAGGATGGACTCCACCTGGCGCCTGTCGACGCCATCCCGCGCCAGGGTGCGCTCGATCTGGACTTCCCTGGGAACGTCCACCACCAGAATCCGGTCGACCAGTTCGTGCTGGCTGGATTCGATCAGCAGCGGCGACACCAGCAGGCAGTAGGGCGCGCCAGCGGCGCGCAGCCTCGCCAGGTGGGCCCGCAGTCGCTGGCGAATACGCGGATGCGTTTCCCCTTCCAGCCAGTGGCGCTCGGCTTCATCGTCGAAGATCCGGGCGCGCAGCGCGCGGCGGTCGAGCGTGCCATCCCGCTGGAGGATCGTTTTGCCGTAGCGCTCGACGATGGCCGCCAGCGCGGGTTCGCCTGGCATCACGACCTCTCTGGCGACATGGTCGGCGTCTATCCAGCCGATGCCGAGGGCGCCGAAGGCGTCGGCGACGGCGCTCTTGCCGGAGCCGATGCCGCCGGTGAGCCCCACCACCATGGTGTCGTGCGCGTTGGCCGTCAGGGTCATCCCCAGCCTCCCAGCAGCAGGTTGCGGTAGACCGCCAGCAACGGTTCGCCGACCAGCAGCGCGATCCACCCGGCGAGAGCGATATAGGGGCCGAAGGGCATCGCCTGGTTCCGCTCTTGTCGTCGCATGGCGATCAATGTCATGCCGGCGATCGCGCCGACCCCGGCCGACAGCAGCAGCAGCAGCGGCAGGCTTTGCCAGCCGAGCCAGGCACCGAGGGCCGCCATCAGCTTGAAGTCGCCATAGCCCATGCCCTCCTTGCCGGTGGTCAGCTTGAACAGCCAGTAGACCGACCACAGCGAGAGATAGCCGGCGACGGCTCCCAGCACGGCGCTCTCCAGCATCAGCGGTGCGAACAGCCATTGATAGAGCAGGCCGGCCCACAGCAGCGGCAGGGTCAACGCGTCCGGCAGCAGTTGGGTGCGCCAGTCGATGACCGCCCCCGCCAGCAGCGTCAGGCAGGCACCGATCAGCCACAGGCTCTGCCAACTGATGCCGTGCAGTGCGATGACCGCCACCGCCAGTATCGCCGAGGCCAGCTCCACCAGCGGATACTGCGCGCTGATCGATGTGCCGCACGCCGCGCAACGCCCCCGGCGCTTGAACCAGCCGACCAATGGCAGATTGTCGTGCCAGGCGATGAAATGCCCGCAACCGGGGCAGTGCGAGCGTGGCGTTGCCAGATTATAGCGGGGAGTGGCCTCCGCGGGTTGCTCCAGTGCCTCCAGCGCTTCCGCGCGCCAGCGGCGCATCAGCATGACCGGCAGACGCACGATGACCACGTTGAGGAAGCTACCCAGCGTCGCGCCGAGCACGAAAGCCAACGGCCAGGTAAGCAAAGGAGGAAGATCTAACAACGGATACTCCACGAACATCGAATAAATAGTCAGCGCTAAGGGTAACGTACCCATAGGTCGACCGCTTTCAACAACGGCTGGTCGAGCGCAGCCCGTTCGTAACTAAATTGCGGAGCCCATCTGGAAGATGGGCAGATACATCGACACGACCAGCCCGCCCACCAGCGTGCCCAGCACCACCAGGATGAAAGGTTCCAGCAGCGACGTCAGCGCGTCGACCTGGTTGTCGACCTCTTCCTCGTAGAACTCCGCCACCTTGTCGAGCATGGTGTCCAGCTCACCGGCTTCCTCGCCGATGCTCACCATCTGGACCGCCATGAGTGGGAAGACGTTGGTGCGACGCATGGCGAAGTTGAGCTGCTGCCCTGTCCCCACGTCCTCGCGAATACTGGCGATGGCTCGCTGATGAACGCGGTTGCCGGTGGCTCCGGCGGCGGTGTCCAGCGCTTCCACCAGCGGGATGCCGGCATTGAACGTGGTCGCCAGGGTGCGCGAGAAGCGGGCGATCGATCCCTTGTCGACGATATTGCCGAGCACCGGCAGCTTGAGTATCAGCTGGTGGGCGCGATAGGCGAAGGCGGGTGATCGTCTCATGGCCTGGCGCAGGCAGAAAACGAGCGCCGCTGCGGCGAGAATGGCCTGCCACCAGTAGGCCTGGGTCAATTCGGACAGCTGCACGGTGAACTGGGTAAAGGCCGGCAGCTCGGCGCCGAAACCATTGAAGAGACTCTGGAACTGGGGGACGACCTTGACCAGCAGCAGTGCGGTAACGCCGATGCCGACCAGGATGACCGCGGCCGGATAGTAGAGCGCCTTCTTGATCCGATTCTTGAGCGTCTCGACCTTCTCGCGATAACTGGCCACCCGCTCGAGCATCTTGTCCAGTGCGCCCGACTGCTCGCCGGCGGCGACCATGTTGACGAACATGCGGTCGAAGCGGGAAGGGTGCCTGGCCAGCGCCTCCGAGAAACTGGAGCCGGCGCTGATGTCGTTGGCCAGCGTCTCCACCAGGTTGCGCATCGCGGGATTCTTGAGCGTCTCGGCGACCACCTTGCAGCCCTGGAGCAGCGGTACGCCGGCCCGGATCATGGTCGCCAGCTGACGGGAAAAAAGCGTGATGTCGCGGGACGCGATACGCCCCAACCCGAACAGACCGGTCTTGCGGGTGATGCGCTTGACGATGATCTTCTGGCGCGTCAGTTCCTTGCGGACCTCGTCGATATCGGTGGCGATGAGCTCGCCGGCCACGGTCTCCCCGCGCAGGTTCTTGCCGCGCCACTGCCAGCGGTGCATCACCACCCGGCGGGGCGCCTTGGGGGCCTTCACCGGCCTGGTTCGCTTGAGGGTCGTCGCCATGATCGCGTCCTGTCTGGTAGGCCGGGCGTCAGTCGGTGCCTTTAGTCCGTAGTCACGCGGTTGATCTCTTCGAGGCTGGTCAGGCCCTGAAGCACCTTGTCGAGCCCGCTCTGGCGCAGTCCCGCATGGCCGGCGTCCCGCGCCGCGCGGGCCAGTTCGAGCGCGTGGCTGTCCGCCATGATCATCTGGCTCATCGCCTCGTTGACCGGGACCACCTCGTAGATCCCGATACGGCCCTTGTAGCCCAGCGTGCAGTGGTCGCACCCCACCGCGCGGTAGAGCGTGGCACCCGCCAGCCTGTCGGCGGAGACGCCCTCCTGGCGCAGCACCTCGGCGGGGATCTCCGCCGGTACCTTGCAGCGCGGGCATAGCAGCCGCGCCAGGCGCTGGGCGATGATCAGCGACACCGAGCTGGCGATATTGAAGCTGGCGACGCCCATGTTGCGCAGGCGGGTCAGCGTCTCGGCGGCCGAGTTGGTGTGCAGGGTCGAGAGCACCAGATGGCCGGTCTGGGCGGCCTTGATCGCGATCTCGGCGGTCTCCAGGTCGCGAATCTCGCCGACCATCACCACGTCCGGGTCCTGGCGCAGGAAGGCGCGCAGGGCGCTGGCGAAGTCGAGCCCGACCCGCGGCTGCACGTTGACCTGGTTGACGCCGGGCACCTTGAGCTCCACCGGGTCTTCCGCGGTCGAGATGTTGCGCTCCTCGGTATTGAGCAGGTTGATACCGGTGTAGAGCGTCACCGTCTTGCCGCTGCCGGTGGGGCCGGTGACCAGGATCATGCCCTGGGGCTCGGCCAGCGCGGCCTCGAACAGCCGACGCTGGGCGGGCGCGAAGCCCAGCGCGTCGATGCCGAAGCTGGCGGTCTCGGCATCCAGCAGACGCAGCACGACCTTCTCGCCGAAAACGGTGGGCAGCGTGTTGACGCGGAAGTCCATGGCGCGCTTGGCATCCAGGCGGATCTTCATTGCGCCATCCTGGGGCAGGCGGCGTTCGGAAATATCCAGGCGCGCCATCACCTTGAGCCGGGCGGCGAGACGGGTGCGCAGGTTGAGCGGCGGCCGGGCGATCTCGATCAGCATGCCGTCGACCCGAAAGCGGATCCGGTAGCTCGACTCGTAGGGCTCGAAGTGGATATCGGACGCGCCGCGATGGATGGCGTCGCGCAGGATCTTGTTGACGAAGCGCACCACCGGCTCGTCGTCGTCGCCGCCCTTGTCGAAGGCGGCGGCCTCGTTTTCCAGATCGGCTTCGCTGGTATCCAGCGTCAGTGACTCGCTGGCCTCCCCCAGCGCTTCCAGCATGCCGGAGGCCTCCTGGCGCTGGTAGCGCTTGGCCAGGGCGCGTTCCAGCTGATCGAACGGCACCAGCACGCCCTCGATCGCCAGCCCAGTGGTGAACTGCAGCTCGTCCAGGCTGGCCAGCGTGGCGGGAAAGGCGATCGCCACGGTCAGCCGGCGGTCGTCGCGGGCCAGCGGCAGTACTTGAGAGCGGCGCATGACCTTGTCTGCCACCGGTTCGATGACGGGTAGCTGATCCCAGTCGATCTGCTTCAGGTCCAGGAACGGCAAGCCGTACTCGTGGGCTGCCAGCACCCCGGCCTGGCGGGCGTCGATCCTGCCTTCTCTCACCAGGAATTCCAGCAGCGTCAACTGCCTCTCGGCGGCTTCGCGGAACGCCTGCTCGCAAGCCTCCGCGCTGATCAGTCCCTGCTCGATGAAGCGCTGGGCGAGTCCGCTTTGCGCGCGGGATGGCATGGCTTCCGACATCAGAAGGCGCCCCTTGGATGACGACGTGAGCAGCGAAATCGAACGGCCAGCGAGTGGTTGGTCGATCGACGACGACCGGCATCGTGAGAGCCCCTGTGGAGCGGGATTCACTACCGGGATGACCCAGCTATCGGCGTAGCGCCATTTTTCTTTAAGTATTCTTCGCCAGCTGCCGATAAACCGCCTGCAGTGTCACCAATAGTAACTTTGCGTATCTTCGTGTGTGGGGGCGGACAGCCGCGGGCGGTCATGAAGGGCCCAAGACTCGAAACCGCGAGCGCGGTACGCAAGGCAAGGGGGCGTCCGGTGGGCGGCGCGAGTGGCACCAGTCCCAACGGCTCAACATTGGCAAGGCAGGGAACCATGATGCAGAAGAACCCGAAAGCACCAACCCGCCGGCAGGGTGGCTTCACCCTGATCGAGCTCATGATCGTCGTCGCGATTATCGGCATCCTCGCCGCCATCGCGATCCCGCAGTATCAGAATTACATCGCGAGATCGCAATTTGCCGAAGCACATACGTTGCTTGGTGGGGCTAGAGTGGCTGTTCAATCACTAGTGGATCAAGGGCGTACCACGGGTGACACATCAGCGGAGGGTAATAATAACCCTTACGATGTCGATAACCTTGGGATTGGGGCGGAAGGGCAATACGGCGCTATAACTGCTGTAGTAGGTCCGGCCACAGCTGGTTCGGATGCCAAGATTACCTACACGTTTGGTTCCGCTCCGCCTGATGCCGATGGTAACACTGGTGATGTAGATGTCAGTGCTGACCTGAACGAAGGCACTGTTACTTACACCTATTCCGATAGTGGCGGTTCGTGGGGTTGGGAGTGCACGACAAATGTTCCACAGAAGTATGTTTCGAATTGCGAACAGGAATAGATCCTCTAGGCCGGCACCCGCCGGCCTTGCTTTTTATTCTCTTCTCTCTTCTCTCTTCTCTCTTCCAGCTTAAAGCTCACGGCTTAAAGCTCACGGCTTACAGCTTACAGCTCAATAAAGCGCCTTCTCCTCCCCCACGACCTCCCGCAACACCTCAAGAAACAGCCGGTCGGCCTCCGAATGCTCGCTCGGGTCTTCCGGGATATGCACGCTGGTGGTATCCGAGATCTCGTTGGCGATGGTCGCCCAGGCCTTGGGGTCGTTGCTGCCATCCGAGTGACGCTTGGCGATGGCCAGCGAATTCTCGAGAATGCCGGGCTCCTGCAGCAGCTTCTTGATGAAGGCGCGCAGCTCCTGGATGACGCGGTTTTTCTGCATTTCCGAGGCGGAACTCATGGATGACTCTCCTGTGGTGGGCGGCGAGGGCGTGTCCGGACTCGGCGTGCCGCCAAGCCTTCGCGCTCATGCGCTCTGATGGCGCCACCATAGCATATCTCGTCGCACCGCCAGAGCCCGCGGGGCGCGCTGAAAGAGAGGCGGATGCCACTCTGGGCGAGCGCTTTCCACTGGCGGCCTTTCACTCCACGGTGAGCGCTTGCGAAGCCGAGCCGTCGACGAGAAAAGCGGGTAAAGCCGTGTCTTGCGTCTCGCGATGGCCTATCATCGCCGCGATTTATTCGCCGCGGCGGGGTGAGGCCTCCCGCGGGCGGAGAGATCGGGCTCGAGTGGACGGAACCGGGAGGAAGTCTTGCAAGACGCCAAGCCGATTTTCAAGATTCTGGCGCTGCTGTTGATCGTTTTGGCGCTGTTCATGTTGCCGCCGGTGATCCTGTTGGGGCTCGAAAACGATCCCGACCTGTGGGCGTTTCTCAAGTCGATGGCGGTGGTCGCGGTGGTCTCGGGTTCGCTGCTGGCCTGGACGTGGCAGACGGCGGTCGAGTTAAAGACGCGCCACATGTTCATCCTCACCACCTCGAGCTGGGCAGTGATCAGCGCCTTCGCCAGCCTGCCGCTGGTGCTGGGAGCTCCGCAATTGTCGTTCACTGATGCGGTATTCGAGTCGGTTTCCGCCATCACCACCACCGGCTCCACCGTGCTCTCCGGCATCGATGACCTGTCCGACGGCCTCAAACTGTGGCGCGGGTTGATGCAGTGGCTGGGCGGGATCGGGATCATCGTGATGGCGATCGCGATTCTGCCGTTCCTGAAGGTCGGTGGCATGCGCCTGTTCCAGACCGAGTCCTCCGACTGGTCGGACAAGGTGCTGCCCCGGGCCGGCGGTATCGCCAAGGCGTCCACGATCATCTATCTCGGGCTCACGCTGGCGGCGATCCTGAGCTATCGCCTGGCGGGCATGGGCACGCTGGACGCCATCGTCCACGCCATGAGCTCGGTCTCCACCGGTGGCTTCGCCAACTACGACGCCTCGTTCGGCATCTATCACGATCGCCCGCTGATCCTGTGGCTGGGCTGTCTGTTCATGCTGGGCGGGGCGTTGCCGTTCGTGCTCTACATCAGGCTGCTGCGCGACAGTCGCGGCGCGCTGTGGCAGGACCAGCAGGTGCGGGGGCTCGTCGGTCTGCTGCTGGTGGTGATCGCGACGCTGACGCTCTATCGGATCCTGGCCTTCTCCGACGCGCCCTTCCAGGCACTGACGGATGTCGCTTTCAACGTGATCTCGGTGGTGACGACCACCGGCTACGCCAGCGCCGACTACACCCAGTGGGGGCCGCTGGCGGTCACCACGTTCTTCTTCATCACCTTCGTCGGCGGTTGCAGCGGGTCGACCAGCGGCGGCATGAAGATCTTCCGGTTCCAGATCGGGGGGCTGCTGCTGGCCAACCAGCTGCGCTACCTGGTGCATCCCAGTGGCGTGTTCGCCCAGCGCTACAACGGCCGGCCACTCAACGACGAGGTCGTGCGCGCGGTCATCGCCTTCTCGTTCTTCTTCTTTCTCACCGTGGCGGTGCTGGCGCTGGCACTGGCCGCGCTGGGCCTCGACATGGTGACCGCGATCACCGGGGCGGCCACCGCCCTGGCCAATGTCGGGCCGGGGCTGGGGAACACCATCGGACCCGCCGGCAACTTCGCCTCGCTGCCGGATGCGGCCAAGTGGCTGCTGTCCCTCGGCATGCTGATGGGGCGCCTCGAGATTCTCACGGTGCTGGTGCTGATGACGCCGTTCTTCTGGCGCAAGTAGCGGTGTGGCGGAGTGTCATCCGCTGCGCCGGCCGGTCGGGGCGAGGCGACGCTTGAGGCGTGGCAGCAGCCGGCGCTTCCAGGTGCGTTGCAGGCTTCTCATCCAGGCCGGCTTGCGCCGCAGCCGTGCTTCCCGCGGTGTCAGCGCCTCGCCGGTCAGGCGGGTCTTGAACTTGAGTCCGCCGGCGATATCGCTGCGCTGCAGGGGGCGCAGCAGGAACCGGAGCAGTCGACCGCCTGGCAGGTAGAGCGCCGCGGCAAAATCGATCAGCACCACGCGACCCCGGCTCATGATGATATTGGAGCCGCGCACGTCGTTGTGGACGATCGAGCTGCGGTGGAGTGAGGCGAGCGCAGCCATCAATTGGGCGAAGGCGATCGGGTTGGTGAGATCCGCCGCTTCGCTCAGCAGCTCGCCGGGCACGTACTCCAGCAGCAGCGCCAGCTTGCCGGCCTGACCGATCACCTTGGGCGCATGGGGCCAATGGCGAAGGCGTTCCAGAATCCGTGCCTCGTGGTGCAGCAGCAGGCGCGCCGGAATCGCCAGCCAGCTGCCGGCATAGCGGCTGTAGTCCTTGCGGATCACCGGTCGGCCCGCGTGAATGTCAAGATAGACATCGGCCTTGAGCAGCCCGGTGCCGTGCTGGAGGGTGGTGGGCGTGAACGGCGTTGGTGCCGAAAGCGGTAGCGCTTTTGGAGGCGGCATGGCCGAGCCGGCAGCGTCGGACGCCTTGGCGGGTGACACGGTAGCGGGGTCGAGAGGAGCGTTCATGGTCAGGAATGTGAATACGCTAATTAGCTGGCTAATTTTAAGCGTATTTTAAGGAAATTTTACCGCTCGCGCCAGTGGCTGGTCGGTACCGGCAACCGTGCCGCCGGCAAAAGACGGGTTCGAGTGGACCGGAGGCGGGCAAGCCGTCTCCGGTCCAGGAGTCGCCATTGGCGGATGGCGGCGGGGTGAGGAGGGGTGGTCCCGGTCGATGCCGGGACGATCTGACGTCGGCGCCGACGGCTCAGGCGTCGTGACGCTGGGGCTTGCCGGCCCGATTCAGGATCGGGTTGGCATATTGCAGCAGCCACCAGCGTTGCAGCGGTTCGGGGACGGCCGCCAGCTGGTTTCGGAACTGCTCGCGATCTTCGGGAGTCACGCCGCTCAGATCCACCAGTTCCGGGGCCAACCCGGTTTCGGCCAGTGCAAGCTGATGGCTGGGGAAGGTCGGATAGTTCTCCAGCACCTGCCGGTCGATTTCGTCGGCGACCTCGTCGGCGGTGCCGAACTCGGCCGACAATGGCGTGCCGAACACCAGCTTGACCCGGCCCTTGTTGCCGGTGATGCCGGAGACGATGGAGAAGATGTCCTCGAACTCCACCTTCCTGTAGGTGCCGTCGGTCTCCTTGGCATGCAACTCGCGGGCCTTGTTGACCGCGCAGGGGTCGTACTCGTAGCTGATCGAGACGGGAACGATCTTGAGCTCGCGCACCGCGCTGCCGATGTCGCTGTCGCCCTCTTCCAGACGGCGTGCCATGCAGAGCATCTTGACGATGGCGCTATCGGTTCGATCGACGCCATCCTTGGCCCGCCCTTCGCGCTGGGCCAGCCACACCGAGTGGTTGTCGTCGGTGATCGAGTGGCGGATATAGCCCGAGAGCGACTGATAGGCTGCCAGCATCGCCCGCTTGCCCTTGATAGAGCGCGGCACGATGAAGCTCTTGTTGAGCCGCATCAGGTCGGTGACGAAGGGTTTCTGCAGCAGATTGTCGCCGATGGCGATGCGAACGGTGTCGTGGCCCGCGAGATAGAGCGCGTAGTTGACGAAGGCCGGGTCGAGGGCGATATCCCGATGGTTGCCGATGAACAGGTAGGCCTGCCCCGTATCCAGTCGCTCCAGGCCCTCGACATCGAATCCGTGGGTCGTGCGGCTGATCATGTGCGCCATGTAGTCGGCGATGCGCAACTGGAAGTCGCGCACGGTGGTCACGCCGCGCATCTCGCGCTGCAGCCGGAAGCTGGCGAGCATCCGCGCCAGCGGCGGGGCGAAGCGGGCCAGCCGTGGCAGGCGGTAGCGAGTGATCGCGTCCAGTAGCTCGCTGTCATGAGCGAGACGGGCCAGCACGGCCTCGACCTCTTCGTCGTGGTAGGGGCGAATGTCGGCGAACCGGTCGAGGTCGATCGCCGCCTCGGCGCTGTGCGGGTTGGCGGTCACGCCACCACTGCCGGTTCCGGTGTTGTTGTCGGTATCGGGATGAAGCGTCATGGCGTCGGTGCTGCCGGATCGGCTTCGCCGCCCAGCCATTCGATCAGTTGGTCGACGAAAGTCGCCAGCGTTTGCGACATCAGCGCGAAGTCCGTTTCCAGAGAGACGATCGGGTCGTCGCCGTCGTCACTCTGACTGGCTTCGTCCAGCAGGGCGTCGTCGAACTTGAGAGATTTGAGCGCCAGGTCGTCGTGCAGCATGGCACGAAGCTGTCCTTCGCTGCCGAGGCTGAGCTGGCTGGCCTGACGGCCGTTCTCGAGCAGCGACTGGATCTCTTCGCTATCGAGGTCGACCTGGCGCGCGCGCAATACGCCTTCGTCCTCGGCCGCGCGCAGCTCCACCTGGTCACCAAGCATCAGGCTGGCGGGGCGGCTGGCGGGGTCGCTCAGCCACTGGGTCATGCCGCGAGACGGCGGCGTCTTCGTCGCCAATGGCGTCACCTTCAACGAGCCGAGCGTCTGGCGCAGCAGGTCCAGCACCTCCTCGGCGCGCTTGCGACTGGAGGCGTTGATGCCGATCAGGCGCTTGCGGGTATCCCACCACAACTCGACGCGCTGGGTGCGGGTGAAGGCCTGGGGCAGCAGCTCCTCCATGACCTGTTCCTTGAGCAACTGGCGCTCGCGTCGCGATAGCGGCTGGCCCTCGGCCTGCTCGCGCGCCTCGCTGCGCTCAGCGACCTCGTCGTTGACCACCGCCGCCGGCAGCAGGCGCTCCTGGCGCAGCATCGACAGCAGTCGATGCCCCTGGATCTCGTGGGCGCGCTGATCGCCGCGACGGCCCGCCGGTGCACTCCACCCAACCCGGCGCGCCTCGCGCGGGGAGACGGGGCGAAACGCGAATTCTGCCAGTGCGGTTTCCAGGTCCTCCAGGGAGAGAACCTCGACGTCATGGCAGCGATACAGATGACAGTGCTTGAACCACATGCGCCCGCTCCGTTTGAAAGGAGGCATATTATGTCGAAACGACCCAGGCGTTACCACCGAGGTTGGTCGTCGATGTTTGCGCGACTGTTTCAAACGGGCGTATGTTTTGAAGCTGCGAGCGACAGACGATCGGGAAGAGAGCTGGCGTCAGCGCCGTCTTGCCGTCGCGGCATCGACAACAGTCATCACGGAGGTTTGCATGGATTCACGTATCACGGTAACCGAGGTTCGCGTCCGGGGCTTTCATCTCGACGGCTACGGCCACGTCAACCATGCCCGCTATCTCGAGTTCCTCGAGGAGGGGCGCTGGGCCTACGTCGATGCCCATCCGGAGTTCGCCGACGGACTGGCTCGGGGCGTGGCGCTGGTCGCGGTCAATCTCAATATCGATTATCGCCGCGCAGCCGTCATGAACGATGACCTCAAGGTCGAAACCTGCCTGATCCGAGTCGGTGGGCGCAGCGGTGTGGTCGGGCATCGGATAACGCATATCGGCAGCGGTGAGCTGGTGGCGGCCGCCACGCTGACATTCGTGCTGCTCGACCAGCGCAGCGGCCAGGTGGTTCCGATGGAGGGGGAGTGGGCGGAGCGATTGGGACCGCTGGTGGTCGATGCGCCAGAAGGGAAGTAGAAAAGCCGTCCAAAGCACGTCAACGCCTGCCTTTAAAGCCCCTGAAATGGTATGATCCCGTGATTGTGCGGCCAAGCCACTTGGCCGCCTTGTCGGGGCTTTATTAACGCTGCCACGGCCGGACGCCGGTCGTGGCAGCGGTGCAAAGGATTTGACGACCCATGGGTGATATCGCCAGAGAAATTCTGCCAGTCAACATCGAGGATGAGCTCAAGCAGTCCTATCTGGACTATGCGATGAGCGTCATTATCGGGCGCGCGCTTCCCGACGTCCGCGATGGCTTGAAGCCGGTCCACCGTCGCGTGCTCTACGCGATGCACGAACTCGGCAACGACTGGAACAAGCCATACAAGAAGTCGGCGCGTGTCGTCGGCGACGTGATCGGTAAATATCACCCCCACGGCGACAGTGCGGTCTACGACACCATCGTGCGCATGGCGCAGCATTTCTCGATGCGCCATGTGCTGGTCGACGGCCAGGGCAACTTCGGTTCCATCGATGGCGACAATGCCGCGGCGATGCGTTACACCGAGGTGCGCATGGCGCGCCTCTCCCACGAGTTGCTGGCGGATCTCGAGAAGGACACCGTCGACTGGGTCGACAACTACGACGGCACCGAACGGATCCCCGAAGTGCTGCCGACCAAGGTGCCGAACCTGCTGATCAACGGCGCTTCCGGTATCGCGGTCGGCATGGCGACGAACATCCCGCCGCACAACATGGTCGAGGTGATCAACGGCTGCCTGGCGTTGATCGAGGATTACACCCTGACGGTCGATGACCTGATGGAGTACATCCCCGGGCCCGATTTCCCCACCGCCGGCATCATCAACGGCCGTGCCGGCATTCTCGAGGCGTATCGCACCGGTCGTGGCCGCATCTACGTGCGTGCCAAGCATACCGTCGAGTTCGACAAGAAGAGCGGCCGCGACCACATCGTCATTACCGAGCTGCCCTATCAGGTCAACAAGGCGCGGCTGATCGAGAAGATCGCCGAGCTGGTCAAGGAGAAGCGGGTCGAGGGCATCGCGGAGCTGCGCGACGAGTCCGACAAGGAAGGGTTGCGCGTGGTCATCGAGATCAAGCGCGGCGAATCGGGCGATGTCGTCGTCAACAACCTGTTCGCGCACACTCAGCTCGAGAACGTGTTCGGGATCAACATCGTCGCGCTGGACGACGGCCAGCCCAAGACGCTCAACCTCAAGCAGCTGCTCGAAGCCTTCGTCCGCCACCGGCGTGAAGTCGTCACTCGCCGCACGCTGTACGAACTTCGCAAGGCTCGCGAGCGCGGCCATCTGCTCGAAGGCCTGACCGTCGCGATCTCCAACATCGATGAAGTGATCGAGCTGATCAAGGCGTCGCCCAATGCCGCCGAGGCCAAGGACAAGCTGCTCGCTCGCGACTGGCAGCCAGGCCAGGTCACCGGCATGCTCGAGCGCGCCGGGGCGACCTCGTGCAAGCCGGAGGATCTCGAGGAGGGCTACGGGCTGTCCGACGACAGCGCCATGTACCGGCTGTCTCCGGCCCAGGCCCAGGCGATCCTCGAGCTGCGTCTGCACCGCCTGACCGGGCTCGAGACCGAGAAGCTGCTCGACGAATACCTGAGCATTCTCGAGAAGATCGCCGAGCTCAACCACATTCTGGCCTCGCCGGATCGCCTGCTCGAGGTCATCCGTGAAGAGCTGGAGGCGATCCGCGATCAGTACGGCAACGAGCGCAAGACGGAGATTCACACCAGTCGTCTCGATCTCTCCATGGAAGACCTGATCGCCGAGGAGGACATGGTGGTCACGCTCTCCCGTGGCGGCTATGCCAAGACCCAGCCGATCACCGACTACCAGGCGCAGAAGCGGGGCGGGCGCGGCAAGTCGGCGACCAGCATGAAGGACGAGGACGTCATCGAGCACCTGGTGGTGGCCTCGACCCACGACACCATGCTGCTGTTCTCCAACCGCGGTAAGGTGTACTGGCTCAAGACCTACGAAATGCCCAACGCCAGCCGCGGCTCGCGGGGCAAGCCGCTGGTCAACATGCTGCCGCTGGACGCCGGCGAGTCGATCAACGCCATTCTGCCGGTGCGGGACTACAACCCGGACAGCTACATCTTCTTCGCCACCGCCAGCGGCACGGTCAAGCGCACCTCGCTGGACCAGTTCTCCCGGCCGCGCAGCGTGGGGCTGATCGCCATCGACATCGATGAGGGCGATCGGCTGGTCGGCGCCGCGATCACTTCCGGTTCGGACCACGTCATGCTGCTGTCGTCCAACGGCAAGGCGATCCGCTTCGAGGAGGGCAATGTCCGCGCGATGGGCCGTACCGCACGCGGCGTTCGCGGCATGCGCCTGCTCGATGGCGCCGAGGTGATCAGTCTGATCATCCCCCAGAGCCAGACCATCGATGCCGACGCGGACGCCGAAGCCGACGATCAGGCCGATGCCGAGAATGACGGCAGCAATGGCAACGACGAGCAGATCTATATCCTGACCGCGTCGGAGAACGGCTACGGCAAGCGCACCCGGCTCGAGGAGTTCCCGATCCGCGGGCGCGGCGGCCAGGGCGTGATCGCGATGCAGACCACGGCGCGCAACGGCTCGCTGGTGGCGGCGATGCAGGTGCGCTCGAGCGACGAGATGATGCTGATCACCGATCGCGGCACGCTGGTCCGCACCCGGGTTGCCGAAGTCTCGATCAGCTCCCGCAACACCCAGGGCGTGACGCTGATCCGCACGGGTGACGACGAGCGCCTGGTCAAGACGGTGCGTGTCGACGAGCCCCAAGAGGACGAACTGGCCGAGGGTGAGCTGGCCGAAGACGTCGTCGACGAAAACGGCAAGGCCGAGAACGCCGATGCGAATGTCGACGGGAAGGTCGATGACGCTTCCGGCGACGAATCGAATGACGGCAAGTCGGAAGACGAGTGAGCGGGGTCCGCTCCGGGCGATCGTGCCCGGAGCGGTCGACAGTAGCGCTTTCGGCAGTGGTTGGTTGTCGGCGATGGCCGTTTTCGGCTGCCACTGTGGTCAGCAATGATTCAGATCCAGGAATTCAGGCAATGACACGTCTGCACAACTTCTGTGCTGGTCCGGCGGCGATGCCGTCCGCCGTTTTGGAGCGCGCTCGCGAGGAGATGCTCGACTACCGAGGACAGGGTCTTTCGGTGATGGAGATGAGCCACCGCAGCCCGACGTTCGAGGCGATCGCGGCCCAGGCCGAACGGGATCTGCGCGACCTGCTGGCGATCCCCGACAACTACCGCGTGCTGTTCATGCAGGGCGGCGCCACCCTGCAGTTCGCCTGCGTGCCGCTCAATCTGCTGGGGCAGGGCGGTACCCCCAACTATCTGGATACCGGGATCTGGTCCACCAAGGCGATCAAGGAGGCGAATCATCTCGCCGGCGCTCACGTGGCGGGCTCGACGCAGGGCAATGGTTACGTCCATGTGCCGCGCCCGGACGAGATCGCGCTCTCGACCGATGCAGCCTACCTGCACTACTGCCACAACGAGACCATCGGTGGCCTGGCATACGATTACGTGCCAGAGGTGGACGTGCCGCTGGTCTGCGATATGTCATCGTCGATCCTCTCCGCACCGCTTGACGTCAGCCGGTATGGGGTCATCTACGCCGGGGCCCAGAAAAACATCGGACCCGCCGGGATCACCGTCGTCATCGTTCGTGACGATCTGCTGGAACGCGCCTTGCCGCAGGCACCGTCGCTGCTGGGCTGGAAGGTGTATGCCGACAACGACTCGATGATCAATACGCCCCCGACCTATGCCTGGTATCTGGCTGGCCTGGTGTTCCAGTGGCTCAAGCAGGACGTTGGCGGCCTGGCCGAGATGGAGGCGATCAACCGGCGCAAGTGCGAAGCGCTCTACGCGACGATCGACGCCAGCGATTTCTACGCCAATCCCATCGATCCGGCCAACCGCTCGATCATGAACGTGCCATTCACCCTGGCCGACGAGGCGCTGAATTCGACGTTCCTGAAGGAGGCGGAGTCGGAAGGGCTGCTGAATCTCAAGGGGCATCGCAGCGTCGGCGGCATGCGGGCCAGCCTCTACAACGCCGTCAGCGAAGCCGACGTACAGGCGTTGATCACTTTCATGCGGGACTTCGAGCGCCGCCGCGGTTGATGGGCGGAGCCTCACCCAACGACATCACCCTACAGTCATCAGGAAACGGTCATGAGTGACTCCTCGAATTCGCCGCTGGACCTGGCTGCGCTTCGACAGCGCATCGACACCATCGACAGCGAACTGATGCGCCTGATCAGCGAGCGTGCCGAGTGCGCCGCCCAGGTGGCTCATGTCAAGACCGCGGACGACCCCGATGCCGTCTTCTATCGCCCGGAGCGCGAGGCGCAGGTGCTGCGCCGGGTGATGGAGGAAAACCCCGGCCCGCTTCACCGCGAGGAGATGGCCAGGCTCTTCCGCGAGATCATGTCCGCCTGCCTGGCGCTGGAAAAGCCGATCAAGGTGGCGTACCTGGGGCCGGAAGGCACATTCACCCAGCAGGCGGCGCTCAAGCATTTCGGCCACAGCGCCATCAGCTTGCCGATGGCGGCCATCGACGAAGTGTTCCGTGAGGTGGAGGCGGGCGCGGTCAACTACGGTGTGGTGCCGGTGGAGAATTCCACCGAGGGTGTCGTCAACAACACGCTGGACTCGTTCATGGATTCCGGCCTGCACATCAGTGGGGAGGTGGTGCTGCGTATCCACCACCATCTGCTGATGTCGAGCATCACGCGGCAGGACAAGATATCGCGGATCTACTCGCATCCACAGTCCTTCGCCCAGTGCCGCAAATGGCTGGATGCCCACTACCCTCATGCCGAGCGCGTCGCGGTCTCTTCCAACGCCGAGGCGGCGCGACTGGTCAAGACCGAATGGCACAGCGCGGCGATCGCCGGCGACATGGCGGCTCAGCTCTACGGGCTCGACCACGTCGCGGAGAAGATCGAGGACCGCCCCGACAACTCCACGCGATTCTTGATCATCGGCAACGAGTCGGTGCCGCCGTCGGGTACCGACAAGACCTCGGTGGTGGTCGCCATGCGCAACGAGCCCGGTGCGCTGCACGCGCTGCTCGAACCGTTCCATCGCCACCATGTCGACATGACCCGTCTCGAGACCCGCCCGTCGCGCACCGGTGCGTGGAACTACGTCTTCTTCATCGACTTCAAGGGGCATGTCGACCAGCCCGGGATCGCGAGTGTGCTTGAGGAGGTGCGTGGCCGCGCGCAGGACATGAAAGTGCTGGGTTCCTACCCGGTGGGCGTGCTTTAAGATGCGGGTGAGTGACACATCGCCGGTGGATCCCACGGTGCTGATCGTGGGGCTGGGAATGATCGGCGGCTCGCTGGCCGCCGCGCTCAAGTCCGGCGGCTATGGTGGGCGGATACTGGCCTGCGACCCCAACCTCGAGGAGATCGACACCGGCCTCGAGATGGGCGTGATCGACGACGGGGGCAGCGATCTCGCGGCGCTGGTCGCCCAGAGTGGCCTCGTCGTGGTAGCGGTGCCGGTCCTGGCCATGGGGCGGGTTTTCGAGCAACTGGCCCCGGTCCTCGGCGATCGCGTGCTGACCGATGTCGGGAGTACCAAGCGCCGCGTTTGCGAGGCGGCGAGGGAAGCCTTCGGTCGTCTGCCGGTCAATTTCGTTCCGGGCCATCCCATTGCCGGTTCCGAGAAAAGCGGCGTGGCCGCGGCCAACCCGGCGCTCTACCGTCATCACAAGGTCATCCTGACGCCGGAGGCTGACACCACGCTGGCAGCCATCGCCACGGTACGGGCGCTATGGCAACGCTGCGGGGCGGAAGTGCTCGAGATGCCGGTGGACCGGCACGATCAGGTGCTGGCGCGGACCAGCCATCTGCCGCACCTGCTGGCGTTCTCGCTGGTCGACACGCTGGCCCGCCAGGACGAGCGGCTGGAGATATTCCGCTACGCCGCCGGCGGGTTTCGGGATTTCACCCGGATCGCCGGTAGCGATCCGGTGATGTGGCGCGATATCTTCACCGCCAACCGCGATGCGCTGCTGGGTGCGCTGGATGATTTCGAGACCGGCCTGGCGCGATTGCGGGCGGCCGTCGAGCAGGGCGACAGCGACGCCATGCTGGGCACGTTCGATCGCGCCAGTCACGCCAGGTACTATTTTGAAACGCTGTTGAATCAGACGAGTTATCAGACCATGGAAGCACGACAGGTTCAGTACCGGGTGTCGCCCGGCGGTTCGGTCAACGGCCGGATTCGCGTTCCCGGCGACAAGTCCATCTCTCACCGCTCGATCATGCTCGGCGCACTGGCCAATGGCGTCACCGAGGTCAAGGGCTTCCTCGAGGGGGAGGATAGCCTGGCGACGCTACAGGCGTTCCGCGACATGGGTGTCGCCATCGAGGGGCCGCACCAGGGGCGGGTGACGATCCATGGCGTGGGCCTGCACGGGCTGAAAAAGCCGGCCGGTCCGATCTACGTGGGGAACTCCGGCACTGCCATGCGGCTCTTTGCCGGCCTGCTGGCGGGACAGGCCTTCGACACCGAGTTGACCGGAGACGCCTCGCTGACCAAGCGCCCCATGGCACGGGTTGCCGACCCGCTGCGGCTGATGGGGGCGAGGATCGACACCGCGGAAGGTGGGCGACCGCCGCTGCGGATCCACGGTGGCCAGTCGCTGAAAGGCATCCACTACGACATGCCGATGGCCAGCGCCCAGGTCAAGTCCTGCCTGTTGCTGGCGGGGCTCTACGCCGAGGGCGAGACCCGCGTGCGCGAGCCGGCCCCCACCCGGGACCATACCGAGCGCATGCTCAACGGCTTCGGCTACAAGGTCGATCGCGCTGGCGACCTGGCGACATTGCAGGGTGGCGGGGCGTTGACCAGTGCGCCGATCGACGTGCCGTCCGATATCTCCTCCGCCACTTTCTTCCTGGTGGCGGCAGCGATCACGCCGGGTTCCGATCTGGTGCTCGAGCACGTCGGCGTCAACCCGACCCGCATCGGCGTGATCAACATTCTCAAGCTGATGGGCGCCGATCTGCGCCTGGAAAATCCGCGCGAAGTCGGCGGCGAGCCGGTGGCCGATCTGCACATTCGTTATGCACCGCTCAAGGGTATCGACATTCCCGTCGATCAGGTGCCGCTGGCGATCGACGAGTTTCCGGCACTGTTCGTTGCCGCGGCCAACGCCGAGGGCACGACCCGTCTGCGCGGGGCCGAGGAGCTGCGGGTCAAGGAGTCCGACCGCATCCAGGCGATGGCCGATGGCCTCGAGATTCTGGGCGTCGAGACCACCGTCTACGATGACGGTATCGATGTGGTCGGTAGTGTCAGCGAGGGCCCGAATTATCAGGGCGGGCAGGTGGACAGTCTCGGTGACCACCGCATCGCCATGGCCTTCACCGTCGCCGCCTTGCGGGCCGGCGGACCGATAGCGATCGACGACTGCGCCAACGTGGCGACGTCGTTCCCCGGTTTCGTCGCGCTGGCCAACAAGGTGGGACTCGAGCTGACGGAGGTATCGGCATGACGACAGTGGCGCCGGTTCTGACCATCGACGGCCCGGGCGGGGCCGGGAAAGGGACGATCAGCCGCATGATCGCCGAGCACATGGGCTGGCACCTGCTGGACTCCGGTGCCCTCTATCGCCTGACGGCGCTGTCGGCGATGCGCAATGGCGTGGCGGTCGACGATGCCGAGGCGCTCTCCGTGCAGGCCCAGGAGCTCGACGTGGTGTTCGCCGTCGAGGATGGGGCAATGCAGATCCTGCTGGAAGGCGACGACGTGACCACGGCGATTCGCAGTGAAAGCGTCGGCAACGCGGCGTCCCAGGTAGCGGCGCTGCCGCCGGTCCGCGCCGCGCTGCTCCAGCGTCAGCGCGATTTCTGCAAGACGCCGGGGCTGGTCGCCGATGGACGTGACATGGGGACCGTGGTCTTCCCCGATGCACCGCTCAAGATCTATCTCACCGCCTCCGCCGAGGAGCGGGCGCGTCGACGCCTGCTGCAATTGCAGCAGGCGGGCGAAGATGCTAGACTCTCGACCCTTTTGGAAGAAATCCAAGCGCGCGACGCGCGCGATATGCAGCGCTCGGTGGCCCCGCTCAAGCCCGCTGAAGATGCGGTCGAGCTGGACACCACGCAGCTGGATATACCGGAAGTCGTGGAGCGTATCGAAACGCTGCTCGCCGAACGAAAGCTGGCCTGAGACCCACCGGTTTCAGGTCGGTTCTCCGGCAGAAGCCGACGACGCACTTCCGCTCCCGGGGCCCCTGGCAAGATGTCATGACGTGCAACGACCCGACTGAAAAGTCGCTGCAGGTCGAACCAGCGCCAACATCCCCAGGGATATGTCGATAAGGCCCGTGCTCGCTGGTGGTACGGAGGAAGACGGTACAACCGTCATCAACGTTGATCACGTAGGAATCACATGAGCGAAAGCTTTGCTGAGTTGTTTGAACAGTCTCTCCAGGACATCAACATGGAACCCGGTGCCATCGTCATGGCGACCGTGGTTGACATCGAAGGCGACTGGATCACCGTCAACGCCGGTCTGAAGTCCGAGGGGCAGATCCCCGCGGCGCAGTTCCGTGACGACAATGGCGAAATGACCATTGCTGTCGGTGACGAAGTCAAGGTGGCGCTGGAAGCCGTCGAAGACGGTTTCGGCGAGACCCGCCTGTCACGCGAGAAGGCCAAGCGCGCCGAAGCGTGGAAGGAACTGGAAGCGGCCTTCGAGAAGGACGAGATCGTCAAGGGCGTGATCAACGGCAAGGTCAAGGGCGGCTTTACCGTCGACGTCTCCTCCATTCGCGCCTTCCTGCCGGGCTCGCTGGTCGATGTGCGTCCGGTACGCGATACTGCGCACCTGGAGCACAAAGAGCTGGACTTCAAGGTCATCAAGCTCGACCCGAAACGCAACAACGTCGTCGTTTCCCGCCGTGCCGTTCTCGAAGCCGAGAACAGCGCCGAGCGCGAGGCGCTGCTGGCGACCCTGCAGGAAGGCCAGCAGATCAACGGTATCGTCAAGAACCTCACCGACTACGGCGCGTTCGTCGACCTCGGTGGCGTCGACGGCCTGCTGCACATCACCGACATGGCCTGGAAGCGAATCAAGCATCCGAGCGAGATCGTGGCTGTCGGCGACGAGATCAACGTCAAGGTCCTCAAGTTCGATCGCGAGCGCAACCGCGTATCTCTGGGCCTGAAGCAGCTGGGCGAAGATCCGTGGGTCAACATCGTCGACCGTTATCCGGAAGGCATGAAGGTCAACGCCCGCGTCACCAATCTGACCGACTACGGCTGCTTTGCCGAGCTGGAAGAGGGTGTCGAAGGCCTGGTTCACGTCTCTGAAATGGACTGGACCAACAAGAACATCCATCCGTCCAAGGTGGTTCAGGTCGGTGACGAAGTCGAAGTCATGATTCTCGACATCGACGAAGAGCGTCGTCGTATCTCCCTGGGTATCAAGCAGTGCACCACCAACCCGTGGGAAGACTTCAGCGGTCGCTACAACAAGGGCGACCGTGTTGCCGGCACCATCAAGTCGATCACCGATTTCGGTATCTTCATCGGCCTGGAAGGCGGCATCGACGGTCTGGTTCACCTCTCGGACATCTCCTGGAGCGAGACCGGCGAAGAAGCCGTTCGTCAGTTCAAGAAGGGCGATGAAGCGGAAGCGGTCATCCTGTCGATCGATCCGGAGCGTGAGCGCATCTCGCTGGGTATCAAGCAGCTCGAGTCCGATCCGGTCTCCGAGTTCCTGGCTGTCAACGACAAGGGTGCCGTGGTCACTGGCCGCATCATCGAAGTCGATGCCAAGGAAGCCCATGTCGAGCTGGCGACTGACGTCGTGGCCGTGCTCAAGGCGTCCGAGATCAGCGCCGATCGCGTCGAAGATGCGCGCAACGTGCTGAACGAAGGCGATAGCGTCGAAGCCAAGATCGTCAACGTGGATCGCAAGAGCCGCGTCATCAACCTCTCCATCAAAGCCAAGGATCAGGTCGATACGCGTCGCAGCATGGGTAAACTGCGCGATCAGGATGTCGAGCCCAACGGCCCGACCACCATCGGTGATCTGATCAAGCAGCAGATGGGCCAGGACTGATTCATCGAATCCGGTCCTGCCGAACAAAAACAGCGCCTACGGGCGCTGTTTTTTTTGGTGCCGCCGTTCAGCCGACCGTGCCAGCCGCTGGCAACGCTCGGAAGATTGATGGAAAACGCGTGGCCTCGGTGCCGAGATCAGCGGCCGAACCAGGTTCGGAAGCGTGGCGACGAAGTGGGTGGCTGATGGGTGACGGAAAGGTGCCGGACCGCTTGCCCCAGCGGAGCGCCGATGGCCTGGAGATGGTGTCGGCAGAGGCGCTGGTCGAGGGCGCCGGGGCACTGCGCCATCAACAGACCGCAGTGGTAGATCGCCTCCTCGAGCGGTGCGTGGACGGGCTTGAACGGTGAGGCACTGCGGCGGCAGCGTTGCAGTTCGCCCAGCAGCATCTGCAGGGTCTGTGCGTCCAGCCAGCAGCGGCTGCTGTCATCGCTCCGGGTCATGACCGAGCTCTCGATGGCCTGGAAGGAGACCTGAAGAAAGACGCAGGTGTAGTAGAGCTGGGAGCGTTCGGAAGTCATCGCCGTCATCGCTTTTTGATGAGATCGATTCCCATTCTCTATCTGGCCGGTCTGACTGTCAAAGGACTTTGCCTGCTGATCTAGCCGTCTCGGCTTGAACCTTCCAGTGCATTGAGTACACCACGCAGAATCGAAAGCTCCTTGCGACTGGGCTCGGCGCGGGTGAACAGTGCGCGGAGGTGAGCCTCGGTCCTGGCGTGGGGCTGCGTCAGGAATCCGGCGCTGTCCAAGGCGCGGTGCAGGTGGGTGTAGAAGTGGTCCAGTTGCTCCATCGTCGGATAAGGGCCATTGGCCTTGGGCATCTGCTGTGCTTCCCCCTGGATACGGGATTGGCGGAACGCCTCGTAGGCCACGATCTGCACGGCCTGGGAGAGGTTGAGCACGCCATAGTCCGGGTTGGCAGGGATGTTCAGCTGATGCGTGCAGTGGCCGATCTCCTCGTTGGTCAATCCATATCGCTCCCGCCCGAAAACGATGGCGACCGGCCCCTCCGGCAGGCGGCGCCACAGTTCGGCGGCCATCTGGTCCGGTTGATGGTAGCAGGGCAGTGGCAGGCTGCGCAGTCGGGCGCTGGCGCCGATGACCTGTACGCAGTCGCCAATCGCCGCCGACAGGGAGTCGACGACACGACAACCCTCGACGAGATCGGCAGCGCCAGCGGCAAGGCGGGTGGCCTCCTCATCGGGAAACTGGCGTGGGGCGACCAGGACCAGGTCGCTCAGGCCCATGGTCTTCATCGCGCGCGCGCTGGCACCGATATTGCCGGGGTGGAACGTCTGGACGAGAACGATGCGAATGCGATCCAGCATGCGCGAAAAACTCCTGCGGGCAAGAATTCGGGGTGTCGCCGAAGGCTTCCGGGCGAGCCGAAGGCCCAGCCGACTCGGCAACAAAAAAGCCCCGCCAGAAGGCGGGGCTTTCCATGATACCTGAAAGGATCAGGCGATGGCGGGGCGGTGATTACATCATGCCGCCCATGCCACCCATGCCGCCCATGTCCGGAGCGCCGCCACCTGCCGGTGCGTCGTCCGGATCTTCGGCCACCATGGCTTCGGTGGTGATCATCAGGCCGGCGACGGAAGCCGCGGACTGCAGCGCGGTGCGTGTCACCTTGGCCGGATCGAGGACACCCATTTCGAACAGGTCGCCGTATTCGCCGGTCTGCGCGTTGTAGCCGAAGTTGCCTTCGCCTTCCTTGACGCGATTGACGATGACGGAAGCCTCTTCGCCTGCGTTGGTGACGATCTGACGCAGCGGGGATTCCATGGCGCGAAGCGCGATGGCGATACCGTGGGTCTGGTCTTCGTTGTCACCGGTCAGGCCCTGGATCAGGGTCAGGACGCGAACCATGGCGGTACCGCCACCAGGCACGACGCCTTCCTCGACCGCAGCGCGAGTGGAGTGCAGGGCGTCTTCGACGCGAGCCTTCTTCTCCTTCATCTCGAACTCGGTCGCCGCACCGACGCGGATCACGGCAACGCCGCCGGCCAGCTTGGCGACGCGTTCCTGCAGTTTCTCGCGATCGTAGTCGGAAGAGGTCTCTTCGATCTGCGCGCGGATCTGTGCGACACGCGATTCGATGTCGGACTCGACGCCGGCACCATCGATGATGGTGGTGTTCTCCTTGGACATGGTGATGCGCTTGGCGCTGCCCAGGTGGTCGAGGTTGGCCTGTTCGAGGCTGAGACCGACTTCTTCGGAGATCACGGTGCCGCCGGTCAGGATCGCGATGTCCTGCAGCATGGCCTTGCGACGATCGCCGAAGCCGGGCGCCTTGGCCGCAGCCACCTTGACGATGCCGCGCATGTTGTTGACGACCAGCGTCGCCAGCGCTTCGCCTTCGATGTCTTCGGCGATGATCGCCAGCGGCTTGCCGGCCTTGGCGACGGCTTCCAGTACCGGGAGCAGTTCGCGGATGTTCGAGACTTTCTTATCGACCAGCAGGAGGTAGGGGTCTTCGAGCTCGACCGCCATGGTGTCCTGGTTGGTGACGAAGTACGGGGAGAGATAGCCGCGATCGAACTGCATCCCCTCGACGACTTCCAGCTCGTCCTCGAAGCCGCGACCTTCGTCGACGGTGATGACGCCTTCCTTGCCGACTTTCTCCATCGCTTCGGCGATGATCTCACCGATGCGCGCATCTCCGTTGGCGGAGATGGTACCGACCTGAGCGATGGCCTTGGCGTCGGTGCAGGGTACGGAGAGCGCCTGGATATGCTTGACGGCCTCGACGACGGCCTTGTCGATGCCGCGCTTGAGATCCATCGGGTTCATGCCGGCGGCGACGCCTTTCAGCCCTTCGTTGACGATGGACTGGGCCAGTACGGTGGCGGTGGTGGTACCGTCACCCGCGGCATCGGAAGTCTTGGAGGCGACTTCCTTGACCATCTGGGCGCCCATGTTCTCGAACTTGTCCTTCAGTTCGATCTCCTTGGCCACGGAAACGCCGTCCTTGGTGACGGTCGGCGAGCCGAAGGATTTCTCCAGTACGACGTTGCGACCTTTCGGCCCGAGCGTCGCCTTTACCGCGTCGGCGAGAACGTTGACGCCACGTGCCATGCGCTTGCGAGCATCATCAGAGAACTTGACTTGTTTAGCTGCCATTGTTCGATCTTCCTAATGTAATGCGTGAAATCGTGATGAATCGTCTAGCTTCGGCCGATCAGCCTTCGACGACGGCCAGGATGTCGCTTTCGCTCATGATCAGGACTTCTTCACCGTCGACCTTCTGTTTCTCGACGCCGAAGCCTTCCTTGAAAATCACGGTGTCGCCAACCTTGACGTCCAGTGCGCGAACTTCGCCGCTCTCGAGGATACGGCCATTGCCCACTGCCAGGACTTCACCGCGTGTCGGCTTCTCCTGGGCACTGCCCGGAAGCACGATGCCGCCAGCAGTTTTCTGCTCTTCTTCTTTGCGACGTACGATGACGCGATCGTGCAAGGGACGGATTTTCATTGCTCACGTTCTCCTGATGGTTGCATGTTACAAATGCACGTTCCCACATGAGCCAGGCTCAAGGGGCGAAGGCTTGCGCCTTCCGGTTAATGGGCCTGACGGCCTAAAGCTGTCGCTGCTGCCTTGATTGGGTCTGGCCAGCCGGTTTCAAGGGGCGGCCTGAAAATTTTATCGCCGGGCGGCGGCAAGGTAGGGCGCTTCATTGGTCCTTGCCGAGATACTCTCCCTCGATGGGATTGGCACCATCGCCGGCTCGACCACCGCTGGCAGGGTTTTCCGAATCTCTTCGATGGACGTTCCAGTCGCCGGGGATTTCCGCCCCCTTCGAGCCGCTCCCACTGCGGCGGGCGGACCAGCGACGCCATAGCTGGCCGCTGCCGGGGATCAGGCATGCTAGGCCCACGATATCGGAAAGAAAACCGGGTGCTATCAACAGGATGCCCGCCAATACGAACGAGGCGCCCGCCATGATCTCGGCGGAGGGAATTTCACCGGCTGCCACGCGGACACGGGCCCGCTGAAGCGTGAGCAGGCTCTCGCGGCGAATCAGATGAACACCGAGGGCACCACTGGCGACGATCCACAACAGGCTGGTCAGCAGGCCTAGCCTGGCTCCCAGCGTGAAGAGTACGGCGAAGTCCGCTATCGCGAATAGGGCGATGAGGATGAGCAGGGGCATGATGTCTCCGTCGTTGGCACTGCCAATCAGGCAAGATGGAGACTAACGAGGGAATTGCAAGCTTGGACACCCCGGGGCCGACGAGAAGCCGGCCCCGGAGCCGGGATCACAGTGTTGCCTTCTCGGAGAGGTTGGCCACCGTGGCTTCGCCGATGCCATCGACGCGGGTCAGGTCCTCCAGGCTTTTGTAGTCGCCGTTGGCTTTCCGATCGTCGACGATCGCCTGAGCCTTGACCGCGCCGATGCCGGGCAGCGTCGTCAATGCCTCGACCGACGCCTCGTTGATATTGACGGGGGCATCCTGGGCAAGCGCGGGGAGGGCGATGAAACTGAACAGCGAGAACAGTGCGGCACGGAGCAGAGTCTTCATGGCGATCTCTCTTTTGATATCGGTGAGTGAAGGCCGGTGTCATTCCACACCGCCCGTCATTACCTTGTATCGACGCTGCTCCGCGATTTTTTATCGGAAAAAAGCGATCATTCTTGTCAGTCAATTTCTACTCAATCTGGCTAAAGTAGCTGGCGCGGATATGGCGGGAGCGACCTATCCCATTGCGGTGTCAGGTATACTCCCGCACGAATTCGACTGCTGGAGACGACCATGCCCGCCCCGGAATCGCCACTCATCATTGCGCTCGACTACGCTGAACTGGGTGCGGCGCTGCAACTGGCCGACGCGCTCGATCCCGTCCGTTGCCGCGTCAAGGTCGGCAAGGAGCTGTTCACCCGTGCAGGGCCGGCGGCCGTCGAGGCGCTGCATCGGCGGGGCTTCCAGGTCTTCCTGGACCTGAAGTTTCACGACATCCCCAATACGGTCGCCGGTGCGGTGGAAGCCGCCGCCGACCTGGGCGTGTGGATGGTCAACGTGCACGCTTCCGGCGGCCGCCGAATGATGGAAGCGAGCGCCGAGCGATTGGCGAAGCGCGGACTCGAGACGCATCTCATCGCGGTCACCGTGCTGACCAGCATGACCGACGACGAGCTCCAGGAAACCGGCGTCACCGACAGTGCCCTGGCTCAAGTCGAGCGGCTGGCCAGGCTGACCCAGGAGAGCGGGCTGGATGGGGTCGTCTGCTCGGCGCGCGAGAGCGCCCGGCTGCGCGAGCTTTGCGGGGCGGGGTTCCTCAAGGTGACGCCGGGGATTCGCCCCGCCAGCGCGGCGCAGGGAGATCAGCGACGGGTGATGACCCCCGATGCAGCGATGGCGGCCGGCAGCACGCACCTGGTCATCGGTCGAGCGGTGACCCAGGCCGCCGATCCCATGGCGGCACTGGCCGACATCGAGCATACCTTGGCAAACGGGTCGTGATCATTCGCCTTCCAGGCCCGTTACCGGCTTGCTGGTGCCCCAGCTGCGGCAGCGGGGACACTGCCAGTGGAGTTGTTCGGCGCCGAAGCCACAGCGCTGACAGCGGTGCCTCGGCCGGGTACTCAGCAACTGCCGGGTGTGCTGCTTGAGAAGCTCCAGCCGATCCCGCTCCGCGGGATCGCTATCGTCCAGATAGAGGTCCATCAGGTAGTCGACGCCACGCAGGCTGGGGTGGTCGCGCAACTGGTCGCTGACGAACGCGCAGGCGATCTCCGTGCCCTGGCGATGTCTCAGCGTGTCCGCTGCCATCATGACGACCGAGGTCTGTGGGTCGCGTTGCAGCTGTTTCTCCAGGAACTGCCACCAGCCGTCGTCGTCATCGAGCAGCCGATAGGCATTTCGCAGCGGCTCCAGCACGATGGCGGTGAAGCTCGGATCCTGTTCGGGAACCCGCTGCCAGCATCGGGCTGCATCGCGATAGTGGCCGATATCCCACTCGAGCTGGCCCAGCATCCAGTTGGCACGAACGCAGCGCTCATCGGTATGCAGTGCCTGCTTCAATGCCTTTCGGGCCAGTGACGGGCTGCTTTCGATGCGGTGCCTGCTGGCCAGCTCGCAATGCCAGTGTGCCGCCGCGCGCCGAATGTCGGCATCCTGGCGCACCAGTTGCGGTTGGGCGGCGTCGAGCGCCTGGGCCCACTCCTTCTCGCGTTCGAACAGGTCGACGAGTAGACGTCTGGCGGCGAGCTTCTGATCGTCGTCGACCTGGCTCTTCTGCAACGACAGCAGTAGCCGCTCGGCTCGATCGAGCAGCCCGAGGTTGAGGAAGTCGCGAGAGAGTTCCAGCTGCACCTGGCCACTTTGCGATGGCGTCAGCGCGGGCCTGGCCAGCAGGTTCTGGTGGATGCGAACGGCGCGATCGGCTTCACCGCGCGACCGATAGAGATTGCCCAGGGCGATATGCGTCTCGACCGTGTCGCTGTTGACCTCCAGCGCCTGGGTGAAGGTCTCGATCGCACGGTCCGGCTGCTCGTTGAGCAGATAATTGAGGCCAACGAAATAGTCTTTCGGCAGCGTGCCGCGTGACGTCCCGGTGCGTGGCCGGCTCCGGCCCCGGCCCGATTCCCAGCGCCCCAGCAACCAGCCGATGGCGATGGCTGCCACCAGCAGCGCCAGCAGCAGAACATCGCTCATTCAGGTGCTTTCCTTGAACTCCTGCGTCCGTAGACGATCGAGTTCTTTGCGCTGTTGCTGATTGTGACGCTGGGCACGGGTCAACAGGGTGCGCAGGCGAAGGTACATCCCCGTCATTGCCAGCATGCCGAGAATCACGCCACAAGCCAGGGCGACCAGGAGCCACAGCGACAACGAGGCGGGAGGGAGCTGCACCCAGATCAAGTCCAGCGGCAGTGGCTGCTGGTTGTTGACGGCAAACAGGATGCCGAGCAGCAGTACGACGATCAGGATGATGGCGAGAATGACGCCTTTGAGCCAGCGCATAGTGATTCCTGGTGACGCACCGCGACTGCCCGGGTCGTGATCGGTCATCGCGGTGGCATCCGTCGATTCGCACGACGGGTGCAATGACTTGGGAGGTCAGTAACCCAGCGCGCGGCTGGCATTGACCTGTTCGCGTAGTTCCTTGCCCGGCTTGAAGTGCGGGACGTATTTTCCGTCGAGATCGACGGGATCGCCGGTCTTGGGATTGCGCCCGGTTCTAGGCTCGCGAAAATGCAGTGAAAAACTGCCGAATCCGCGAATCTCCACACGTCCGCCGTCCGCGAGTGCGTTGGTGATATCGTCGAGAATGACGCGCACTGCCGCTTCGACCTCCTTCGCCGATAGCTCGGGGCGACGGGTGGCGATCTGTTCGATCAATTCAGACTTTGTCATCGACATTCTCCGTGAGGCCTCTGCCAGGCGGTGAAGAACCGCGCAATGGGCGTCCGACGTCTGTTATTGTCGCTTCAGCATACTTCGCAACTTTCGAGAAAACAACGCATTAGCCGGGTGGGTCGGGTGAGTGAATAGTGACTGGCAACTCCCTCGGGTATAATGCGGCGCCATACAGTCATTCAGCCCACCGGATCGAGGGTAGTCCATGTCAGACAACGAAGATGTCACGCGTCGGCGGCTTTACTGGCATTCACGGCGCGGCATGTGGGAACTGGATCTGCTGCTGATGCCATTTCTCGAAGATCGCTATGACCAACTGACGCCTTCGGACCAGGTGCTTTACCGGGAGCTGCTGGCCAGCGAGGACCAGGATCTCTTCACCTGGCTGATGCGGCGCGAGTGGCCCCAGGACGCCGAGTTGCGCCGTCTCGTCAAAATGATCGTCGAACATGCAGAGACCACCGACAACAGTCGTCGTCAGGCGCTCTAGGCTGTCGCTGGCTTGCCAGGCGTTGCTGGCGCTGGCGTTGGCCGGCTACGCGGGGTGGTGGGTCGACGGTCGGGCTGCCGTCCCGATAGTGCTGGTGGCGCTGACCGTCACCGGCTGGCGGTACCGGTCGACGCCCAGGCAGTATCATCTGCGATGCGTGCAGAGCGGGGAGCGGTCAGTCTGGGAGAGCTCGGCCGATGCCCGGGCCTGGCAGCCCGAAACCTGCCGGCTGGTACGCCTCGGGCCGCTACTCTCGGCGATCGATCTCTCCGGCCGCCGCCTGTGGCTGTGGCCAGATAGCAGCGACGCCCATTCGCTGCGCCATTTGCGCGAGACGCTGTCCAGCCGGTTCGAGTGACCGTGATTCCGCGGCCCGAACGAGAAGACGGCCCCGTGAGGTATCACGGGGCCGTCCTGATCGAGCTATCGCCGGGTGACGAGGCGTCGTTCAGCGGCGCCCGACGAAGAATCCGATGGCGAATCCGGCCAGCGCGGCGACGCCGATGCTGCTCCAGGCATTGCGGTGAACGTAGTCATCGGTTTCGCGCCAGGCCTCTTCCGCGTGCTCAGCCAGTTCGTGGCTGACATCGTCCGCCCGATGCCGCGCGCGCTCCAGACCCTTGCGACCTCGACGCTTGGCATCTCGATAGTAGTTCCGGCTCTCTTCCCGATAGTTGCGGCTCATGGATCATCCTTAATCATTGGTCGATGATGATGGTGGGTCAGGGCAATAGATTCGTTCTGTTGGCTCGAGCCGTCAACGCCGGCTCAGCATCAGCGTCAGCAAGGCGCCGCCCAGCGCGGCGATACCGACGCTCTGCCAGGGTTTGCGCTGCACGAATTCGTCGCAGCTTTCGCAGGTGTCGCTGATCTGTTCGTCCAGGCGCTGGCGTGAGCGGTTCGCCCAGCTGTCCTGCGGAAGATAGGCGGTGGCGTGGGGAGGCGGCTCGTCGATGCTCTCCTCGAGAGGGTCGTCCTGCGACGTCAGTGCAGGTTCCTCCCGGATCGGATCATCCCCCAGCCGGGGCGCACGCTCGGCAGCCGCCGCCATATCCTCATCGATACGGTTGGTCTCGTCTTCCTTGTCGTCACGATGGAACAGGCTCATGGTCATCCCTCCGGTGCGGTGGACAGGCCCTAGAGAAGTGTAGTTGCAATTCCATGACTCGCTAGGGCCTTTCTCGCGTCGGCGCATCGAGATTCAGCTCTCGCTCCAGACGCTGGCCGACATCGCCGGGTGAGCCGGTATGCCGCGCAAGCATGTCATAGGCGACCGGAACGATGAACAGTGTCAACAGGGTGGCGACGGCGACGCCGCAGAAGATCACGGTACCGATGACGATGCGCGATTCGGCGCCGGGACCGAAGGCCAGGATCAGCGGTATGGCGCCAGCCATGGTGGTGACGGTCGTCATCAGTATCGGCCGCAGTCGGGTCACGGCCGCTTCGACCAGCGCATCCGAGAACGCCGCTCCCTCGTCGCGCAGCTGATTGGCGAATTCGACGATCAGGATGCCGTTCTTGGCCGCCAGACCCACCAGGACCACCAGCCCGACCTGGCTATAGATGTTGAGGGACTGGCCGCTGGCCCACAGGCCGAGCAGGGCGCCACTGATCGCCAGTGGCACCGTGAACATGATGACCAGCGGATGGATGAAGCTCTCGAACTGGGCCGCCAGAACCAGGAACACCACGACGATGCCCAGCGCGAGCAGGAAGGTGGTGGCGCCACTGGCCTCCTGATAATCCCGCGAAGGGCCCTTGTAGTCGATGACCGCCTCGCTGGGCAACTCCTCGTCGGCGATTCGCTGCAGGTAGGCCAGCGCGTCGCCCATGGCGGTACCGTTCTGAAGGTTGGCCTCCAGCGTGATGGCCCGCATCCGGTTGAACCGGTTGAGCTCGCTGGCGCCCGCGAACTCGGAGACGGACACCAGACTCGCCAGCGGAATCAGCTCGCCGCTGACCGCCGAGCGTACCTGCACGTTGTCCAGGGTGCTCGGGGCGCGCTGGCGTTCGCGCTCTCCCTCGAGAATGACGTCGTACTCCTCGCCGTTGTCGACGTAGGTCGTGACGTTGCGTCCGCCGAATAGCGTCTCGAGGGTGTTGCCGATGGTGCTGACGGTCACGCCCAGGGCGGCTGCGCGGTTGTAATCGATCCGGATGCGAAGCTGTGGCTGGGTCTCCTTGTAGTCGCTGTCCACCGCCTCGAGTCCGCCATTACCGTCCTTACGGATACGCTCGAGCAGGCGGTCGCGCCAGTCGACCAGTTGATCGTAGGTGCTGCCGCCGATCACGAACTGGACCGGCTTCTCGACTCTGCCGCCGAAGCCCTGGCGCATGACCGGCGTGGCGGTCACGCCGGGCAGGTCCCCGAGTCGCTGCCTGACATCGGCCATGATCTCCCACGCCGAACGCCGGTCGCCCCAGTCGTTGAGGGTGACGATGGCCATGCCGTCGTTGAAGTTCTCGACATTGCCGAAGCCGCGCGGACCACGGATCGAGACCTGGTTGATGTCGCCGGCGTCGACCAGGGACATCAGGCGGGTCTCTATCTCGTCATAGTAATCCTGCATGTAATGGAAGGTCGCGCCGGGTGGCCCTTCGATCAGCACGAAGAAGGCGCCGCGATCTTCCCGGGGCGTGTACTCGTTGGGCAACTGCTGGAACAGCCAGGCGGTGAGGGCCAGGACGAGGGCAAACAGCCCGACAACGAGCCAGCGGAAACGCAGCGCCCGGCACAGCCAGCGCCGGTAGGTCGTCTGCGAACGGTCCAGCAGCCATTGCACCCCTCGGCTGATGCGGCTTTCGTGCATCCGCGGGTTGAGCAGCTTCGAGCACAGCATCGGTGCCAGCGACAGTGCGACCAGGCAGGAAAGCCCGACGGCGGCAGCGAGCGTCAAGGCGAACTCCGAGAACAGGCGTCCGATATCCCCCCGCAGCAGGCTCAACGGAATGAATACCGTGATCAGCACCAGGGTGGTGGCTATCACCGCAAAGCCGATCTGGCGCGTACCGCGATAGGCCGCCACCAGGGGCGTCTCGCGATGGACCACCATGCGCCGATGGACGTTCTCGATGACCACGATGGCATCGTCGACGACCAGGCCGATCGCCAGGACCAGCGCCAGCAGCGTCAGCAGGTTCAGCGTGAAACCGAACAGGGCCAGAAAGATGAAGGTGCCGATCAGCGATATCGGCACCGTCACCGCCGGCACCAGGGTGGTGCGCACGTTGCCGAGAAAGAGGAAGATCACCACCACGACCAGCCCCATGGCGATGAACAAGGTGGAGACGACCTCGTGGAGGGCACCTGACACGAACACCGACGAATCGAAGTTGAGCGACAGCTGCATGGCGTCCGGCAGCGTCGGCTGCAGCCGGGCCATTTCCGCCTTGGCGCCATTGGCGACCTCCAGCACGCTGGCGGTGGACTGCTTGATCATGCCCAGGCCGACCATGGGCACTTCGTTGCCGCGGTAGAGCGAGCGCTCCTCGACGGAGCCGACCTCCACGCGGGCGACGTCCGCCAGCCGCACCAGATAGCCGTCGTCCCCCCGCGCGATCACCAGATTCTGGAAGTCGGTGGCGGTGGTGAAACTGCGCGGGATGCGCAGCGTGAACTGGCGGTCGCGGGATTCGAGGAAGCCGGCCGGCAGTTCGACGTTTTCATCCTCGAGCGCGTCGGCGATGTCGTCGACGGTCAACTGGCGTGCGGCCAGGGCATTGCGGTCGAGCCAGACCCGCATCGCGTACTCCTTGCCGCCGCTCAGGCGGACCCGGGCGACGCCGTTCTGGGTCGAGAAGCGGTCGACGAGATAGCGGTTGGCGTAGTCGGTGAGCTCCGGGATGGTATAGCCCTCGCCGGAGAGCGACAGCCAGATGATGACGTCGTCGCTGCTGTCGCTCTTCTCGATCTCGGGTGGTTCGGCCTGGTCGGGCAGGTTGTCGGCCACCGACGAGATGCGGTCGCGAATATCGTTGGCGGCCCCGTCGATGTCGCGGTCCAGCGAGAACTCGACGTCGATCTCCGATTCGCCGTCGGCGCTGCTGGATTCGATCGAGACGATACCCTCGATACCGGCGATGCGGTCCTCCAGCAGTTGGGTGATCCGGGTCTCGACCACGCTGGCGGAGGCGCCGGGATAGTTGGTCTCGATGCTGACGATCGGCGGATCGATCGCCGGATATTCCTGCAGCGGCAGGCGCTCCATGGCCAGCAGGCCGAAGGCGATCAGCAACAGCGAGACGACCGTCGCGAAAACCGGGCGGCGAATCGATAGATCGGAAATCCGCATCAGTCGTTCGCCCGGGATTCGATGGCGCGGCGCTGACGCTCCAGCACATCCTTGATGTCGCCCTCACCGACATTTTCCGCGATCAGCTCGACCGGGTCCCCCTCGCGTACCTTGAGCGTGCCGTGGGTCACGATTCGCTGCCCTTCATCGAGACCCTCGACGATCTCGACATCTCCCTGCCGGCGCTCGCCGGTGGTGACTTCCCGGCGCGTCACACGGGTCGGCTGGCCCGGCTCGATCAGCCAGACCGTCTGGCGTTCGCCGTCCGGGACCAGCGCGCTTTCCGGGATCGTCAACGCCTCTCGAGCGGGCTGGTTCAACCGCACTTCCATCAGCATGCCCGGAAGCAATTGGCCGTCGGGGTTGGGCAGGTTGGCGCGGACCACCAGGCTGCGTGAGATGGGGTCGATGCGCGTCCCGAGGGTGGCGACCTCGGCGCGGAAGACCTGGTCCGGGTAGCTCGGGGTCGTGGCGCTGAGCGTCAGGCCGGGGTGGAGCACCGACAGCAGCGTCGCCGGGACGGTGAAATCGAGTTTCATGGTGTCCAGCTTGTCGAGCGTGACCAGCTCGGTGCCGGGTGTGACCAGGGCGCCCACGCTGATCTCGCGCAACCCCACCGTGCCCGCGAAGGGCGCCTGCAAGCGATGGTCGGCGAGTCGTGCGCGGATGGCATCGATTTCGGCTTCGCTCTGCTTGACCAGTGCCGCGTTGTCCTCGAGCGTGGCGCGCACACCCAGGTTGCGATCCTGAAGCTGCTGTGCCCGGCCGAGTGCACTCCGGCGTTGGCCGAGCAGCGCCTGGGCGGCGCGGAGTTCGGCCTGTGCCTGGGCGTCGTCCAGCTGCACCAGCCACTGACTGGCCGCCACTTCGTCACCGTCCTCGAAGTTGAGCGCGCTGATGGTGCCGGTGAGCGTGGACGAGAGGGTGACGCTCTCGTCGGCTCTCAAGGTTCCCAGCGCCTCCACCGGATCCTGCCAGGTCGACGCCACTACCGTGGCACCGATCACGGCGACTGGCGGCGTCTCCTGGGCGCTTGCGGTGGTCGGGCCCGGCAACCACGTCGCTAGCACGCAGAGGAGCAGCGCCAGCAGGGGCGGTAAGCGGTTTTCGCGTCCGAGCGTAAAGCGCTCACGATCTGCCGATTTCGTTGTCATGATTAGCGGATTCTTGTCAGCGTTGCATTGGGCGGGCGAGTGCGCGCCACTCGTTAGTACCTGAACGACCGGCGAATGAAAAGGGCATCTCGAAAAACGCCTCTGTTAGAATGCCTGCCCATTCAGCGAGGCAAGTGCGGTGTGGAGATGAAAACCTACGATGTCGTCGTCATCGGCGCAGGCGCGGCGGGCTTGATGTGCGCGCTGACGGCGGGTTACCGCGGCCTTCGCGTACGGGTCGTCGATCATGCCGGCAAGGCGGGAAAGAAAATTCTGATGTCCGGCGGTGGGCGCTGCAATTTCACCAATCTCGCCACCACGCCGGCGCATTTCTTCTCGGGCAACCCGCACTTCTCGATCTCGGCGTTGAAACGCTACACGCCGCACCATTTCGTCGAGCTGGTCGAGCGGCACGGTATCGAGTACGTCGAGAAGGCGCCCGGCCAGTTGTTCTGTGCGCAGTCGGCAAAGGAGATCGTCTCCATGCTGCTGACCGAGTGCGAATGGGCGGGCGTGGAAGTCTCCCTCTCCACGACGGTGGGCAGCGTCGAGCGCCTGGGTGAGGGGATGCGGCTGGAGATAGATGGCCGCAAGACCGAGGCCGGGGCGGTGGTGGTCGCCACTGGGGGCCTGTCCGTCCCGACCCTCGGCGCCAGCGGTTTCGGCTACGATCTGGCGCGCCAGTTCGGGCTGGCCGTGACCGAGACCCGGGCGGCACTGGTGCCCTTCACGGTGACCTCGCGATGGAAAGAGTCGCTGGCCTCGCTCTCGGGCCTGTCCTGTCCCGTGGCGGTCAGCTGCGGCGACGGCACCTACCGTGAACCGTTGCTGTTCACCCATCGCGGTCTGTCCGGGCCGGCGATGCTCCAGGCCTCGAGCCACTGGCAGCCGGGCATGACGGTGGCGATCGACTGGCTGCCCCTGATCCCGGTCGCGGAGACCCTGGCCGACCTTCGCCGACGCGCACCGCGGCGGCGGCTGGGCAGCTGGCTGGGGGAGGCGCTACCCAAGCGTCTCTCCCAGGCGCTGATCGAGTGGCAGGCATGGCAGGACCGGCCGCTGGCCGAACTGTCCAACGCCGATATCGACGCCGTGGCGAGCGGGCTCAAAGCGTGGCAGTTCAAGCCGGCGGGGACGGAAGGGTGGCGTACCGCGGAGGTGACCATGGGCGGGGTCGACACCGCAGCGGTGTCGTCGAAGACGTTTGCCGTCAACGCAATCCCCCAGCTCTACTTCATCGGTGAAGTGCTGGACGTCACCGGGCAGCTGGGTGGCTTCAATTTCCAGTGGGCCTGGTCATCCGGCGTGGCGTGTGGTCAGGCGCTCTGACGCCGAACCAGAGGCGGCCACTGTCTCCAGTGGCCGCGACGCCAGGGTGGCAAAGGCGGCTTGCGCCCGCGGCTAGCGGTTTTTCCCGCGGGTCGCCCGGTAAAGCGCCCGACCGCGGTTGTACATCATGAATCCGGTCAGTGCCCGCCTGAACAGGCGGCCGGTGGAGCGTGGCTTGCGCGCGCTGCGCATCGCCAACAATCCCCCGGCCGCCATCAGCGGAACGCGCCAGCTCATCATCTTGTTCCAGGCATTGTCGATCGGTGCCGTGGCGTCACGCCATTCGCGCATGGCGGCGGTCATGTCCAGGCGTTGCTGGAGTATCTCGTCCTCGAGCTCGTCCAGTTGCCGTTGGCGGGAACGTTCAGTCATGGGAGTGCCCCAGTGCCTGGCGATCGCGATCCAGGTGATGCAGGGTCGCGGCCATCAACTTGCGCTGCTTGGCGACTCGCTTGGCGGAGAAGATCAAGACCCCCGCCAGGATGAAAAGCGCCGCCGAGCAGATCCCGATCGCCTGCAGGCGGTGCTCTTCCCAGTAGACCACCACGATCAGCAGGAGCAGCATTCCGATCGCGAACGACAGCACGATCAGGCCTGCACCCGCCAACAGCAGCAGCGTCAGCATTCGGTCTCGCTCCGCCTCCCACTCGACCACGGCGAGACGCAGTCGCGTCTGGCCGGTGGCGATGAGATTGGCGATCAGCCGTCGCCCGGCGGAAATCACGTTTTCAGCCGGCCCCGCCATCAGCGACGTCCCAGCAGCAGTCCCAGAACCACGCCCGCCGCGGCGCCGATGCCGATGCTGGTCCAGGGGTTTTCATGCACGTAGCGATCGGTGGCATCGACCTGCTCCTTGGCGCTGGAGTAGAGGGCTTCTCCACGAGCTTCCAGACGCTCCCGGGTGGCATGCAGGCGTTGCTGAGCGCGTTCGCGCATTTCGGAGATATTGCTGCGGGAGTCGTCCGCTGTCGCGTGGATCAGCTCCTCGACGGTGTGGGACAGGTTGCGCAGGTCTTCCTTGAGCTGCTCGGTAGAGGCTTCGCGTTCACGCTCGGGACCGTTGCCGCCGATGGATTGCATGGTCATGGTCGTCATCCTTTGACAGTCGAGTGGCATGGTTGGAACAGACAGGCTTCAGCATAGACAGGCTAGCTGTCGGCATCAACGCGTACCGGGGATCCCGGCCAAAAAGGTGTTGATGCTGAAGCCGAGGCCGAAACGCTGCACGTCGTGGTTGTAGTCGATCAGGCTCTCCCCGTAGCCCTTGTAGTACTGCAGATAGCCGCGCACCTTGCCGAACAGCGGGAAGGAGTAGTCGAGTTGGCCACCATAGTGCGCCTTGCCCGGGTTGCCACGAACCATCAACGAGACCTCCTGGTCTCCGAAGGCGCGCACCAGGGTCAGGTCGCCGTAGCCGATGTAGTTCTCCAGGTCCGGATTGTCGTCGTCCTTGTCGTTTTCCGGGATACGCCAGTGTGGGGCGACACTGAAGGCCCAGTCGCCGCGCTGGAATATCGATTCGCCGTAGATTCGGTTCCAGCTTCGGGACAACGGATCCGAGCGTCCGTTGGACTGGTGCGCGAAGCCGACGCGATTGATGGTGTTGGTCCATCCCAGCACCGTCCAGCGGTTATCGAAGCTGACGAAGCCCTCGGGCTCGTAGTTGGTCTCGCGAAAGGGGGCGGAAGCCTCGGAATTGTAGGCCTGCCACCAACTGCGCTGGGTGTAGGCGAAATAGAGGTCGCCGTTGTCGCCGAACATGTCGTCGAGCAGCTTCACCTTGAAGCTCAACTGGAATTTGATCTCCGACTTGTCGACATTGCCCTCCGAGGTGATCTCCCGGAAATCCGACTCGTCCGGGTTGCTGTTGTAAGTCCATGGCAGGATGTAGTTGCGTCGATAGGTGGTGATCGCCAGCGGATTCTCGGCAGTTTCCGCCTCGAGGTTACGGCGCACTTCCGCCTGGTCGTTCGCTTGCTGGACCGGGTCGCTGCTGGTGCTTGAATCCTGAGCCACTGCCAAGGACGTGGCCGCCATTCCCAGGAGAAGAATGCCGGTATGGCGCAGCGAACGAATGGGCGTCATAAGACTGTCCTGTCAAGATGATCCAATGGGGAGAAGCGCGATCGGACTGATGAGAATCAGGCTTCCTGTCGGGTAGTGACGATTTCTAGCATGTCGTCGACTTAATTCAAACTCGCTCCGCGCGCCAAGTAACGCCTCGAAACCCGCACGCGCTGACGGTAAACTCCGCTATCGGTAGGGGATCGCGCCGCGGTGAAGCGGCGGCGGCCGCAGGAACGGAGTTGACGAGGAGTCGACATGTCGGACGACCCGGTCGCGGGTGAGTATTCTGGGCAATCAGGCCGTGCTGCACGAGGACCGTCCAGGCTGACGGCGATCGTCTCGGCAAAGACCGCCCCGGCGTTTGCCGGCCTCTTGGGCGTCCTTTTGAAAGGGGCTGAGCGTAGCACGTTCCTTGCACTCGTATTGTGCATACTCATGACAAGTGTCGTTGCCTTTGCGCAACAGCAGGATCGTCTTCCGACGGAAGAGGAGCTCAAGACCGAGCAGCAGAAGCTCGAGAAGGTCGAGGCTCCCACCGACGCGCAGCAGGCGGATCTGGATGATCTGCGCGTGGCCCGGCAGACGCTGGAGTCGCTGAAGGCGCTGCGCAAGGACCTCCAGTCGCTGGAGACCTCGGCCCGACAGGCCCCTCAGCGCACCCGCGAGCTCGAGCGCCAGCTTGCCGAGCTGAGCGACCGAAAGGCGCCCGAAGCCGACGACCTCGACCGGCTTTCCGTGGATGCCCTGGGCCAGAAGACCACCGAGTCGCTGAACCAGCTCGAGGCGCTGCAAGGCCAGCTGGCGTCGATCAACGCGCGGCTGATCAGCGCGGAGACACTACCCGAGCGCGCGCAGTCGGCCATCGCCAGCGCGATGAAGGATGCCGAGCAGGCGAGAACCCAGCTTCAGACCTCCGACGACGAGGATTCCCAGGTTCTCGATCCCGCCGACGCACGCTATCGGCTGCAGCTGGCGTTGGCCGATCTGCAAGCCGAATACCATCGACAGGAGCTGGCCAACAACACGGTGCTGCGCGAACTCGACGTGCAGCGGCGGGATCTGCTTCGACGTCAGGTCGCCATCGAGGAAGCGCGGCTGGATGCACTGCAGGCCGCGCTCGATCGTCAGCGCCGCGCCGAGTCGGAGAAGGCGGTCGCGGACATCAGCGAGGAGGACGCCAAGGCGATCGCCGCGCACCCCGTGCTTCGCGAGATTCAAAAGACCAACCGCGAGTTCAGCGATCGACTCCTCGAGGTGACCGACCGGACCAACCAGTTGATCCGGCAAGCCATCGATACCCGTTCCCAGCTCGATCGCGTACGTCAGGTCAAGCGCACGCTCAACGAGCAGATCGAGGCGATTCGTGGCAGCCCGCTGTTGTCACGCATTCTCAACGAGCAGCGTCGCGCCTTGCCCGATGTCGATGAACTGGGCGGCTTGCAGGAAGAGATCGCCGGGACCCGGCTGAGTCAGTTCGATCTGGTCGATCAGCGGGATGCGTTGCGTCACCCCCGCGAACTGGCCGAGAAAAGTCTTGCCGACACCGGCATCGAGGTGACCCCGTCGCTGGTCGACTCGCTGGTGAAACTGTTCCAGTCACGCAGCGAAGTCCTCGAGCAGCTGGATCGGGAATACGGCAATCTGCTGACCGTGGCCATCGACCTCCAGCTCAACCAGGAGCAGCTGGCGGGGCTCACGACATCGATTCGCGGCGCCATCGAGGAGCAGCTGTTCTGGGTTGCCAGTGGCCGTGCGCTGACCCTCAGCTGGTGGCGCGATGTCCCCGACATCCTGATGGGCCAGATCCGCGACGGCGGGTGGCGGCCGGCGCTGGCGAGTTTCTGGCGGGTTCCGGATGCCCGGGCCCTGGCCGTCATCCCCGTCCTGCTGTTGGCGGGGGTGCTGTTGCTGCTGAGACGTCGCATCAAGGTGCGGCTGCTCAATCTGCATGAGCAGATAGGCCGTCTCAAGCGCGATACCCAGATGCACACGCCCCGGGCGATTCTCTACAACGCGCTGCTCGCCGCCCATGGTCCTCTGATGCTGGCGGTGGTTGGCGGCCTGCTGAGGCTCGGTAGCGATGATTTCGCCGAGCGCGTGGGGGAGTCTCTGTTGCAGCTCGCTCTGGCCTGGGGCGTGCTGGGCTGGGCGCGCAGGCTACTGGTGTCCGACGGCGTGGCGACGCGTCACTTCCACTGGTCGGCCGGATACGTGGCGCGCCTGCGTCGCCTACTGTTCTGGCTCGGGATCTCGCTGATTCCGGTCATACTGATCAGCGGGACCTCGCCTGGCAGCCAGGCCGAGCTGTCCAGCCGCCCCCTGTTCCTGCTGTCGCTGCTGGTCGGATTGCTGGCGATGAGCTGGATCCTGGTGCAGTTGATCCTGGCCCACGTACCCTATTTCGGCCTCAAGCTGTTCCGGCTGCTGTTGGGGTTGGCGCTGGCGATGGTACCGCTGGTGCTGGGCGGCCTGATCGTCATGGGCTATGAATATGCCGCCCTGCGTCTGATCGGCCGCTTCATCAATTCGCTCTATATTTTCGGACTGTGGATTCTGGTCGAGGCAACGGTGGTTCGCGGGCTGGCGGTGGCGCAGCGCCGGCTGGCCTACCGTCGTGCGGTGGCTCGGCGGCGGGCGCAGATACAGGAGGGTGCCGAGGGCGGGCTGGAGGTGGTCGAGGAGCCGCCACTGGACATGGAGCAGGTCAACCAGCAGTCGCTGCGGCTCTCGAAGCTGATTCTCTTCATCGGCTTCACCTTCGCCTTCTACCTGATCTGGTCCGACCTGCTCGAAGTCTTCTCCTATCTCGATCAGGTCAGCGTGTGGGAGATCGAACGCGGACAGGGCGAGTCGATGACGCTGGACCCGATCACCGTGGCGGATGTGATCATCGCGCTGATCGTGGTGGCGTTGACCATGATGCTGGCGCGCAACCTGCCCGGTCTGCTGGAAGTCATGGTGCTGTCCCGGCTGACGCTGAAGCAGGGGAGCGCCTATGCGATCTCGTCGCTGCTCTCCTACACCATCGTCGGGACCGGCGTGGTGATCTCGCTCGGCACGCTCGGCGTCTCCTGGGACAAGCTGCAGTGGCTGGTGGCGGCTCTCGGCGTGGGGCTCGGCTTCGGTCTGCAGGAGATCTTCGCCAACTTCATCTCGGGGCTGATCATTCTGTTCGAGCGCCCGATGCGAATCGGGGACACCATCACGCTTGGCCAGCTCCACGGCTCCGTCAGCCGGATTCGTATCCGGGCCACCACGGTGACCGATTTCGACCGGAAAGAGATCATCATTCCCAACAAGACCTTCGTGACCGACCAGTTGATCAACTGGTCACTGTCGGACAACGTGACCCGGGTCGTGCTGACCTATGGCGTGGCGCACGGATCGGATCTCGACGAGGTGCATCGCCTGATGCGCCAGGCGGCGGACGAGAACCGTCGTGTACTGCGGGACCCCGAGCCGCAGGTGTTCTGCATCAGCTACGGGCCGACCTCCTTCAACTTCGAGCTGCGGATCTTCGTCAACGACCTGCTGGATAGGCTCTACGCCAGCGACGAAATCAACCGCCGGCTGGATCTGCTGTTCAAGGAACACGGCATTCGCGTGGCGTTCAACCAGATGGACGTGTGGCTGCACGGCGAGAACGGCCAGTCCGCGCGGGTCCAGAGCGCGGACGGAGAGGGAGCGGCGCTGGGTGCCGCCGCTCCCGCGTCAGGAGCGCCTTCCGCCGGCGCGATCCGTTCCCGGCAGGCCCGCAGTGGCGATGACGGTCATCTGGATGACGGCGACGTTGGCGGTGCCGGTTCGGATGGTGGCAGCGACGGGGGTGACGGCGGCCGCTGACGGGCGGTCAGCGGCGCAGGGCGTGAAGCAGGAATTCGCGATTGCCGTCGCCGCCCACGATCGGGCTCTCCTGCCAATGATCGATCTGCAGGTCGTGTGTCCGGCAGGCCCGATGCAGGGCCTCGGCCACCGTCGTGTAGAGGGCGGCGTCGCGCACGATCCCCCTGGGGTCGACCTTGCCGGGGCCCACTTCGAACTGTGGCTTGACCAGGGAGTAGAGCTCCCCGCCGGCGTGCAGCACCCGGGCGATCTCCGGCAGGATCAGGGTCTGCGAGATGAACGACACATCCATCACCACGACGTCGATGCCACCCGGGGCGAGCCTCTCCAGGTCGGCGAAGGGGAGCCGGCGCGCATTGACGCCCTCCAGGCAGGTGACCCTGTCGTCGTTGCGTAGCGAAGCGTCCAGTTGGTCGTGCCCCACCTCGATCCCGATGATCCGCTCGGCGCCGTAGCGCAGCGCGCAGTCGCTGAATCCGCCGGTGGATTGGCCAATATCGAGCACGGTGAGGCCGTCGAGGCGGCGCGCCAGCGCTTCCAGCAGGGCCTCCAGTTTCAGGCCGGCCCTCGATACATAGCGCTCCTCCGGCGCCTCGGCGATCCTCAGGTCCACGGTGTCCGGCAGTTTCTCCCCCGGTTTCAGCGCCACCCGCCATGCGCTGCCGTCGTTGACGCTGACGTAGCCCTGGCGGATCAGGCGCTGGGCCCGGGTGCGGGAGCGGACGTGGGCGGTAACCAGTTGGTCGAGTCGTGTCATGAGCGGCTCACTCCGTTGCAGCGTCGGGCAGGGGGGATGGGTCGGCAAGGGGGCCGCCGGCGTGCGTCGGCCGGTTGTCGAAGGCCTGCTGCCACTGCTCCAGCAGCGTCTGGCGCTTGAGCCTGTCCAGTGTCGCCAGCAGGCCCGGACCGATCTGAACCGGGCGGATCGCTTCCCCCAACCGATCGCGCAGGTCGGCCGCGGTGCCGACGCCATCGACGGATGGGTGCACGGCACCCAGCGTCGTCTGGGTGGCGAGCAGGCGTTGAGCCGATGCGCTCAGGAGATAGTCGATGAAGCGCCGTGCGGTGTCGGGATGAGGCGCGTCACGCGACATCATGACCAGGCGCTGCAGCACCAGTGCGTAGTCCTGGGGCACGACCATCACCAGCTCGGGATGCTCGGCCACGTAGTCCTGCACATAGGAGCCGATCAGGTTGTAGCCGATCCAGTAGCGCCCGTCGCTGAGCCCCTCGAGCATGGCGGCGGTCGTGGTCTCCAGGGCACTGTTGCTGTTGCCCAGCGCCTCGACCAGATCCCAGTAGCGGGCGGAGATCCTGGCGTCCTCGATGGCGTAGGTGTAGCCCGCGCCACTTCGCCGCGGATCGTAGGTGACCACGCGATGGTCGAGTTGCCGGGAGTGCTGCCGCAGCAGGCTCAGGAGATCGGCGTGACTCTCGGGCGGGATCATGCGTCGTGCCAGGTCTCGCCGGTAGACCATGACGATGGGTTCGAAGGTGAAGCCGAACAGCTCCTGACGCCAGCGTGCCCAGCTCGGCCAGTCGGCGGCGGCGGGAGAGTCGATGGGGCTCGACAGCCCTTCGTTGGCGAGCTGGTACTGCCAGGGCATCGCGGGAGACATGATCACGTCGGCGCGTGGGGTGTCGCGCTCCTGAAGGACACGTGCGTGCAGCGCCAGTGTCTCCAGGTTGTGATAGTCGATCGCGATGTCGGGGTGGCGGCGATGGAAATCGGACAGCAGCGGCCGAACCTGCGGTGGGTCGAGCACGCCGTAGATGGTCAGGGCGCGAGAAGGCTCGGTATCCGCGGCGAAGTGCAAGGTCCTCGCCTGTGCTTGAGCCGTCAGCGCGAGCGCGAGTGCCAGCCATACGACGCCGAGGCGCCGCACGCAGCGCGGCACGCTCAGGTGGCGGTGGGGAAGATCAGGACGACGCATAAGCCAGGACGCTCGGGATGGTCGGGGTTGGCGGTCTGCAGGAGCAGGCGAATATCGTGGGCGCGTGCGATGCTGTCGACGATCGCCAGACCCAGGCCGGTGCCATCGCCTGCCTCCTGGCCACGGTGGAAAGGGCGCAGCACCAGCAGGCGCTGGGATTCGGGAATGCCGGGGCCATCATCCGTGACGACCAGCCGCGTCGGGGCGTCGGTGACCTGCACCGTGATCTGGCGGGCGCCGTAGAGCGCGGCGTTCTCGATCAGGTTGTTCAGCGCCTCTTCCAACTGCCAGTCGGTCGCCGACACCATCACGGCATGGTCGGGCACGTCGACCCCGAGATCGATGCCGTGACGGTGATGGCGCGCGAATGACTCCCTGACGCAGCGCTGCGCCAGCGCGGCGAGGTCGACCGATCGCTTGGCCGGCATCGCCTCGGGATTGTTGAGGCGGGTCATCGACAACAACTGGCCGGCCAGTCTCGCGGTCTTGGTGGCGGTGCCATGCATGGTGACGAGCGCTTCCCGCCATGCCGCCGGCTCCGACTGGCGAATGGCCAGCTCCGCGTGCGCCGAAAGCCCCGCCAGTGGCGTGCGCAACTGGTGAGAGGCATCTCCGATGAAGCGCTCCTGATTGGCACGGACGCGGCGCATTCGTGCCAATAGTTCGTTCAACGCCTGGCGCAGCTCCGCCAGTTCGCGGGGCAGCGCCAGTTCGAGCGGGGCGAGGGTGCGAGGATCGCGCTGGCGGATGGCGCGTCTCAGGCGGGTCAACGGCTCCAGTGCGAAGCGCGCCGAGAGCAGCACGACCACCATGGCCAGCGCGGCGATGATCACGATATTGACGAAGCTGGCCAGGAACAGCTGGTTGGCCAGTGCCTGTCGCCCCTCGCGGCTCTGGGCCACCCTGACCTCGAACCGGTCGCTGCGATCCCATCCCTCCAACCGAGAGCGCAACACGCCCAGGCGCAGCGGCATGTCGCGGGATATCACATCGCCGTAGCTCATCTGTCCGGCCTTGGCGGGCGGCAGCGAGGGAAGCGAGCGATTGCCGGTGACGAAGTGACCCTGGGCATCGTAGAGCGCGTAGAACACCCGCTCCTGGGCATCGGTGGCGAGCATCTCCAGTGCCGAAGGCGGCAGGTCCATCCATAATCGGCTCTGCTGCCAGCGGACCTGCTCGGCGATGGAGAGCGAGGCGGCGTCGAGCAGCCGGTCGAAGGCGCGGTCCGCGGCCTCGCGGGAGGCGAACCAGGCCTGCAACAGCATGATCGCCACCAGCATGGCCAAGGGACAGAACAGCCAGATCATCAGCCGCCGATAGAGGCTGAGATGCGACAGCCGCCAGCGCCGCAACGGGGTCACTCGGCCTCCAGCAGATAGCCGATGCCCCGAACCGTACGCAGGGTGACGTCGGAGTCGGCGAGTCGCCGGCGCAGGCGGTGGACGTAGACTTCGATGGCGTTGTCCCCGACCGGTTCCCCGGCGAACGCCTCCTCGAGCAGACGCGCCTTGTCCACCGGTTCCCCCGCATATCGGATCAGGCAGGCCAGCAGGCGATGTTCCCGCGGCGGCAGTGGCAGGGCGGCGTCTCCCAGCGTGAAGTGCTGGCGATGGCGGTCGAGTCGCAGCGAGCCCAGCGAGATCGATTCGCTCTGGTCGTTCTGGCGACGGCGCAACAGCGCGCGGACCCGTGCTTCCAGCTCGTCGAGCGCGAACGGCTTGGCCAGATAGTCGTCCGCGCCCAGGTCGAGCCCCCTGACGCGATCCTCGATGGCGGCTCTTGCGGTCAGGATCAGCACCGGCGTCTGTCGATCGCGCGAGCGCAGCGCCGCCAGCACGTCCAGGCCGCTGCGGGTCGGCAGGTTGAGGTCGAGGAGAATGAGATCGTAATCGTGATCGATCGACAACCGGGCAAGGGCTTCGCCGCCATCGCCTATCCGCTCGATACGCTGGTTGTCGACCGCCAGCGTTGCGGTGAGCGTGCTGGCGAGCAGAGGATCATCCTCTATCAGCATCAACTTCGGTGCCATGGAGAACTCCTGCAGGTGAAGAGGGGGAGGCACGTGACTCGGGTGAGGCGATTGTAAACGAATCGATTCGCTGGGCATTGAACTTTAGTTGGCTTTTGCTGCTAGGCCGTTGACCGTTACAAGGCTTCACCCTAATTTCCGCTGACGGGAACAATGTTCTACCTTACGAAACTGTAAGGTTGGCGTCAGCCACGAACAACTCCGCTCCATCAGCGAGGAGAAGTAATCATGTTTGCAGCCAGAACAATCAAATGGGTGGCCACTGCGGCCTTGGCCCTGACCGCCAGCAGCGCCATGGCATTCGAGCCTGCCGGCAAGGTCGAGTGTATCGCGCCTTCCGATCCGGGCGGCGGCTGGGACTTTACCTGCCGCAGCGTGGGCAACGTGCTCGAGGAGCTTGACCTGGTGCCGGCCAGCGTCCAGACCATCAACATGGCAGGGGCGGGTGGTGGCGTTGCCTTCGCCCACACCGTGAGCAAGCGCAAGGGCGACGACCAACTGCTGGTGGCCGCCTCCACCGCCACCACCACGCGTCTGGCCCAGAACCAGTTTCCGGGCATGGACGCCGACATGGTCAACTGGATCGGCGCGGTGGGCGCGGACTACGGCGTCATCGCGGTCTCCAAGGACTCCCCCTACCACGACCTCAACGAGCTGATGGAGGCGATGAAGAAGGATCCGCGTGCGGTCAAGTTCGCCGGCGGTAGCGCCAACGGCGGCTGGGACCATCTCAAGGTACTGATCGCGGCCAAGGCGGCCGGGGTCGAGAACCTGCCGCGTATTCCCTATCTCTCCTACAACAACGGCGGCGAGGCGATGACCCAGGTCATCGGCGGTCACGTCGATGCCTTCACCGGCGATGTCACCGAAACCCAGGGCTTCCTCAAGTCGGGTGACCTGCGCGTGCTGGCAGTGCTCTCCGACGAGCGCCTGCCGGGCGATCTTTCCGACATCCCCACCGCCAAGGAGCAGGGCATCGATGCTGTCGGGCCCAACTGGCGCGGTTTCTACATGCCGGCCGACATCGACGACGACGCCAAGCAGTACTGGGTCGATGCCGTCGACAAGCTCTACGCCAGCGACCAGTGGAAGAAGGTCATGAAGAGCAACGGCCTGATGCCGTTCCACCCGGACTCCAGTGAGTTCGAGGCCTTCGTCAAGCAGCAGATCCAGGATATC
>NZNW01000048.1 GCA_002695065.1 Salinicola sp. | reverse complement strand
TAAAGAGAGGAAACGACGATGGCGAATACTTGCTCAAAAACGAAGCCAAATAAGATGGCGAGATAAAAGCAGCGCCGTCGGCCGGGCTGCATGTGGTTGGTTTTGCTAAGCAATATGCGACGGCACCCGGAGATGTCGTGCGGCGGTCTTTGGAAAATCCCGTTTCTTTTCAATCTGAATAGCGGCGGCGCTTAGCCGAATAGCACACCACACGGTCACGACATGCTTAAGAGAACTGGTCCGCGCTAGTCCGCAAGGATGTGTGCAGATGCATACATCTCAACCTGTTTCACGGGTCGGCGCAATGGCGCGAAAACGGCGGCTCTTGCGTAGAATTGTCATGTGGCGCGTTCAGGCCCCGATCACCGATAATTGGTCTCGATGGCGGGCCTGACCTGCTCCCCCTCCATGTCCCCAGGTCGGTCCGTCATCACCCTAAAGTTGAAAGGACCGACCGGCATGTCGACACCAACCGCTAACCACCAACGAGCGAGCCAGAAACACCAAACCGACATCGAGCCGCTTGCGATGCGTGTTCCCGAGGCCTGCCGCTATCTTGGGATCGGTCGAAGCACTCTCTACGTGCTCATCGGCGAAGGCGAGGTCGAGTTCATCAAACTTGGTAGTTCGACGCTTGTCCTGACCGAGAGTCTTAGATCGCTTATCGAACGGAGGCGCCATCCGGCCAGTCAGCCCGCAGCAGGTGGTAGCGGATAACCATGCATCCCGACCTCATGAAAGCCATCGTGCTCGCGGCGATCACCAAACGTTTCGGTGAATTGCTGGGTCGTATTTCGTTGCAGGTATTTTGCAGGTGGTCAGCCAAAGCTGGACGAATGACTCGCTCCCGCCAGAGTCCGCAACCGCTTGGCCAATTCTTGCTGGAGGCGGGCCAGCCCTTCAACATTGTTCAGGTATTGCAGATAGCGGTGATGCTGGAGATCGAACGGCACATCGCTCTTGTGCTGCGTGATCGGCACGACCGGCTTGCCCAGCGTGTGAGCTATGCCGCACTCGTAGAACACGTTCGCATTCCGACCGCTGAAATCGCAAACGACGATGCTTGCTCGCCAGATCAGCGAGAACACATCTTGGATGACCGTTGCGTGTTCCCACAGATCATCGACGCGCTGGCACTTCATCCCGGCATCCGCGCAGGCTTGACCAATAGTTGCATGAGTGCCTGCAAAAGCAGCATCGAATGGCATCATCACAGCGACTAGCGAGGGATCAGCCGCCGCGTCAGGCACTTCGAACACGCTCGGCTTGAATACGACCCTCTTTCCGCCATCTAACGACGGTAGGGTTATGCCATCGCCTGTGCCCAGCACGTAATCGTTGATGATCGCCATGTTGGCGGGATCACGCCCAGCCATGAGCAGCAGCATATCGAGGACATGACCCTCGTAATCGTCATCTCCGAACCCTAGGCTGCGGATGAGGCGCGGATGCCGCCTGACTTCATCAACGCAGCCAGTCAGCATTCCTAATTCAGTCCAATTTCCTTGGGTGAACTTTTCGACAACCACGGCCTTGAGGGCCAAAAGTTGCTTCTGCTGATTCTGGTCAAGGCTCATGCAGTATCAGTAAGGTTCGTGATTGCCGATTGGTAGTGCTCACTCCACGGTTGCCCACTCCGGTAATGCGTCCAAGTGCATGAGGAACTCGCGCATCTCGGGATCAAGCGCTTCTGGCAGCAATAGGCGCAGCAGCTTCCATTCAGTCGAATGCTCATTGGCCTGGTGCGGGTCACTATGCAATCGCATGTGCTTCCAAACAGACGGTCTGAGCGACTTGCTGATCGCCGTGTTTTCTATCAGCCGAATCAACAGGTTGGTGTAACGGGCAAAGTCGCCATTGTGGAGGTAGGTATTAAGCAGCGCGGATATGCTGCCCTGATTGCTCGCGTAATTGATGACTTTGCCATTCGCCGCTGTTGCAACGATAGAGAATGCTGCGGCGACAAGCAGACTTTGCGGACGGTCAAGATCACGGATTGGGGTATATCGATCCTCCCACCGCCTGAGCGTGTCAAACCATGGACGACGCAATTCCCTGATTGCAGCAAGACGCGGCTCCACGAGACGATCTTGGTAGTAGGGCAGCCTTGATCGCGGCACGGTCAATTCGTCGAAGCGGACAAGCCGTGGAGGGTCGAGTCCACCGCCAGCATTGCGCAGATAGCAGTTCAGTACCAGCGTACTCTGCTCACGTGATGCGGCAATCCCGGATTGATCAAGCACGAAAGCATTGCCGCGATGACGGCGGATTACATCGACCATGCTTTGCGGCAGTTCGGCAGCGGTATCGATTCCGAACAATATCCAAAGCAGCGGAATCCCTTCGCGCTCGTAGTGTTTGCACCGGCCAGATATTTCCGTCTGGAAGGTGCCGGACATCTGAAACTCAACAGCGAAAGGACCGTATCCTTCCCACTCGACATAGATGTCAGGAAAGCGACCGTACTCGTTCTTTGTAGGTGGTAGATACTGCTCGACTGTGTGCCTAATATACCTGCCATCAAGAGCGACGAGTTCAGCTACTTGCTCGCACATTAGGCGGTGAAAGTTAGACTCTTGGCGCCCTTGGTATTGCGCTGCTCTCGCATCGTCAGGCTTGATGTTGCGCCCCTGGTACCAGCGACACGTCGGATCGCCGCCAGAATAATGCTGGAAGAGCGGACGCGCGACGCCACGAAGCTTTGACGTGCGTATATAGACCGGGCTTTCGCAGGCCATACACCGGGCAACGAGGCCGTTTTTGCCTTTCCTGTGATCAGTAATGCGATCCCGAATTAGACCCCAGCTATCGTCAGACATGGCAAGCAACTCTTGGGCCGTGACCGGTCCTATCCGCTCAATGACTGCTGCCTCGATTATTCGCTGTGGTGCCCTTGCCATAACCTCATCTTACCGCGACGAAGGAACAGAGCAAGAACCCCCTTCTAGATGATCGCGAAAAATGGCCTGTGCACCGTAGTCAGGTAGGGTATTGAACAAGAAATCGATCTTTGGGGGCTTCCGTGACCGACGAATACGATGAGCGAAAATGGTTCTTTGACCGCCGAACGGACAAGACCATCATCAGCAAAGCATTCAGCAATAAACTGACGGGTGAGAAGTTGCGGATTGCTTCACATATCGTTGAAGGCCAACCGGGGCTAAAGTTTGCGGAGGTGAATGACGAGGTTGTCCTTCGCCAAACTCCGGCGGGGCGGTATGAAATTAAGGCCACCTTCTTCGTCGATGACAGGAGGATTCAAACGTTGACCATCCAACGATTCAGTAACAAGTCGGGGCCGTTGGAAAAACAGCATTTCTCATTTGTAGGCGCGGAAATCGATGCCCTGCTACAATTTGTGGCTGGTATCAAAACGATGAATCTCGACGGTGATGGCAAGGTTCATCTAGCCGATGATGCCTTACGCGAAATTGTCCTTGATGAAGGACAGGCACGGCAGCTGTTTGCAAAGAACCCTGATATCTTTCTCGAACTTGCGCAAAGTGAAGAAGTCACACGCGATGTTGTTGCGTTGGGATACCGTCGCAAGCAACTGGCGCATTTCGAGAAACTACTTTCGGATAGTGCCTTCTTCCAGAGTGAAAAGCAGCGCTTGGATTGTCGGTCCGAGGACGTCTGGCAAGCGTTCTTCGAGACAAACACGTGGATTTTTGGGTATGGCCTCGCCTACCAATTCCTTTCCACACTTGACGATCAAAAGCTGGAACAAATTGTGCAGGGTTACGACGTGACCGGCCCCGGCAAGCGTTCCGACGGGCTAATGAAAACTCATGGCTTGATAGGCTCGCTCTGTTTCGTTGAGATCAAACGGCATGACACTAAACTCCTGGCCAAAAGCGAATACAGGTCTGGCGTCTGGCCTCCTTCGGTCGAACTAGCTTCTGGCATCGCGCAGGTCCAAGGGACGGTTCAAGCTGCAATGGAGAAGATTGGGCAACGGATGTCCCCTACGAGCAAAGGTGGCGACCCTACCGGCGAAGACCTGTTCAATATCGAGCCTCGATCTTTTCTGGTGATCGGTTCGCTCGATGAGTTTTATGCTGATCATGGGGTGAACGTATCGAAGTTCCGCTCGTTCGAACTTTACCGGCGGAACACATCGCGACCTGAAATCATCACATTCGACGAATTACTTGAGCGCGCCCGGTTCATTGTCGAACATAACCCCGCAGAAATTCCGTCCGACGCATGGGACAATGACGACATTCCTTTCTGACCCACGGTATCAGTCCCCCCAACCCAGCTTTCCCTGCCCGGTGAAGGCAGCGGTCAGGTTTTCGGACGCAAAGAAGGCAAGGCTCGTCGCAATCGGCATGTCTGCGTGATAGCCTTTCAGCACAGCACTTAATGATGATTTCTACGCTGCATCCTTGAGGGCCGTACGGATTACCTCGTTGGCAAGCGCTTTGATACCAGCAACATCGACATGTGTATCGATGGGAGCGGTTGACCGCCCAAGCGATCGACTGCAATCGCGGTATGAGTCGAATAGCAGCTTCCCACCGCTGCCGCGCTGAAAGCAGACGGTCGGGAGACGGCCCAAAATCAGAAGTAGGTAGACGCCCGAGGCCTATGGTCAGGAAGTGGGCCGACTAGCTGCCCGTCCGGTCTTAAGTACCGAACTTGAGAAAAGTGAAATTTGGGCGGGCGATCTGCTCGTGTCACGGTGGCACCCCGTTGGCCCTTTAAAGTCAGGTGTCATTCTCCACTTCGGCGTTCACGTCCTCTGAAACAATGTCACGAAGGATGGACTAATGCGGGCAGACGCCGATAGTGGCCACCATGGCTGATAGATCTCGTTCACGTTACGACGAACTCCACGATCGCTTTGACCCTATTATGACCGGGAAGGCGGGCACCAGGTACGAGCGCCTCGCCGCGATGGTGTTGAAGTCGCTTCATGAACGCGACGTGGTCGTGCACGACATGAAGCTTCGCGGTGACTCGACCGTGCCTCATCAGATTGATGTTTCCATCCAGCGCGGCGGTAATACCCGGCGGATGATCGTTGAATGCAAAGATTTTGATCTTCGCGAGGGTAAAGTCGGCCTCGACATCGTCCGGTCCTTCCGATCGGTCTTAGAGGACACCGGCGCCGACGAAGCGGTAATTTTGACCTGCGTTGGTTACACTCGGGAAGCTCGGGTCTACGCTAGGGCCAAGGGCATCAAGCTCGCGGTGCTAAGAACGTTCGAGGAGGCCGATAAGGCTGGTCGAATCCAGAAAATTATCCTTGATTTCCACATCAAAGGCGCGATCAGTCTTACGATCGACGAGCTCGCAATGGATCAAACGAACCACGATCGGTTTGCCGCCGAGATGGCAGCCGCAGGTTTGCAATCGGGAATCCATCGCGACAGTCCAGTTCATTTCGTGAAGTCGAATGAGAAGGTACCTTTCAACGAATTCCTCACTGCCCGCGCAAACGAGCATGGCGACGGCAATGCCCAGGGAGAATACCCCATGAGGCTCTACCCGGACGCTGGCAGATTTCTGTCGCTGGTGGAACGCCGATCGATTTCGGCTTTGTCGCCATCCGGTATTTCTACGCCAACGAAACCGAAGTAAGCGAAATCACCTCAGAGCGGATTGCCGAGCTCATCCTCGCGGGGTTCGCCGACACTGATTTGATAATATTTGACGATCAACTGCATCGCCATAAGATCGGCACTGATGGCAGCGTGTCATGATGTGGCGACCTTGCAGACAGGCAGCGTCCCGCGCGATACTGCCGACCGACAGCGTCGCAAGCACTGGTTTTGGGCCGGAAGCGGCAGGCCTGCTACTTGGCGGGCGCTACGCGAAAGCAGACATCGCCGCTGCGTAGGCTGTGCTGTTGAGTTCCAATATGCGCGGACGTTTCCGGTTACTTCGCCGATCCGTTCAATGCACTGAATTGTTTATGTTATAATTGGAGCGAGAACCGCTGAGGTCTTGAGGGCAAACCGAGATGGTCGGCTTATGCAGCACCGGGCTATCGGCTGGCCTTAACTGCCCGAAATTTGTACGCCCCAAGGCACTCACGTTTTGGGTGTGTTTTTACCCGCTGCTCCAGTCTGGAAGTGTCAGTCTCGACAGAGACGCTTGACCGATCTGAGGTGATTTGGATCTACCGTTTCGATCATTTCTAAAAGCAAGCTAGCTGCCCCTTTTGTCTCCTCGATTGTCATGGATGAGAATGAGAGCAAGTCATCAAGATTATCAGAATGAGACTCAACCTGCGCAAGCCGCTCAAGGCCGGTCAGCCTATCCCGATCCAAATCTTTATGGTCAGAACAAAGCTGATCAAGTTGCCCTGTCAGTCCCGATGAGCCCGGACATTTGAAGGCTAGAAAAACGTCCAACACTCGCCGCAGAACGTTCGGCATCATGTATGAGTGATCATGATAATCTGCCTCAGACAGCGTGAAATCGATCACATGTTTGAAGAGAAAATGATACTCAGAGTCGTACTCCCTCAACAGTCGTGACATCTCCATGAAGTGCGACTGTCGCTCTCCGTCTATGGCCTCTTTCTTGACATCGAGGTATAGAAATGTGGCGGTTGGATCCTTACCGTCTCGCGGTCGCGCTCGGTTTTTCCAAGCCTTCTTGAACTCATTCATGCATTGAAGATTGTGGGTCAAAATGATCACTTGGCTGGCGGTTGCCAAGCGAGATCGAATTAGTGCGCACGCGTAGTTCAGGGCTTTAGTGTCGAGGCTAGAGACGGGATCATCAACAACGACAATCATTTCCTTAAGGTTCTTCCCGTCTGAATCGATTGACGAGAGGAAATAGGAAATAGCAATCGCCGTCTTTTCGCCTTCGCTAGGCGTGCCTTCTATGGGCCTCGAATGCCTTAAAAGCTCGTAGCCTTCATCGATCGGATGTATCTTCAGTTCGCCGTGTCCCAGATAGGCTTCGATGAGAGCGTTGATGACATTGGCGGCGGGGCCGTGCTCTCTGATTTGAGTTTGAAAAGCCGCAATATCGGCGTCCAGCTCTGCTATTTTGGTTACGGTCTCCTCGTAGTCCCTCTGAGCGTCGGCGACTTCAGTTTCGTGACCCCGAATTTCTTCAATCGCGTCAGCAATGAAGTGCTTTCGAACTGACACCTCGGCTGCCGACTTGTGTTGCGCAAACTCAGCTCTAATCGCGTTGTGGCGTTCCACCACATGATTGTAAGACGCTACCGCCATACTGAGCTTTTCACTTGCCGCCTTGACGGCTTGCTCAGCCTCTAGAGCCGACGTTTCAGACGGTTGCGCAGGCAATGCAATTTTCCGATCAAGTGTGCGTTCAAGGCTTCTGAGCATGCTGATCAGAAGAGCTAAAGCCTCCTCGTACTTGGTCCGCGATGTCGATGCCTGTGCCTGGAGTTCGCCGACAAACTCAGCCCTCCTATGAAGGGCATCTCGTGTGACTTCGAGGTCCATGATAAGCTGGGCCAAGCGGGCCTTTGACTGAGTAAGCTGCGCGATGAATTTGTCGACTTTTTCGTCCAGAGCGGCGTCCAATGTGGACCGTCGATCACTCGTCAATCGATTACCGCAAAACAAGCATTCGTCGAGGTCGTTAGCTGCGTGATATTCCAGTCCCTGCTTGAGCCACATCAGCATATCGGGGTGTCGCTGCAACTCCTCCAATGCAATCATTGAGATTGACTGTTCACACAAACCTCGAACGAAGTTGTAAGCGGAACCTACCCTTTCAACATTTACGGTCAGCGGCGACAACTCTGGCATCGGAGTTTCAGCTCTGCACGTCTCTTGTGCCGCCCTTAACTCGTCCGCCGAAAGCGACCTAAGGCTCTCATCGCGCCATGTCTGAAAATCCTGCATAAGCGCGGGAGCTTCATACCGGCGGTTTGCCAAATGTAGCGACGATGCAATTAGCTTTGCCCGCTCCCGCTTGAAAGCTCCGAAGGACTTCTCCTTCGTCCGATGCAACTCTCCGAACTGGTCCTTTTTCTTAAGCCATTCGCCTCGTTCGGCCTCACGTTTTTCCAGTTCACGAGAGGCATCAGCCTGCTTTGAGCCAATGAAAAAGACCGGACTTACAAGACCCTCAGCCCACCTGAGGTTGCGGTCGATATAGTCGTTGTTGAAGACTACGACGTGCTTCTCAAAAGCATCGATTTCTTTGCCGCTTTCGACAACCTTTCCGTCGTCGAACTCTATCTGAAACGATGCGCCTTCAGGTAGGTTCGTACCTTTCATTCCTATCTCAAGTGCCGCAAATATGCGCGAAAGCGTGCTCTTCCCCGAGCCATTGAAACCGTAGATCAGGTTCAGCTTTCGAAATTTCAGAGAATCGTCATTCCGGGAGCGGTCGGCAAGCACCCCAGCCCCTTTCAGCTCTCGCAGATTCTCAATTCTCATACTCTCGCACCCGCCCTGTGCCCACTAATACAAGAATGCAAAAATTCGAGCCGTGGCAATGATCATGAGAGTATTTCATAAACCAGCTGATCAATCTCTTCGGAAATGTGCGAGGACGACAGTTGATTTCTGATATCCCTTCGTTGGGCCGAAAAATGCACCTCTTCACGAATAGGTAGAGTGGCAGCTATTGCCTCACTTTGAGCGCCCAATTCCGCTAGGCGCGAAAGCGCCGATTGGGACGCATCGTATTCCGGGATAGGAAGCTTCCATACGTGCTTATGAATGTGTCGCTCGTCCTTCCCGTAGGACATTAGGGGCCTGACAAACTCGGTGGTCACGGGGCTATTTAAAACGCAACAAAGATACTGCGCCTCCGCGTCGGAATTCACCGTGCACCAGTATAGATTGCTCGTGACTATACCTTGTGCGTCGTTCAATCTGGCTGCGGCCAGATGCATTCCAGCAGTATTATAAATGACTCTTTGCGGCGGTATTGGGAACTGATTGCTGAGCTTGCTCATGTAGTCCAATTGCTCACTAAGGCTCAACGTATCTTTCGTCCGATTCTCTTCCCAAAGCCCCGAAGCTTGAGACCACCACTCATGCAGCCCTGGATAGAGTGACATTTGTTGAAGCTCAGTGAAAAGACGCTGCCCATCATGTGGGACGATAACCGTAAGCGGTGGTTGGAGCCGAAACGGCAACAAACTGTCCCCCGTATAGAGCGGGTAAAGAAACTGACTTTCGACCATCCCCTCAAGTGAAGGCAGCTCCTTCCACGGCTTGTTTTCTTGGACGCTTCTCGAGGAAGAGACGGGCTCTTGACCGAAGGCAACGCCCAAAGGCCCTACTTCCTCCCGATCAACAAAGAACAAGAACCGAGGAGAGAATATCGCTCCCTGTCTAAACCTCGAGCCGTAGGGCGATCCGGCTCCTGAGCGTACCGTTATCTCAACATCTGAATGCGAGAGGTGGGGCACTACCTGGGACAGACTGGTATTGAGGCGCGGGATGGTCCCGCGGTACTCTGTAATCCTTTGCGGCATTGCCGCGTGTGAGTTTGGGTCACGCGACCCAAAAACCACACTTGAGCCCCTAGGAAAGAAGTGAGGGCGGATTCGACGTAAGTCCCACGATTGGTCGAACTGTATAAGGGTTCTGCTTGAGCCGGCCTGATAGAAGCCAGTGCGAAAACCCTCATAGTGGTCGCGGTCAACTACAGCATTAGGCATTACCAAGCCAAAGCGCCCGGCATCTCTCAAAAATAGCTCAACTACGCGCACCACGAATAGAGCGGAAAGGTCTTGGTGCGTGGCGTTCTCGGCGCCCTCCCAAAGCCCCCTCTCCTGTTCCATCGCTCGGAAGCCAGCCTGCATCTCCTCGGGCATATGCCGGAACGCTAGCCAAGGTGGATTTCCAACAAGGGCATCCATGCGATTGGTACGCCGTGAAAGCCACATCGGTCTTGCTAGGTTCCGGACATAGTAGCTCCAGATGTGATTGCGACCCTGATCATGCAGTTGGCACATCGTTTCGAAAGTCGCAGAAATCTTATCGCGACTTTCGTCTGAAATGCCATGTCTTTGAAATACGGCATTGAGAGGAGGTATCCGGTCGCCAGGATTTCGTCGTGAGGCAAGTTGAGCGAGTTCTTCGACAAGTCGATCGAACACTCCAGCGTCATCCAGTAGCCGCTCGGGAAATCTGAGCTCGGTTCGGAAGAGCTCGGCGGAATCCTCAACAGGCACCACCAGATCGCCTGCGTCCCACAAATTTGTGCCCTGGCCTTCCCACTGTATCGAGTCACCCAAATAGATAGGAATGTAGATCGGCCCCCTTTGAGGATGACGAAGCAATTCTGGGCCAATCGCCAACAAGTACGTTACGCGAGCTAAGGTGACGGCAACAGGGTGAAGATCCATTCCAACAACAAAGCGGCTCACGCCAGACAAAATATCTGGCACAGCCAACCCTTGTCCTCGGGCAGCATCTATATAGCGCCTAACAGCATGAAATATAAACGTCCCAGACCCGCAAGCAGGGTCCAGAACCTTCGTTTCCAACGGAGTGGAAACAACCTCTTCAACGACCATCTGGGCAAGCCAATCGGGCGTATAGTACTCGCCAAGCCTTTTGCGTGTTTCGGGCGTAATAACGCTTTCGTACAAAGTCTTGAGCACGTCTTGGTCGACGTTGGCCCACGCGAAGCGCGACAAGCGCCTCGATAGTGAGCGGATAAACTCGCTGCCGCCATCTACTTCCAGCGGCCAATCGAAAAAATCCTGTTCAACCACTCCGAAAATGCTGCTCCGATTAAAGATCGCGCCCGAAAGGAGGTCGGCTGGCTGAATTGCATTTGCATCCAGACCCAAAAGCGAGTGTGCAATGATCTCCGCCGAATTTACGAGGAGTGTATGTTCAACAAATAGGTCGTCCGTGTCTTCAAATTGATTTCCCAAAGTTGACGTGAGGAGCTTCGACCAGAGAGCTCGCTTCATTCGGACGGTCGGAAGGTCGCGATTACGAGCATAAAGCGATGCGATTGTCGCATGATCGAGCGAGTGAGAACTACTCCCCGAACCAAGACGTAGGACGATCTCGTTGCTAGTTGCTGGAATCTGCTGCGCGGTTGCAAGCACCCCTTCCAGCCAAACTAACAAACGGTCTACAGTTGCATCTGAGGTGTTCGAATCGAAATGGGCGACTTCGCACAGAGTGTCTCCGTCGTGGTCGTAGCAACTCCACTCAGCTCCATCTGTAATGATACCAACGTAGCGTGTCCCGGTCGTTCGCGTACGTTGCTCAACATACCCTTGTAGTTGTTCGATGGCTTCTGATTTAGTTCGACCTCGAGATAGATCCTTCTTGATCTCAATCGCAGCTGACCCGATTTCGACATCGATCCGACGCCCATCACCAATTTGGGCCTCTAACGACACGACGCGAATGTCGTCATCGTCGAGATCTAGTTGCGGAAGAAGCAGTAGCGATCGCACGTCTGCTTGCACGTCGGCCTCAGTTCGTGGAACTGACCTGTTACGCAGACGGTCGAATATCGCTTGAGGCAAAGGTGTTTACTCTCGAAAAATTCCGGAGAACCTCAGATGCCTCCAGCTATATCAAATGGAGGATTATCGAGAGATCGGTCAACCTCCAAGAACGTGTAATCCAACGCTGATTGGCGTCCGTCATGATTGCATGCAGCTACCGCTGCGTAGGGTGTGCTCTCTGTCCGCTTATAGGAGCAGAATGTTCGGCCCCGAATGACCGAAATTAAGGCGCAAAGCAGTCATTTCGCCCCTAGCTAAACTCAGGGTGGGCTGCCCTTGCGGGCGACCTGCTCTATCCGCTGCGCGGACCGGGCCTGTAGTCCCGGCCCATTCGGGTTACGATCAGGAGCAGTTGGATGTTGAGCGGGAGTTTCTGGATGACGCGCTCTGTCCCGCGCTGCGCGCTCCTGAGGGCGCGACGTCTTTGAGCTAACCCGCAGGCACACTTACCTCTCTCATTCCTGGACGTCCGCTGGCGCACTGATTGCGCGCGCAGGACGTCCGGCGGCTTCGCGCCGTGCAAGGGTGCCGTCTTTTGTGCGGATCGCTGACGCGATCCTTGCGCGGGAACGCCAAGGGCTTCGCCCTCTCGTTCCCGAAACCGCAAATAGACGCCCCCGGGTGGCGGGCTGACGCCCGC
>NZNW01000047.1 GCA_002695065.1 Salinicola sp. | reverse complement strand
GAAGGTGCCTGCAATCGGCGGTCGCCGGTTCTATGCCATTGCATGGCGGTATATGGCGGACGCTACTCATGGCGTGATGCCGCTGCCCGAAACGAGCGATGGCAAGAAGGCCGATTTCCACTCGCAGCGAACCTACAATCTCAGTGTCCTTGCCTCGCCGACTGTCGCGCAGAAGATCCTCGATATGCATATGGGGCATGCGTCTCAAGGGACCGGGCAGAAGAAATACAACCGGCGCGCTCTGGCGCTGGGAGAGGTCAAGGAGCTGCGCGAACGGCTTGACGTAATGGTGCGCGAAATGCCCAACGTCACGTCGCATATACCCCGGCAAACGACGATCAATTTGCTACCCCTTCGACTGCGCTCGCGCGTGGGATCTGCTCCTGGCCGGGATGCGCAGCGTAAGTTCTGTCAATAGTTCGGAAGTTTGCGTGATGACTGTCATATCGAGATCGCCAACCATGCACCATCTGAGGCACGGCTTGGCCAGCAACTTCTTGCCGTGCGAAATCGTCTTTGCGACCCCAAGACATGGGAGCAATCCAAGGGTTATCGTCTTCCGCTCGCAAGCTAGAGGCGAATTCATAACAAGGATCGAGACTAGAATTCCCGAAAGTATCATGCTGAGTTTGAAAGGCCGGGCTATTACAGCCGTGATCCAGATTGCGGAACTGGAGGGTCACGCATGGTCGAGTTCGCGTGTGACATTAGTTGAAGAGAAACCCATTCCGAGCATTGGGCCGAGATCGAAAACTAAGGCGCCGCCGCCGCGGGGGTTTAGGACGTTCCTTTATTCCAGCTAAGTCAATTTCTATCTGGCGAAATTGCCAATTCGCCGAGTTCTATTGAACATATGCATGGAGGGTTTTGGCGCAGCAGGACGCTGGTGCCGAGAGCCACATGGTTCACTGCTGCGACACGTCGAAGCGATGATGCATGACACCGACGACCGGTTTCGCAAGAGCGGCGCTGGCTAGATTTTCCCTTCCAGTAAGGCGATGTCATCGGCATCGAGGTCGTACAGGGCGTAGACCTTGGCGTTGATCTCCCGCTCGCAAGTGCGGATGCGGTCGGTCAGGCGGTCGATTTCGGCACGGTTTTCGCTGAGCCAGGTGTCCCAGTCGTTTCTTTCCTTGAGCGGAATGTCGGCCTTCAACGCCTTCTTCACTTCCTTTTGGAAGGCCGGGAAGTCGGGCAGGGTCCACCATTCCTTGAGTTTTTTGGTCAACTTCGCCGAGGTGGGGTCGGCGGCAAGGTCGGGAATGCGGCGCGTGACCTCCTGCTGGAGGCCATAGCGTTCCTCCGCCGCGGCTTGCGCGGTTTCGGCCAGGCTAGCGAGTTCGGCTTTCTGCTCGTCGGTGGCGGTGGGGATCGGCAAGGTCTCGAGGTCTGCAGCATCGGCCTGCGAAAAACCGCCGCTTAAATCGGTGCTCTGTGAGCGGAGGTGCTGCCAGCAGACCGGAGAATTTAGGATGGCGAGGAGAAAGTGTCCTGCACCTGGAATGGCGAAGAGTGCATTGTTCGGATAGTTGAAAAGCTCATCGAACATGAACTCGGCGCGTTTCAGAAAGCGCGAATAGATGATTTTTGGGCTGCTGAAGGAGTCTGAATACGCCTCTTGCGCCTGCTGCAATTCGAACCATTCCTGCTTGGTCGCGCGCTTCTCCAGCCGCTCCCTGAACGGCAGCAGCCAGTCACGGATGGCGGGGTAGTCGTCGATGGCGATGCGGTTTTTGGGAATGTAGATGATCCATAGGCCGCGCGGTTCGGCCCGCCAGCGTTTGAGATCCTTGCCCTCCAGCCAGGGCTTCAGCAGTTCCGCCGATTTCCCATCCTCGCGGCACAGCCGTTCTTTGGTCGGCGTGTCGATGACGAACGCCTCGTTCAGCCCAGTCTTGATGCCATAGAGCGGTGAGCCATAAGCGTCCTTCAGCGTCGGACGCCCGGCGACGATCTTCTCCCGCAGGCGGCGCAGTGCCGGCCTTTCCAGTTCCCACGATCCATCGCCCAGCGCGTCCTGCGGATAAGGTTTGCGCGCATCTTCGAACGCCCCGGCGAAATCGGCTTCGGGCAGCGCGTCCACTTTCCAGAAATCCAGCGCGTGGTCCGCTTCCGGCGCGCCCGCGCGCAGGGTCATGATGACCGGATAGGTCGTGACGCCTTCGAAGATCTGGATGTCGCCGAAATCGACCACGGTTTCGATCGCGGCCTTCGTTCGCAGGAAGTGGCGCAACGGCTTCCCCGAACCCGTCTTGAAGAAGGTCGAGCTGCTGATGTAGCCGAGCCTGCCGCCGGGCTTCAGCAGAGTGACCCCGCGTTCGAAGAAATACGCGTAGAGGTCGGCCCGGTCGGACACGACCTCGTAGCGTTTCTCCAGCCAAGGCTTCATCGGCTTGAGCAATTCCATCCGCACATAGGGCGGATTGCCCAGAACCACGTCGAAGCCGCCTTCTGCGAATACCTGCGGGAATGCCTCCTTCCAAGCGAAGCCGTGTTCGCGATAGGCGTAGCTGGAATCCTCGATCAGGCTGTCGCCGACCTTCAGATTGCCGTCGAGGCTGTCGAGCACCTTGCCGCGCCGGGCGGTCTTGATCCACAGGCTGAGCTTGGCGATCTCCACGCTCTCGCTGTTCACGTCCACCCCGAACAGATTATTCGTCAGGATCTCGCTGTCTGGATCGTAGAGGTCGCCCATATGGCCGGTGCCGGAGAGTTCCGCGATCCGGGTATTGGCGCGTTCCAGCGCGGCCTTCAGCCAGTCGAACGCCATGATCAGGAAAACGCCCGAACCGCAGGCAGGATCGACAATGCGAAGGGAGGTCAATCGGGCGCGATACTCCTCCCATGCGGTCCGCTCCGCTTTGGCGGATTTCCATTTGATCGGATCGTCGTCGGCCTGCGCACCAGGCTTGGCGTGGCGAGCGAGGATTTCGGTGAAAATCTCCCGCTCATGTGCGCCCAGCGTCTGGTCAACGATGAAGCGGGCGACGTAATCGGGCGTATAGACCACGCCGTCACGCTTACGCCGCCCACTGGTGCCACTAGCTTTGGTTTCGATCGGTTCTTCGCCCAGCGCCTGCGCCTGCAGCGCTTCGACATCGGCAATCGATTGCTCGAAGATATGGCCGAGAACGGTGACCGAGACTTCGCTGGCGAAGTCGTATTCGGCAAGGCGCTTGAACCCCTCGCAGATGGCGTCCGGCAGGTTGAGGTCGGGGATGACTGGATCGCGCGAGAAGAGGCCGCCATTGTAGCGTGGGATGTTGAGCTGGGTATTCCCCTCGTCGATGGCGCGAAACAGGCCGAGGAAGTTCTGCCAGACGGGACGCGGGTTGTAGGGGTCTGCATGTTCGAACGCGCGCAGCAGGCTGTCGTCGGGCAGCAGGCCGTTATCTTCGGCAAAGGCGATGAACAGCACCCGGTCGAGAATGGTCTGGGCGGCACTGATCGCATCGAGCGGGTCGAGCTCTGCTTGATCCGCACGCACCGCATCGACCAGCTGGCCGCGCAGATCCCTGTAGAGCAGGTAAAGCGCGTTGGTGATGTCGCGATCTTCGCGGCGGCTCTGGGCGAGGATTTCCGCGGTCCGTCCGCCGAGCAGGCTGCCCGCCGACAGCAGTAGAAGCAGGCGCTTGGCCAGTTCCGGATCGTCGCCTTGGGCTAAGTCGAACGTCTCGACGAATTGCCGGCCCTCGCCATAGCTGTAGAGGCGGATTTCGAGGTAGTTGGAGACCAGCACCCATTTCGTCCCGACGTTGTCGGAGGCGTATTCCCAAGCCTGCTGCACCGGGCTTTTTGCGCGACCCGGCATGATTGCATCGAGATCGCGAGTGCGTGCGCCTTTCAGTTCGAAAGGGGCAACGATGGCCTTCTTCTCCGGCGTGAAATTGCCCAGAGCGAGGTCGACCACTCCCGATCCGATCGATGCTTTCGACGCAACGGTCCATTCACCGGTCTCGTTGAACGGGCGGTAGCCCAAAAGCGCACTCACGATCCGGTCCTTGAACTGGTCTTCGATTTCAGTTTCGGACTGTGTATGGATGCTGCCGTCGCGGATGGTGGAAGCCCACGCGCGAAGAATGCTGAGCTGATCCGCGCTTGGAACGTTAATGGCTGCAAGCTGCCGATTTAAGGTTTTGCGGTTGAACAGAGCCTCGGTCATGCAGGATGCTTACTCAATTTCTCCAATCCTGCTAGGCGGCGTGGATCAATATTTGCACGTCCTGACCACTGTAATACGTAATCACGCGATCCTGCGATGTCCGATGCGCCGGACCGACAATAGCAGAATTGTTCGGGTCCGGCGCACATGGGGGTAATGATCAGGCAGCGTTGTCGAACCCGACGGCGATGATGCCGTGCAGGTTGGCGGCGTAGGCCCGCAATTCGCCGGCGAGCGAATGATCCGGCCGTCGCCGCAAGAACCCCTCGATCAGCGCAACGATTGCGGGTTCCAGTCGCAGGCCGTCCGTGCCCTGCACGACTAGCCAGCCGATCTTCGCGATAGCGAGCAGGAGACAATCCAATTCGACATGATCGCGCAGGTTTTGCCATGCGGCATCACTTGCCGGGCGCGGGACGCTGGATTTCGCTGCAACCAGATCGAACGGCACGCCCATGCGCAGCAGGAGCTGGCTGAGGTGGGTCCACGTCCGGCCGCCTCCCTTCAATTGCAATCCAAGGTCGAGGTGCGGTCGCGGGCCTCGTCTGCCGGGCTGATCTATGAGCTGCGGCGGCAAGCGCAACCCATGCGCGATACCTGCAAGGAGCAGGATCGGCACGTCAGTTGCGAGCCCGCCATAGGTGACGATCGGCTTGTCGTCGTGCGCCCGCAGGTAATCGAAGACTTTGCTGACAACGCCTTTTTCGTCGATCCAGTCGCGCTCGCTCCAACTGCCGATCTCGCCGGTACTTACCCGGCCATCCTCGTCGATAGTGAATTGGAACACGGCCGCGGCCATAATTTTCTTCACAGCGATAGCTCGGCGCTGCGATTTGGGATCCATCGACCGATGCAGTTCATGCAGGTCTCGATCCCAGTGAAATTCCGCGTCGAGCGCGATATATGTTTTTGCCATTTTGCTTTTCCTTTCTCTAAGTGTTGGCACCATCACGCTTTTCCGAAGGGGAGTGGCCGCGCTCGCTCGAGGGCGCGCCACGCTTCCCAGGCAGTGGCGAGCGCAATGCGTTCGTGCGACGAGCATTGCGAGCACAGGAAAGCAGCCCAGACGCATTGCGATTCGTCCGGCGCCCGGCGCGACCGGGAGAGAATGTTCGAACCGGGGCCGGCGCGTTCGATGCGGTAGGCAGCGGAGATCTCTTCTAGCACGCTGTTTGCGCATTCCAGCTGAACTATATCGAGATCCGAGCGCTCCCGTTGCAGCAGTTGCAGATCGGCCGGTGGCAGCGGCCCACCGGCGGCAAACACTTCGCGCAGGTAATGCTGCGGAAAGCGCGACGCGCGCGCGATCACAGTTGCATCCGCTGGGATGCGTTTGGCGATACCATCCAGAATTTCGGCCCGGGTGGTCGTCCTGTCGAAAGCACGGTGGTCGATCGAGAACCGGGCCACCGCTTCAGGACAGCGGGTGATGGTGAAGATTGCGGTTGCCCGGATCGCCGAGCGGGTAGTGAATTCGTTGCGGTCACGGATGATGGCGAGCGAGCACACGATTTGCGGATGTCGCCTTAAAATTTCGGCCATGGAATGGTCCTTGCTGTAGAACGAGAAAGGACGGCGCTCCCGGTTGGAAGCGCCGCCCGTTGCGTCAGGATTGTGGAGGCGGTCAGGCCGTGGCTTTGTCGACCTCGACTGCGGAGCCATCTGCATGGAATGCGAAGGTAGTCGCCTCCCATGCGCCGCTTTCCAGCACGTCACCCAGATTGTCGGCGGTGACCTTAATTCGGATGGCAGCTTTGGAGTGGGCCATCTGCTTCGTGGCCTTCTTCTGCACCGACATTTCGCGCAGCACCCCGCGCTCGTCAGCCGCGAATTGGCGGGTTCCGTCGTCGGTCACCAGAACCAGCGGTTCGTTCTTGGCGACGTGCGCAGGATGGACCTTCACCATGGCGACGCTGTCCAGCATGCGATAGACCAGGAAGTACCAGGCTGGCGCGTCTGGATAGCGTTCGTCGCTGTACACCGCGAATATGGCGTCCTGCCTGTCTTCGGCGGCTTTGCGGGCAATCCCCTCGAGGATTGGCCACGTAACGCTTTGAATACCGCCGAATGTGATTGCGGCGCAGGTCGTGCCGGTGACCGGCAGACCCATTTCCAAACGAAGGGCGAGCGCGTTCGCCCGGTGGGCTTCGAGCCCACCAGCTTGGGTATTGTTCATCAATCTGTTCCTTATATCAGTGTGACGGCGTGTTCGCCGGAGCCTTTTCCCTCAACCGGATGGCCCACCATCAGCGCCGCCAGTGCGCCACTTCCACTTTCCGGTTCACCGGTGACCACGTCCAGTCGGCGCGGTAGCGCTCGACCCAGTCGACGGGAACGATGGTCGGATCGCGGCCGACCAGTTCGCGATACCAAGCTACCTCGGCATCGTGCTCCGATTCCCGCACAAGCTTGTGATACACCCCCCTGTAAGAACGTCGGTAGCCACGCCGATAAGCGTCCTTCTGCAGGCGATGCGGAAGATCGCTGGCTTCGAAGCGCCAGCTGGGCGCCTTCGCACCTTGTAGGGCGTGGGCCATGACCGTGCGTCCGTCATCGCATTCATATGCGAGCAGATTGACGAGGCTGGCGACATCGTCTCCCGCGCGATGCGCGACTGGATTGAATAGCCCAGCCTGCATCAGCAGGTAATTTTGGGCGCGGCCATCGAAACCGAGGGCACGCCAATCGACATCCTCCATGGCGCATATCCACGGCATGGCGCCGACTTCCGGCACTAATTCCTCAAGATGGCGCCGATCGAATTTTGCATGAAAGGCTAAGCAGGCGTCCGCTTTGGCAAGATGCTCGGCGATTTGCTGCGGAACGAACCGCTTGCCCACTACCATTTCGTCCGTAATCCCAGTGATCCGGCTGATATCTGGTTCGATCGGACGGCAAGGCTGTTGCATGCCGCTCCGCAAGCCCTCGACCGCAACCACGCGGCTCTCATTGTCAATGAGGATCATGGCGACGGCGATCTCGATTAATTCGTCGTATTGCGGGTCGAAGCCCGTGCTCTCCGTATCAATTACGGCAATCTTCATGAAGGGTGGCCCCGCATCGGCGGGCACTTGCCATTTAGACAACGGTATGACGCGGTTGATAACGCGGATCTGATCTTCCTCGCCGTGGGCTGCCGCAGTGGCTGATGCATTCATTTTCTGTTCCTCGTCGTTAATGGACGAGGACAGCTGGAGGCTTTTTCCCTTCACCCCGCTGTCCTCGCGGACGGCGTCGTTTCCGAGTTTTTGCAGAGGCCTGGCTGGCCAAAATTTTCCTAATGCGGATGCATGCGAGAGCTGTCGAGCGACCGCTTCGCGCACTCATTTCAGTCGTTCGGACTCTCCCGGAAAATGCGCGGAAGCGGACCGGCAGCTTTGGTCCGGTAGTAAGCACCGACAATGTCCAATCCGGTGTGGAGAGTGGCCGTTTTAAATTGGATTTGAAGCGTAATGATATCGACCTCGCGGCCTAGTCAATCGACTAAGCCGCAAGTAGCCAAATGCCGCCGTGCATGATCCTTTCAGCTGATCGAACGCAACTTGCCATGATCGGTCGCTCCTTATTGCGACCGGCTCTGGTTCCCTGAGCGCGGACCCAGCATAAGGTCCGGGTATGCCAACCTACAATCTGATATTCCATGAAGACGACCACGGCGTTGGAAAGCGTGTTGAGCGTGAGGGCCAGAACGTGGGGAACAGCGTGTTGCTCTGGATGAGCGCGATCGGTCAGGCATTTGGACGGTGCAAAGTGATACTCGAACGGTATCCAGTGATGCCGGAACGTTGCCGGGCGAAAAGTCGAGACTGCAGCAGCATGCGAACGAGCAAGAAGCATCTACGTGATCAAAAGCTATCTCAAGGCGGCTGATTTTTCAGAAGTAGAAAACCCACAGGGCACCGGTCAGCTCGCCACGAAACTTCAAATGCTCGTCAGTTCCTCGCAGATCGCTAACTCCACGAGAACGTCGTCAAATGGGGGAGGCAACCAAAGCCGAGGTAAAACGCATCCTGAGGAAGTGTCGAGCCTATGGGGAGCATCACCCCTCAGGAGTGAGCCAATAGACACTCATATTCCTATATGACGGCGAGCTGACGATTGGTCAGCGTACCGCCATATTGACGCTGCAGGCGTATCTTGCGCTCCAGATCGTCGATGATTGCGCCGCTGAAATTTACCCCACTGAGATCCTCCATGAAGCTGATCCCGCCAGGCGTATCGACGTTCAGCTCGATCATCTTGTCCCCCACGATATCGAGGCCAGTTAGATACATG
>NZNW01000046.1 GCA_002695065.1 Salinicola sp. | reverse complement strand
CCGACGTAAGTCTAGAGTTTTGGGCAAAAATCTCGGCGGGGGACGTCAATTCGGCGCGCCATATGCCTGGCCACCGGACGGTGGCCAGGGACGAGCCGGCCGGGTGGCGGCGGTTCGCTTCAGAAGCGATAGCCGATGCCACCCATGACCACGACGGGGTCGATATGTACCGTGGTGTCGTAGGATTCGCCACCGATCGTGGCGGTGGTGTCGGAGTCGATATCCAGATACCAGGCCGCCGCATTCAACGACCAGTGATCGTCGATCAGCAGGTCGACGCCAAGTTGCGCTGCAGCGCCCCAGGAGTCATCCATGTCCAGACTGCCGCCGTCGACCTTCTCGTCGGAGAAGTGGGTGTAGTTCAGGCCGGCGCCGACATAGGGCTGAACCCGGGCATCGGTGCCGCCGAGCGGGTAGTACTGCAGTGTCAGGGTCGGCGGCAGATGTTTGGTGGAAGCCATCTGGGTGCCATCCAGATTGATGTCGTGCTTGAAGCGCTGGGCGGCCAGCAGTTCGACGCCCCAGTTGTCCAGGAAGCGATAACCTAGCGTGAAAGCGAAGCCGCTCTCGTCGTCGACGTCGATCTGGTCGACGCCGATGGCATCGAAGTCACCGTTGTCGCTCTTGGGCGAGACCTTGGCGATACCGAAGTGGGTGAACCAGTCGCCGGCACCGTAGGCGAAGGCGCTGCTGGTGCCGAGTGATGTCGCCACCGCCAGTCCGGCGATGCTCAAGCGGCGTAGGATCGTGTTCATGAATGGCGTTCCCTTGATGGCCCTTGGTGTACTCGCCGCGACCGGTGGGGTCGTGGCGTCGGAATCAGCCTACGCCCGAATAACCACAAAAATAATGTGGTTATTGGTCGCAGAAGTATGCTTAGGGAAGAGGGAAGAGGGAAGAGGGAAGAGGGAAGAGGGACGCGCCGGCTTCAGAGATGGCGCCGCCGTTGCGAGTCCACCGGCCAGTGGGCCATGAGGCGCTGGGCCAGCGGGCGTTCGCAGGCGAGATGGATACGCGGAAGCCCCAGCCAGGCGGCCAGTTGCTCGAACTGCTGCGCCAGGGCGGTGAGGTGTTCCTCCCCGAAGCGAATCTCCGGTTCCGGGTGGAGCGCGAGGAGCGTCAGCTCGCCCTCGGCGCGACGAGCACGGAGATCGACACGCCCGATGAGCCGGTCACCGTGGAGAAAGGGCATGACATAGTAGCCGTAGACGCGCTTGCGAGGCGGCACGTAGAACTCGAGGCGATAGTGGAACCCGAACAGTCGCTCGGTTCGCTCGCGGTACCAGACCAGCGAGTCGAACGGTGACAGCAGGGCAGCGGCCTCGACACGCCTCGGCACGCTGGGTTCGCCGAGCAGGTAGCCGGGCTGGCGCCAGCCCTGCACCGCGACCGGCGTCAAGGTGCCGTCCTCGACCAGGGTCTCGAGCGCGGTACGGGTATCGTTCGGTGCCAGTCGATAGTAGTCGCGGAGGTCTTTCTCGGTGGCCACTCCCAGGGCGGTGGCGGACTGGGCCAATAGCTGGCGATGGGCTTCGAGCAGCTCGGGTTCGGGCTGGTTCAGTATCGCGCTCGGCAGCACCCGCTCGGGGAGATCGTAGAGCCGTTGGAAGCCCCGGCGGCGGGCAACGGTGACCTCCCCGGCGGCGAACAGCCACTCCAGCGCCTGCTTCTCCTCGCTCCAGTCCCACCACGGGCCTGACGGACCTTCCCGCGTGTTCAGCGCCCCCGCGCCCAGTGGACCCTGCTCGCGCACGCTGGCCAGCACGCGCTCGATCACGTCGCGCCGCTCCCGCCCGAACCTCGCCAGGTGCTTGTAGATGCCCATGCCGTCCTGGGCGCGACGCATGCGCCAGCGCATCGCCGGGTAGAGCGACAGTGGCAGCAGCGAGGCTTCGTGGCCCCAGTACTCGAACAGGGACCGGTGACGGTTGCGGCTCCAGGCCGCCTCGTCGAGCAGCACCGTCGGATATGGGCCGAGCCGCGACAGGACGGGCAGGTAGTGGGAACGGGCCAGGGCGTTGACGGAGTCGATCTGCAACACGCCAAGGCGACTCAGCAGGCGGTTGAGATGGCCGCGGTTGACGGTCTCGGGGGAGGAGGCGGTGAATCCCTGGGCCTTCAGGGCGAGCCGCCGGGCCTGGGCAAGAGAGAGATGACGGTGGGGGGCAGTCACTGGCGGCATGAAAACGACACTGTCTCGGCGAAGGTTCGAGAGCAGTGTCGTCCAGGTGGCGGTGATTGACCAGTGCGAGGAGCGACCGGCGGCGCCGAAGTGCCGCCGGTTTCGCCGAGTCAGTCGTCGGCCGTCAACGCCTCGATCAGCGTGTCGACGTTGTGACGGAACATGCCGAGATAGGTGCTGCCTTCGCCATCGGGCGTCAGCGCGTCGGCATACAGCGTGCCGCCGATGGCGACGCCGGTCTCCTCGTGCAGCTGATTGATCAGTGCCGGGTTGCTCATGTTTTCCAGGAACAGCGCCTTGGCGTGGCTGCTCTCGATCTGCTGCGTCAACTGGGCCATGTCGCTGGCGCTGGGCTCGGCCAGGGTGTTGATGCCCACCGGCGACAGCAGCTCGAGGCCGTAGGCGTCGGCAAAATAGCCGAACGCGTCGTGGCTGGTGATGATCAGGCGATTTTCCTGCGGGATCTGCGCCATACGCTGCTTGGCCTCGGTGTCCAGCGCTTCCATCTTCTCGATGTACTGCTTGGCGTTGGCGCGGTAGTCGTCGGCGTGGTCCGGATCGGCCTTCACCAGCGCATCGCGGATATTGCGGGCGTACTGCTCGCCGTTCTCGAGGTCCTGCCAGGCGTGCGGATCGACATCGCCATGATGGTGATGATGGCCTTCCGCGCCGCCGTTCGCCGCATGATCATGATCGTCGTGGTCGTGGTCGTGGTCGTGGTCGTGGTCGTGGTCGTGGTCGTGGTCGTGGTCGTGGTCGTCATGACCGTGACCATGATCGTCACCCTCGTCGTGATGACCCTCGAACGGCCGCGTCTTGATGCCGTCGCTGGCGACCACGATGTCGCCATCGTATTCACTGGCGTCGATCAGGCGGTCGATCCAGCCCTCGAGCTGCAGGCCGTTGACCACGATCAGGTCGGCATCGGCCAGTGACTGCGCGTCGGAAGGCTTGGGCGAGAACGCGTGCACGTCGCCGTCCGGGCCGACCAGCGAGGTGACCGCGACATGGTCGGCGCCGATGGTCTCGACCATGTCGTCGAGGATGCTGAAGCTGGTGACGACCTTGAGCGGGTCCGCCTGGGCGTAGATCGGCGACAGGGCGGCGACGCTCAAGCCGCCGGCGATGAGCCCCTTGAGCAGCGCGGAAGAGATCGATTGGCGGGACATCTTGAATTCCTCGTGTGGAGTTGAACGGTGGAGTGCCGAGTTAGCCGTGGGCGTCCGGCGGCAGCATGGGCTGGACCCGACGACGCCAGCGGGCAAAGACGCTGTGGTACCGCCCGAACAGCGCGGAAAACAGATAGATGATGCCGGCGAGCAGAATGATGCAGGGGCCGGAGGGCAGGCCGGCGTGATAGGAGAGCAGCAGGCCTCCCACGCTCGAGATCATGCCGATGGCGATGGCCAGCCCCATCAGGCCCTCGAGGCGTTTCGACCAGAAGCGCGCCGCCGTTGCCGGCAGCATCATCAGGCCGACCGCCATCAGCGTCCCCAGCGTCTGGAAGCCGGCCGTCAGGTTGAGCACCATCAAGCCCAGGAACAGGCCATGCACGGCGCCGCCGCGAATGCCCTGGCCGCGCAGGAACAGCGGGTCGAGGCACTCTACCACCAGGATGCGGAAGATCGCGGCGAGCACGATCAGGGTCAGGCTCGACACGCTGACGATCAGCCACAGCGCGGTACTGTCCACCGCCAGGATCGAGCCGAACAGCACGTGGGTCAGATCGACGCTGCTGCCGCGCATCGAGATCAACATCACCCCGGCGGCGAGCGAGATCAGGTAGAAGCTGGCGATGGCGGAGTCTTCGCGATGGCCGGTCAGGCGCGACACGCTGCCCGCCAGCCCTGCCACCAGCAGCCCGGCGATCAGGCCGCCAAAGCTCATCGCCGGCAGCGAGAACCCGGCCAGCAGGAAACCCACCGCCACGCCCGGCAGCACGGCGTGGGCCATGGCGTCGCCGACCAGGCTCATGCCGCGCAGGGTGAGGAAAACCCCCAGTGGCGGCGCCACCAGCGATAGCGCCAGGCCGGCCACCAGCGCGCGGCGCATGAAGCCGAAATCGATCAACGGAGAGAACAGCCAGTCGATCATGCCAGCGTCTCCGCCGTGGAGGGGGAGCCACCGACCCGGGCGGGCGTCGACCAGGTGCCATGCCCGCGTTCCAGATGCAGGATCCGATCGGCCAGTCGGGTCATCTGATCGTGATCGTGCAGCACGATGATGATCGCCGCGCCCTTGGCCGCCATGTCCTGCAGTACCTCGATCAGCACCTCGACGGTGGCGGCATCGACATTGGCGAACGGCTCGTCCAGCAGCAGCAACTGGGCTTCCTGCATCAAGGTACGGCCGAGCAGGGCGCGCTGGCGTTGGCCGCCGGACAGCTCGCCCAGAGGGCGGTGCTCGAATGCCTGCAGACCCAGGCGCTGCATCACCGCCTGGCCGCGGCGATACTCCGTCGGACCGTAGCGCTTGAAACTGCCATGGGTCGGCCAGCAGCCGCTCATCACCAGTTCCTCGACGCTCATCGGGAAGGTCAGGTCCAGCGCCAGCTGCTGCGGTAGCCAGGCACGCCGGGCGTTAGGCACCCGGCAGTCAACCCGACCGCTGACGGGGCGCAGCTCGCCCATGATCCCCTGGACCAGCGTGCTCTTGCCGGCCCCGTTGGCGCCCACCAGCGCGGTAATGGTGCCGGCCTCGAAGTGGCCGTCGATACCCTCCAGCACCATACGATTGCCCTGCGCCAGCGACAGAGACTCCAGTGTCAGCAGGGTATTGGGCTCATCCATCGCCTGTGTCCTCGACTGCGCCATCAACCGAACACCCCGGCAGCCCAGCCCGCGACGAGCCACAGCACCGCCAGCGGCAACAGCGCCAGCAACACGCGCCGCCCGGCGCCCAGCGACATCAAAGAAAAATGGCACGGCCCATCGGGGCGGTGCCGGTGACGGTGTGACATGACAATCTCCTGAAACGGAAGCAAAGGTTATAACATAACAATTGATGTGGAAAGGGGAGATTGGTGAGGTTCATGGCTTGACCCGAAAGCTGTGGTGCGAAAAACATCGCTGGTAATTAGCAATATGAATTTCCAGCATTCCTGTAACCGACTGATAATCGAGTTAATCTCTCCTACTAATTCGTGAGCGGATCAGGAGGAATCGCTGGTGGAAAGTTGACTCTTTGTTTTGCTCTTTAAAAACAAAAGCCTACAATTAGACTGTTCCCCACGCCCGTGGGGATGAACCGCTCGAGGAGGCCCGCCAGCATTACCGCCAGCTCTGTTCCCCACGCCCGCGGGGATCAACCGATCCGCGCGAGCCGCGCGGTTCGCCTCGACTCCCGTTCCCCGCAGGCGCGGAGATCCGTCGCGGCGTTGGAGTGTGCTTTATGCAGATGCGCCCGCCACCCAGGCACCCCATAACGGCATCGACCGGGGTAGGAAACCGTTGGGTGAGGTGTCACTCCTCCAGCGCGTAGTCGATCGTCGTCACCACCCGTACCCGCTTGATATCGGGGGTGTAGCTGTCAACATCTTCGATCGAGAAGTAGCCCTGGTTGGCGCTGCGGATCTCGCCGACGCGACTGCCTGAGTCCCTGGCGAACTGCTGGGCGACGCCGCGGGCATCCTTGGTGGCTTCGGCGACCATCTCCGGCTTGATGTCATTGAGGCCGGTGAACAGGAATTCGGTGCGGTAGTCATAGTTGGGTGACAGCACGACCCCGGCGCGGACCAGCTCTCCGGTCTGTGGCATCGCTTTCTTGACGCTATCCACCGCCGGCGTGCGCAGCAGCACCGTGGCTTCGGCCTGGTAGCGCTCGTCGGGCCGGTCGGCGCCGTAGAGGTTGGCGAATCGGTCGGTCACCTGGGGCGAGGTCACGGTGATATTGCCGGTCTCGAAGCCTCGCTGGGTGAGAAACTCGCGAATGCGGCTCTCCTGCGTCGTCAACTCCTGCTGCAGCGTTTCCAGTTCGTTGGCGGTGACGGTGTAGTGCAGCGGCCAGAGTGCCATGTCCGCCGGCACTTCGCGCTCCGACAGGCCCTTGACCGTGACGCTGCGACCGGCGTCACGCCAGGTTTCGGCGGCGTCCTCGATGTAGCTTCCGCCCCAGATCATGCCGATGGCCAGCAACCCGCCCAGAATGATCGCGCTCCGTGCCTGTCCCATTCGTTTTCCCCTGTTTCCCATAACGCCGGCTGGCTCCGTCATGGTAGCCGGTTGTCAGTGTGGCAGGGCAGCCCTTCGGGTGGCGAGTAGTCGAATATTTCTCTATCAATCCCGGTGATAGACGACTTCAAACCAACTGATTAGCCACCTAATAAATAGGCCTCCATAATCTCTTCAACGGTCAGGCCACGAGGCCGACCACGCAAACGAAGAAGATTGGAGGTTCACCATGAAAACTCGCATTCTCGCCGCCATCGCACTTGCCGTTGCACTCCCTGCCGCCGCTCAGGCCAACAGCGTCATGGAACAACGTGCTTTCGCTCAGCAACATGAAGCCCTCAATACCCAGGCGACTTCTCAGTACCAGTTGCTGCCGAGCGAATATCGGATCAACACCGTCAGCGGTGGCCACAGCACCGCGGCCGATCATTCCCTGGCCTATGTCGCTGCCACTACCCAGCGGGCAACCGACATCGCGGGCGGCAACGATAGTCTGGTAGGCCAAGGCCAGAGCACGGCCGCTGCCCAGGCGCTGCAGAATGTGAATGGGGGCGGTAATAGCGAGCGTGGCAACGTGGAAATGTCCTTTGCCAGCCTCGATTGATACCGACGACATACGATATCCCTGCGTTGCGCCCGTGCTGACGAGCGCAACGAAACGGTAGGCACTGCTTCGGGTCCCGCGACTTTCCAGTACCTCCAACTTCCCCGGTCCACCCCCTGGACCGGGGCTTTTTATGCCTGTGTATCTACTGCCCTGCGATCAGTCCTCGTCGTCCTCGGGCGCCTGGAAAGCGCGCTTGTCATCGGGCAGGCGCACCATGTCGCCCTTGGCGAGGTCTCCGTGGCTGTCGTGACGCTCCCCGTCGTCGCCGATCAGTGCCGCGACCTTGCCGATGCTGACACCATCCTTGTAGGCCTCGACCTGAACGCGCACCGTGGCGCCGTGGTAGCGCGCGGTCAGCATCATCCCCGGTTGCGGGGTGACACGATGCTGTTCGTCCTTGGCGTAGTGGGCATCGACGCTGGCGCCGCCCGGCGCATCCCACTCGATATGCTTGTGCATGGCGTTCTCCTTGCCGTTGGCGTTATCGCGGTTTCAGCGTAGTCCCTAATCGACGTCGCCTCTAATCGATTGATTTGCCGCCGGCATGGCGGGTTTCCCCTGGGCTTGGGGAGAGCGAGGCCGCGCTATGATCGGGTCGCCCGGGCACGCCGAAAGGTGAAGACACGAACGGTTACGGACGCTTGTCTTTTGGGCGGCTTGCCAGCAGAGTGAATGTGGTCTTTCGCAACCCAACAAAGAGCGACAACAGCGATGAAGAAGACAGTACTTGCACTCGCCATTGCGGCAACCACGGCATGCGCCGGTGTCGCGCAGGCGGATGTCAAAGTGGGATTTCTGGGGGGCTTCACCGGCGGTATCGAAAGCCTGACGCCGCCGATCTTCGATGGCGCCAAACTCGCGGTGCAGGAGGTCAACGACCAGGGCGGCCTGCTGGATGGTGAAAAGATGGTCATGCCCTCGGGTGACACCACCTGTTCGGATGCCTCGGCCGCTTCCAACGCCGCCGACCGGCTGGTCAACAGCGAGCAGGTGACCGCGATCGTGGGTGCGCTGTGTACCGGTGCCACCATCGCCGCGGCCAACAACGCCGCGATTCCCGGCGGTGTGGTGATGGTATCGCCGGCTTCCACGGCACCGGCGGTGACGGATCTCGATGACAACGATCTGGTCTTCCGTACCGTGCCTTCCGACGCCTTCCAGGGTGAACAGCTGGCCAAGCTGCTGCTCTCCAAGGGGATCGAGGACGTCGCGGTGACCTACGTCAACAACGACTATGGCCAGGGCCTGGACGACGCGTTCACCAAGACGTTCGAGGCGGAAGGCGGTTCGATCTCCGCCAACCTGGCCCATGAGGACAACCGGGCGGACTACCGGTCGGAGATCGGCAAGCTCTCCTCCGGCGGTTCGCAGACGCTGGTGGTACTGGCCTACGCCGATACTTCCGGTCAGACGATCCTGCGCCAGGCCTACGAGAGCGGCGCCTTCACCAAGTATGCCGGCGGCGATGGCATGGTCGGGAACGCGCTGGTCGACGCCGTGGGCGCCGACGTGCTCGAGGGCATGATCGCGACGCGTCCGGGATCGCCGGACGTGCCCGGCTCGGACATCTTCAACGACCTGGCGGAGAAAGCCGGGATCGACCCCAGCGCGGTGTTCGCGGCGCAGTCCTACGATGCCGCGTTCCTGCTGGCGCTCGCCATCGAGAAGAACGGCAGCGCGGATCGCGAGGGCCTGTCCAAGGCGCTGCGCGACGTTGCCACGGCGCCGGGCGAGACGATCCTGCCGGGAGAGTGGGAAAAGGCCAAGAGGCTGATCGGTGAAGGCAAGGAGATCAACTACGAAGGCGCCTCCGGCAGCGCGGAGTTCGACGACAACGGCGACGTGCCGGGTATCGTGGTCGAAATGGCAGTCGAGGATGGCAAATTTGTTACCAAGGGGGCGATCGACGAATAACCTTCGCCGGCGTTCCAGAACGCAAACCCCCGAGCTCAGGCTCGGGGTTTTGCGTTTCAGGTTTCGTGGAATCGTTCAATCGTGATGCGCGACCTTCTCCGGGATTAGCCCGCGCGGGGCGAAGCGCAGCACCAGCAGGATCAGCAGCCCGATCACGAACACCCTCGCCTGCAGGGCGCGGCTGTCGAGATTCCCCGGTTGCCAGTCGAACCAGTGCGAGCCCAGTGCGACGATGGCGTGCATCACGGCCAGCGCCATCGGCCCCGACATGATCCAGATCACGTAGACCAGCACCGCGCCGAACAGCGTGCCCAGGTTGTTGCCCGGGCCGCCGAGGATCACCATCACCAGCACCAGGAAGGTGTGGTTGAGCGGCAGGTAGCCCTGCGGATCGAACAACCCATTGAAGCTGGTTAGCACCGCGCCACCGATCCCCATCAGGATACAGCCGAAGACGAAGATCTCCTGGCGGCGGCGATTGATCGATTTGCCCATGGCCGCGGCGGAAACCTCGTTGTCGCGGATGGCGCGGATCATGCGGCCCCAGGGGGCGTGATAGGCGCGATGGAGCAGGAAGAAGATCACCGCGATCATGACCACGGTCACCGACAGGTAGAGTGCACGGGCGGTCAGGAAGCCGACCTCGCCGGGGTCCGGAACCGGCCAGGGCAGGGGTGAGATGGTCGCGGTGCCGCGGGTGAGCCAGTCCGAGTTCTTGAGGAACGCCTTGATGATCTCGGCGATCCCCAGTGTGGCGATGACCAGATAGTCGCTGCGCAGGCCCAGGCAGATATGGCCGATGAAATAGCCGACACCGCCGGCCAGGGCGCCGCCCACGATCCAGCCCAGCCACACCGGCAGCCCCAGCCCGCCGATGAACTCCACCTGGGACTCGATATCGCCGGTGACGCTGCGCAACCAGCTGATCACGACCAGGTAGCCGATGAGTCCGGCGACGATGGCGAGGATCGTGCGCAGCAACTTGGGTACGCCGATGCGGTCGAGCCGGCTGATGCCGAACACGATCGCGGTGACCACGACCATCGCCAGCAGCACCCAGCCCAGCCGGCCGGGAAGGTCGCTGGCCCAGAACGCATGGTTGACCGGGATGCTGAAGAAGGTCGCCGAGAAACCGCCCAGCGCGACGAAGCCCATGATGCCGGCATTGAACTGACCGGCGTAGCCCCACTGGATGGTCAGGCCGAGAGCCAGGATCGCGTAGCAGGAGGCCTCCACCAGCATGCGGGTGGAGTAGGCCGGACCCATGGTCGCGAAGACGGCCAGAACCACGAGGGCGAGGCCGCCGAACAGCACCAGCTCGCGGATCGGGAGCGTGCGACGATCGGAAGTTGCGGGGCGTTGCGTTGAGGGGGCAGTCATCAGATCACCTTCCCTTTGAAGATGCCGGTCGGGCGCCAGATCAGCACCGCCACCAGAATGAAGAAGGGCACCACGATCTTGTATTCGGTACCCACCAGCGCCAGATTGTTGGGCAGTTCCAGCCAGGTCGGCAGGCTGTCCCGCAGCGGCCTGAGCAGTACCGACCAGTTGAAGACCGCCAACGTCTCGGCGAAGCCGACCAGAAAACCGCCGGCGATGGCGCCGTAGGGATGGCCGACGCCGCCGACGATGGCGGCGGCGAAGATCGGCAGCAGCAGGAAGAAGCTGAGGTCGGGCTTGAAGGCGACATCCAGCGACAGCAGCGTGCCGGCGATGGTGGCCAGCGACCCGGCAATGACCCAGGTCAGGGTAATGATCAGCCTGGTATTGATGCCGGAGGCGCGTGCAAGGTCGGGGTTGTCCGACATCGCCCGCATCGCCTTGCCCAGGCGCGCCCGGGTCAGGAACAGGTGCAGCCCGACCACGGCGACGATGGTGATCACGAACAGGATGACCTGCGGCTCGGTGAGGATGATCGGCCGGGTCACGCCCGGCACGTCGATACGAAAGATCTCCTTGCGCGCATCGACGTAGAGGTTCTGCGAGCCGGTGCCGGCGAACAGCCGGATCAGACCCTGCAGCATCAGCGTGACGCCCAGCGAGGCGATCACCATCACGATCGGCTTGACGCCATGGCTCCGCAGCGGCTGGTAGAAGGCGCGATCGATGCCCACGGCCACCAGCGAGGTGAACGCCATTGCCACCGGCAGCATGACGATCGCGGTGGGCAGCCCGAGGGGATCTCCGGCGTGGGGAAAGGCCAGCGTCAGCAGCAGCACGGCGAGGGTGCCGAGCGTCATCATGTCGGCATGGGCGAAGTGGGCGAAGCGCAGGATGCTGTAGATCAGCGTCACGCCGACGGCGCCGATGGCGTAGATGCAGCCGGTGACGCTGCCGGCCACCACCACGTAGTTGAAGAAGTAGATCAGCTCATTCACGACCAGCTCTCTTTAACGGAAACGTCTCGGTTTGAATACGGGCACTGGCAAGTCGGGGCTCGCCGGCGGGACGACGGACATCAACCACCGAGGAAGCTCTTGGCCACCTGAGGGTCGTTGAGGAGCGCTTCGCCGGTATCGCTGAATCGGTTCTGGCCGGCCGCGAGCACGAAGCCCTTGTGGGCGATGCGCAGTGCCTGCTTGGCGTTCTGCTCGACCATCAGCACGCCGACGCCGGCGGCATTGATGGTCTTCACCCGCTCGAAGATCTCGTTCATGTAGCGTGGCGAGAGTCCGGCGGTGGGTTCGTCGAGCAGCAGCACGCTGGGTTCGTTCATCAGCGCCCGGCCCATGGCCACCATCTGGCGCTGGCCGCCGGAGAGCTCGCCGGCCGGCTGGCGGCGCTTCTCCAGTAGCGGGGGGAAGAATTCGTAGATCTGCGCCTTGAGCCGCGAGACGGTGGCGGGTTTGAGAAACGCGCCCATCTCCAGGTTCTCCTCCACGGAGAGGCTCGGGAAGATGTTCTTCTCCTGGGGCACGAACCCCATGCCCATCTCCACCAGCTTGTGCGGTGAAAGATTGGTGATCGGCTTGCCGCGCAGCCGGATCTCGCCCTGGGTGATCGTCAGCAGGCCGAAGACCGCCTTGAGCATGGTCGATTTACCGGCGCCGTTGGGGCCGACGATGACGCCGATTTCGTCGGCCTCGATCGTCATGTTGACGCCGTTGAGAATGTTCATGCCGCCGTAGCCGCCATGAACGTCAACTGCTTCGAGTAATGGCATTGAGTGCTCTTTGTTATTGCTTGGCGATGGGTTGCCGTCGTGTCTCACGTTCGGAGGCGTTGTAACCCTGGGTGGTTTCGGAACCCTAGGCGGTTTCGGAACCGAAATAGGCTTCGATCACTTCCGGATTGTTCTGGATCTCGCCGATCGAGCCTTCCATCATCACCTGCCCCTGGGCCAGCACGATCACCGGATCGCACAGGCGACCGATCATGTCCATGTCGTGTTCGATGACCAGGAAGGTATAGCCCAGCTCGCGGTTGAGCCGCTCGATATTGCCCATCAGATCGCCGAGCAGGGTGCGGTTGACCCCGGCGGCGATCTCGTCGAGCAGCACCACCTCGGCATCGGTCATCATGGTGCGGCCGAGCTCGAGCAGCTTCTTCTGGCCGCCGGAGAGGTTGCCGGCCAGCTCGTTGCGGACATGGGACAGGCCGACGAAGTCGAGCACCTCGAGAGCGCGACGGCGGACCTCGGCCTCCTGGCGCCGCACTTCTCCCGGCTTCAGCCAGGTGCTGAACAGGTTCTCGCCCTCCTGGCGCGGCGGCACCATCATCAGGTTCTCCAGCGAGGTCAGGTGGCTGAACTCGTGGGCAATCTGGAAGGTGCGCAGCAGCCCGCGGTGGAAGCGCTGGTTGGCGGAGAGATGCGTGATCGCCTGGCCGTTGAGCAGGACCTCGCCGCTGTCGGGCGCGAGGCTGCCGGCGATGATGTTGAACAGCGTGGATTTGCCGGCCCCGTTGGGGCCGATCATCCCGGTGATGGAGCCTTTGGCGACCTGAATGGAGCAGTCGTCGATGACCGTCAGGCCGCCGAACGACTTGCGAATGTTGCGGACATCGATGATCGGCGTCATCGCGTCTTCCCCCGAGCGTTTATTGATATTGTCCCCTGGTGCGCCGTTGGGGTGGCGCGCCTGCCTCTGTCTACCGCGATTCCGGCGTCGTCTCGATCGGTCGGGCCATGGGTGGCGAGACGGAACGGTGGTGTCTTGTAGCCGCGATGTTGCCGATTGTACAGCCGTCGATTGGCATGAGTAGTTTTTCTTGATCAACGCTACGCCAGCCCAAACGACGACACCCGCCGGAGGGCGGGTGTCGTCGGTGTGGCAACAGCGATTTGACGGCAGCGGTGGATCGCGGGGCGATCAGCCTTTCTTGCCGGCCCGCTTGCGCTCGTTTTCGGTCAGGTGCTTCTTGCGCAGGCGGATGAAGCTCGGGGTGATCTCGACCAGCTCGTCGTCGTCGAGGAACTCGATCGCCTGCTCCAGGGTGAAGCGAATCGGCGGCGTCAGCACGATGTTCTCGTCATTGCCGGAAGCCCGCATGTTGTCGAGCTTCTTGCCCTTGGTCGGGTTGACCACCATGTCGTTGGCGCGGTTGTTGATGCCGATCAGCATGCCTTCGTAGACCTCGGTGCCGTGGTCGACGATCAGCTTGCCGCGCTCCTGCAGCGTGTAGAGCGCATAGGCCAGCGCCTTGCCCGGCACCATCGATACCAGCACGCCGTTGCGACGCTCGATCGCGGCGTCCGGCTTGAGCGGGCCGTAGTGGTCGAAGCGGCTGGTCAGGATGCCGGTACCGGAGGTCAGGGTCAGGAACTGGCCGCGGAAGCCGATCAGGCCGCGCGCGGGGATGATGAAGTCCAGGCGAACGCGACCCTTGCCGTCCGGATTCATGTTGGAGAGCTCGCCCTTGCGGTAGCCGAGCTCTTCCATCACCGCGCCCTGGTGCTGCTCTTCGCAGTCGATGATGACTTCTTCGTACGGCTCCTGCTTGACGCCGTCGATCTCGCGGATGATGACCTCGGGGCGGCCCACGGCCAGCTCGAAGCCTTCGCGACGCATGGTCTCGATCAGCACCGACAGGTGCAGCTCGCCACGCCCGGAGACCTTGAATTTCTCGGAGGATTCACCCTGTTCGACGCGCAGCGCGACGTTGTGGATCAGCTCCTGCTCGAGACGGTCCTTGATGTTGCGGCTGGTGACGTACTTGCCATCCTTGCCGGCGAACGGGGAGTCGTTGACCTGGAAGGTCATCGAGACGGTCGGCTCGTCGACGGAGAGCGGCGGCAGCGCTTCGACGTTGTTGACGTCGCACAGCGTGTCGGAGATCGCCAGATTGTCGATACCGGTGATGCAGACGATGTCGCCGGCAGTGGCTTCGTCGGTCTGGACCCGCTCCAGCCCCATGTGGGTCATGACCTGGCCGATCTTGCCCTTGCGGGTCGCGCCTTCCTTGGTGATAACGCTGATCTGCTGGCTCGGCTTGACGCTGCCGCGCTTGATGCGGCCGAGACCGATGACGCCGACATAGCTGTTGTAGTCCAGCGCCGAGATCTGCATCTGGAACGGGCCGTCGAGTTCGACCTTGGGCGGCTCGACGATGTCGACGATGCTCTTGAACATCGGCGTCATGTCTTCGGCCATGTCGTCCGGCTCCATGCCGGCGATGCCGTTGAGCGCGGAGCAGTAGATGATCGGGAAGTCGAGCTGCTCGTCGGTGGCACCGAGGTTGTCGAACAGATCGAAGATCTGGTCGACGACCCAATCCGGGCGCGCGCCGGGACGGTCGACCTTGTTGACCACCACGATCGGCTTGAGGCCCTGGGCGAACGCCTTCTGGGTCACGAAGCGGGTCTGCGGCATCGGGCCGTCGACGGCATCGACCAGCAGCAACACGGAGTCGACCATGGACATGACGCGTTCGACTTCGCCACCGAAGTCGGCGTGTCCCGGGGTGTCGACGATATTGATGTGGTAGTCCCGGCCGTTACCGTCGTTCCAGCGGATCGCGGTGTTCTTGGCCAGGATGGTGATGCCGCGTTCCTTCTCCTGATCATTGGAGTCCATGATCCGGTCTTGGCCTTCGGCCTTGCGATCCAGCGTGCCGGACTGGCTCAGGAGCTTGTCGACCAGTGTCGTCTTGCCATGGTCGACGTGGGCGATAATGGCAATGTTCCTAATGCTCTCGATACGAGCGTTAGAGGCGTTGTCACTCATGGGGCGGTTTCCATCGTAAAATGTGTGCGCCCATGTCTAGGGGCTGTTGACGTTTCAGCGCGAACCGCGGTGCTGCGCCAAATGTCGCCAGGCCAGGCGCGGGATGCAGAGAAGGGTGGTTCCCTTTTTTAATCCCGCAACGCCGCATGGCGCCATTTGCCGCGCAACCCGAAGGGCCGGGCCAGTTTTTGCGTGGTGCTGCGTTATTCGTCATTCATTTGGAATGACCAAACTACGCTCCTCACGCCTTGCCCCGCACAATAACTGGCTCCGGCGCGGCCGTGCATGAAACGCCGACAGCCCCTAAGTCGATGATCCGCGCTCTAGCGCTGGATCGACGAGTCCCCTGGGCACTGAGTAGGAGGGTCGGGCGCGCATTGTACAGGCAAGCGCGCGACACTGGCTACTTTAGTCTATCGGTACCATTCGAGAGTTTTTCGACGACGATTCCGCCGCGACGGGCTTGGGCCAAGGGCCCTGAACGCGGCGGGCCAACCCATTGAAAGGCGAGGGTTTCATGTCTCCGGAGGAAGGGGAACGGGAGCGCGCGGAACGAATCATCGAATGGATTCGTGCCGACGCCTGGCGCCTGGAGGTGTTGCGCCAGGCGCGCGCGTTGCGTCTCCCCGACTGGTGGCTGGCCGCCGGTTTCGTGCGCAATCTGGTCTGGGATCGGCTGCACGGCTATTCGCCAGCGACGCCGCTGAACGATATCGATCTCGTCTATTTCGACGCCTCCCACGCCAGCGTACGCATCGACCGGGCGCACGAGAGCGCGCTCCGGCGCGCTGCCCCGCTGCCCTGGTCGGTCAAGAACCAGGCGCAGATGCACCGGCGTCACGGGCATCGCCCCTACGCCTCCATAGAGGAAGCGTTGAGCGTCTGGGTCGAGTGTGAAACGGCGGTGGCGGTGACGCTCGACGACGATGGCCGTATTCGCCTGACGGCACCCTTTGGCACCGCCTCGCTGCTCTCGGGTCGGGTGACGCACAATCCGCGGCACGGCGATAGTGAGGTGTTTCGGCAGCGCGTCGTTGCCAAGGGGTGGCAGCGCCGCTGGCCAGGGCTCGAGTTTCGCGGGCTCTGACAGGGACTCTGTAACAGGGACGCTGTGACAGGGACTCTGGGAAGGACTCTACGAGGGCAGATTGCCCAGCAGCCAGTCGAACAGTCTCCCCGGGCTGTTGGCGACCGGCTGCGTAATGGCGAAGCGCGGCAGCAGCACCGTGTCGATCGGTGGCTCGAGCCAGCCCGTTCTGTGCGTCAGCACACGTTCGATGCCGGCGCTGGCCGCCAATCGAGCCAGGCCCTCGTCCGCATGCGCCGAGGCGCTGGTGGCGATGCGAAGCGGGTGACGGCAGAGGACTGCCAACTGGTGCTGGCTTTCACGGAGCTGTATCAGGGCGGAGACGTCCTGCGTCGTGGCATGCGGCGGTATCAGGCTGCCGAAGCGGAACAGGCCTCCCTGCTCCAGACGGCGGATGCTGAAGGCGTCCAGGGCTTCGTCGGCGAATGCCGGATCGGCATCCAGCGCCGAGGCGACCGCATGCAACGCGGTGGCGTCTTGCGACTGGTCGAGCTCGGCGATGTAGTTCCGGATCGCCTGACTGTAGCGCTCATCGCGGTGCGTGCCGACGGTGGGCGGTGCCGGGAGGCCGGCTTCGGCGAGCAGTCGCCTTGCGTGGTCGGCCGTCTCGTCGCGCCAGAGGGCTTCGCCGATGGCCTCGTGCCATGAGCTCCAGGCGCGCTGGGTGACCGGGCAGGGCAGGAACACATTGGCCGGCAGCGCCAGCCGCTCCAGGGCCGGCGACACCTGTTTCAGCGTATCGCGCCAGCCGCCGTCGAAGGTGAGGGCGATGCGGGGCAGCTGGTCGTGATGCAGCTGCAGCACGCTCTCCAGGCTGACGATCTGCGCGCTCTCGCTGAGGCTCTCCAGCAACTGACGAAAGCTGTCCGGCCCCAGGCACCAGCCGGCTCTATGAGGCAACCGGGCCTCGGCTTCATCGTCCAGCACGCGATTCATCGCGAGAATGGCGCTTCGACCCCACAACGGCTCACTCAGGCTGAGACGCCAGTGACCGCGTAGGCGCTGTACCACATCCTGTGTGCGATCCAGCCTAGGCATGGGTCATTCCATCACTCGAGTCATCGGTCGCCATCGAAACATGGCCTTTGCCCACAGTATCCGTTGCCTATCGATTTTCGGCAAAGGTTCCGGAGAGGATTTGTCCGCTTTCTCTTTTGGTGCAGAGGGGTAAGTGTATGCACCAGGTTGGTGCTTTTGGCGGTCTGAAACCTCGGCTCATCGATGATGATGCACGGGGTGGCGCCCGCCGCGGCCCGCTGTCCCCTCGATAACATCATGCTTATCAAACGCTTATTAACGCCCTGCTGCGCCTTGCCTCATTTTGGCACATTCTCTGCATGGTCATGTAAAAACGGTGTGCGCGTGGGCAAGAGCGCCGACTTCGTGCTACAAAACACGCACGCCACAAAACGGTGTTGGATATTCGCCAACGAATCGAGCCATGGCTCACAGTGGAGGACAACATGTCTGAGAAAACCCTCGCCCTTATCGAAGAACACGACGTCAAGTGGGTGGATCTGCGCTTTACCGACACCAAGGGCAAGGAGCAGCACGTCACGATTCCTGCCAGCGCCGTCGATGCGGAATTCTTCGAGGACGGCCAGATGTTCGATGGATCTTCCATCGAAGGCTGGAAGGGCATCAACGAGTCCGACATGATTCTGCGTCCGGAAGATGGCACCGCCTTCCTCGATCCGTTCACCGAAGACTCCACGCTGATCCTGCGCTGCGACATCATCGAGCCGGCAACGATGCAGGGTTACGAGCGCGATCCGCGCTCCATCGCCAAGCGTGCCGAGGCCTACCTGGCCAGCACCGGCCTGGGCGACACCGCTTTCTTCGGCCCGGAGCCCGAATTCTTCATCTTCGACGAGGTGCACTGGAAGTCCGATATCGAGGGCTCCATGTACAAGATCTCTTCCGAAGAGGGTGCCTGGTCCACCGACCGTCAGGTCGAAGGTGGCAACCTGGCGCACCGTCCGCGGGTCAAGGGTGGTTACTTCCCCGTGCCGCCGGTCGACAGCTTCCACGACATCCGCAGCGCCATGTGCAACACGCTGCAGGCCGTTGGCCAGGAAGTCGAAGTGCATCACCACGAAGTGGCGAATGCCGGCCAGAACGAGATCGGCGTCAAGTTCAACACGCTGGTGAAGAAGGCCGACGAGGTGCAGCAGCTCAAGTACGTGGTGCACAACGTCGCTCACGCCTACGGCAAGACGGCCACTTTCATGCCCAAGCCGCTGGTGGGCGACAACGGCTCCGGCATGCACGTCCACCAGTCGTTCTGGAAGGATGGCTCCAACCAGTTCGCGGGTGACGAGTACGCCGGCCTGTCCGAGATGGCGCTGTACTACATCGGCGGCATCATCAAGCATGCACGCGCCCTGAACGCCTTCACCAATGCGTCGACCAACTCCTACAAGCGCCTGGTGCCGGGTTTCGAAGCGCCGGTCATGCTCGCCTACAGCGCGCGCAACCGCTCTGCCTCGATCCGTATTCCTTATACCGCCAGCCCGAAAGGCAAGCGCGTCGAGTGCCGCTTCCCCGACCCGACCGCCAACCCGTACCTGGCTTTCGCGGCCATGCTGATGGCCGGTATCGACGGTATCAAGAACAAGATCCATCCTGGCGACGCCATGGACAAGAACTTGTACGACCTGCCGCCGGAAGAGGGCAAGAAGGTGCCCACCGTGGCGACCAGCCTCGACCAGGCACTGGAAGCGCTGGATGCCGATCGCGCCTTCCTGACCGAGGGTGGCGTCTTTACCGACGAGATGCTCGATGCCTACATCGAGCTGAAGAGTGAAGACGTCGAGCGCCTGCGCCTGTCGACGCATCCGGTCGAGTTCGACCTGTACTACAGCGTCTGAGGATCGAATCCCGCTCCCAGGCCTGACGGAAAGCCCCACTTCGGTGGGGCTTTTTCGTGAGGAGGTCTCCGCGAAAGGGCCACCGGGCAGGTGAAGGGGCGAGGCCGCCGGCCGATAACAGGGTGATCGACATGGGAGCTGGCGCTGATGCAAATGGGGACGATGGTATCGGTGATATCGATTTGCCTGGTGGTCTGGGCCGCCTCGCCCGTGATGGCGGCGCCGGTCTATCGACATGTCGACGCTGCGGGTAACGTGGTCTACAGCGACGAGCCGGGGGCGGGCACGCGCGTCGATCTCAAGCCGATCACGGTGGTCGACCCCACCGGGGGCGAGACACGCGCGAACCCTCATCGTTCGGTCGCGCCCGAGGCGGCTGCGGTCGAGTACGAGCGTTTCGTGATCACCAGTCCGGGAGACCAGCAGACGCTGCCGACCGGACAGGCGGGAACCGTCCAGGTGAAATTGGCGATCGAGCCCGCGCTGCAGCGGGGTGACCGCGTCCAGCTCAGGGTGGACGACAAGGTGAGCCAGTCGCCCATGCACACCAGCGTCTTCGTGCTGAGCCAATTGTCGCGAGGCGAGCATCGGCTTCAGGCCGAGCTGGTCGATGCTCGAGGACAGGTGCGGCTGTCCACGCCGCCGGTGACCCTCTACGTGCAGCGTGCCAGCGTCAACCTGCCGGCCAATCCCAATAATCCCGATCGTGGAAAGTCGTCCCGACCGCATGGGTAATCCCGATCCGCAGGCATAGCCTTTAGCGTTTGCACTATTTTGGTGAATGAAATCCCGCTTTTCATCGGGACCTCCTCGCAGGTGGGCAAAATTGGGGAGTGGCGCGGTTTTTGCACTGTATAAGCACATACCGGATCACCACGATGGAACGACGCATGTATCAACGTTTGCTGGAGCACCTGACGACCGCCGTCCTGCTACTCGACGAGCGGCTCCACGTGCGCTGGCTCAATCCGGCGGCCGAGGCACTGCTCGCCGCCAGCCGGCCCCGTGTCGTCGGTCAGTGGCTGGAGTGCCTGAATGGCGAGGACGGCAGCGTTCGCCAGGTCCTGTTCAAGGCGATGCAGGAGTTTCATCCTTACACGCAGCGGGAAGCGGCGCTGGTGCTCGGCGCCGGCGACGTGATCACGGTGGACTTCACCGCGACACCGATCACCAGTCGCGAGCTGCTGCTGGAGATCGAGCCGCGGGATCGATTGCTCCGCATCTCGCGGGAGGAGGCCCTGATCGCGCGGCAGGAGACGGTCAAGGTACTGATGCGCGGTCTCGCCCACGAGGTCAAGAATCCGCTGGGGGGAATCCGCGGCGCCGCGCAGCTGCTGGAGCGCGATCTTCCCGACCCGCAGCTCACCGAGTTCACCCGGATCATCGTCGAGGAGGCGGACCGTCTGCGGGATCTGGTCGACCGCATGCTCGGCCCCAACACGCTGGTGCGTCACGAACCCTTCAATGTGCACAAGGTGCTCGAGCGGGTGCGGGCACTGCTCGAGGTGGAGCATCATCGGTTGCGCTTCGAGCGCGACTACGATCCCAGCATGCCGGATCTGGTCGGCGACGAGGCGCAGCTGATCCAGGCGGTGCTCAACATCGCGCGCAACGCGGTCCAGGCGATGGAGGAGTTCGGTACCGCCGAGCCGCGCCTGCTGCTGCGGACTCGCGTTCGCCGTCAGTTCACCCTCGGTGCCGAGCGCCACCGCCTGGTGTGCGAGGTCGCGGTGGTGGATAACGGCCCCGGCATTCCCGAGCACATTCGCGAGACCCTGTTCTTCCCGATGGTCTCCGGGCGTGCGGAGGGCAGTGGCCTGGGGTTGTCGATCGCGCAGTCGATCCTGCACCAGCACCAGGGCCTGATCGAGTGCGAACCCCATCCGGGGGTCACGGAATTCCGGTTATTGATCCCTTTCGAGGCGCCACAGTGAGCGTGTCGGCCCACTCTTGGCTGCGTGCGTGGAGGCCCGCCAGGGTGAGCGCGCGGGCCACGCCGACGCCGCCAGGCGCGCGATTCACCGTTCTGCTGGAGAACTGCCATGACTGAAGTCGCCCGTATCGCGATCGTCGATGACGATCGTGCGATCCGCTGGGTCCTGGAAAGGGCGCTGGCACAGCCGGATCTCGAGGTGCAATCCTTCGAACGTGCCGACGCGGCACTCGAAGCGATCGAGCGGCAGCCGCCGGACGTGCTTTTGACCGACATCCGCATGCCGGGGCTCGACGGTCTCGACCTGATGGCCAGGGTGCGCGAGATGCATCCCGATCTGCCGGTGATCGTGATGACGGCGCATTCGGACCTGGATAGCGCGGTCGCGTCCTACCAGGGCGGCGCCTTCGAGTATCTGCCCAAGCCGTTCGATGTGGACGATGCGCTGGCGCTGGTGCGACGAGGCGTTGCCCACGCCCGCGAGCGGCGTTCGCCGGCGGCGATGCCGGAAGGGCTCTCCGCCGAGATCATCGGCGAGGCGCCGGCGATGCAGGAGGTCTTTCGCGCCATCGGCCGGCTGTCGCAGTCGCACATCACGGTACTGATCAACGGAGAGTCGGGCACCGGCAAGGAGCGGGTCGCCCAGGCACTGCACCAGCACAGCCCGCGCAGTGGCCATCCCTTCATCGCGCTCAACATGGCGGCGATCCCCAAGGACCTGATGGAGTCGGAGCTGTTCGGCCATGAAAAGGGCGCCTTCACCGGCGCCGCCGCCCAGCGGCGCGGGCGTTTCGAGCAGGCCGACGGCGGCACGCTGTTCCTGGACGAGATCGGCGACATGCCCGCCGATACGCAGACGCGGCTGTTGCGCGTGCTGGCGGATGGCGAATTCTACCGGGTCGGCGGCCACGTGCCGGTCAAGGTCGATGTGCGGATCATCGCCGCGACCCACCAGAACCTGGAGAAACTGGTGACGGAAGGGCGCTTTCGCGAGGATCTCTTCCATCGTCTCAATGTGATTCGCGTTCACCTGCCCCGTCTGTCGGAGCGCCGCGAGGACATTCCGCGGCTGGCCCAGCATTTCCTCGCCGAAGCCGCCAAGGAGCTCTCGGCCGAACCCAAGGTTCTGACCAGGGACGCCGAGACGCATCTGACGCGTCTCCCCTGGCCCGGCAACGTGCGCCAGTTGGAGAACACCTGTCGCTGGCTCACGGTGATGGCGTCCGGCCGGGAGGTACTGGTCGACGACCTGCCGCCGGAACTACGCGAGCTCGAGGGGACCGAGGCGCCAAGCGGTGACTGGCGCAACGCGTTTCGCGAGTGGGCGGATCGGGCCCTGGCCTCGGGGCACACGCACCTGCTCGAGGAGGCGGTGCCGGATTTCGAACGCATCCTGATCGAGACCGCCTTGAAGCATACCGGCGGGCGCAAGGGGGAGGCTGCCGAGCTGCTGGGATGGGGGCGCAATACCCTGACGCGCAAGGTGAAAGTGCTGCTGCCGGCGCTGGCGGACGAGTAGCGTCCGACGCTCGAGTAACGTTAGGCTGATAATGGCGCCTGGGGCTGGCTCTCATGCCTGGCCGGGCGTCGTCGTCGCTGGCCGATCGTCACCGGCGTGAAATAGATGACACCAACACGGGGACTCGCATGTCCGATTCGACCCAATGGTGGCGTGGCAGCGTCATCTATCAGATCTACCCCAGAAGCTTCATGGATGCCCGCGGCGATGGCATCGGCGACCTGCCCGGCATCACCGCGAAACTGGACTACGTGGCCGAACTGGGTGTCGATGCGATCTGGATTTCGCCGTTCTTTCCTTCGCCGATGAAGGATTTCGGCTATGACGTCACCGACTATCGCGGCGTCGACCCGATGTTCGGCTCCTTCCACGATTTCCAGATGCTGCTCGAGCGGGCCCACGGGCTGGGACTGAAAGTGATCATCGACCTGGTGCTCAGTCACACCTCGGATCAGCACCACTGGTTCATCCAGAGTCGCAGCTCGCGGGAGAACCAGAAATCCGACTGGTACGTCTGGGCCGATCCCAAGCCCGATGGCACGCCGCCCAACAACTGGCTCTCCTTCTTCAGCGGCAGCGCCTGGACCTTCGACAGCCGGCGCCGCCAGTACTACCTGCACAACTTCCTCTCCTGCCAGCCGGATCTCAACTTCCACAATCCGGCGGTGCGCAAGGAGCAGCTCGACAACGCCCGTTTCTGGCTCGATCTCGGTGTCGACGGTTTCCGTCTGGACACCTCGAATTTCTACTTTCACAGCCTGGCGCTGCAGGACAATCCGGCCCTCGGCAGCGGTGAGCTCAAGACGCCCAGCGTACCGGCATCGAACCCCTATTCGATGCAGCGCCACCAGTTCGATATCAGCCAGCCGGAGAATCTCGGTTTCCTGGGCGAACTGCGTTCACTGATGGACGAGTACCCCGGCACCATGACGGTGGGGGAGATCTCCGACGATCGTCCGCTGGAACGCATGGTCGAGTACACCATCGGCAACGATCGGCTGCACATGGCCTACACCTTCGACCTGTTCGATGCCGAGTTCAGCGCCCAGCGGCTGCGCGACATCATCGAGCATTTCCAGTATTACGCCGGCGACGCCTGGCCCTGCTGGGCGCTCTCCAATCACGACGTGATGCGTGTCGTATCGCGCTGGACCCAGCACGAAAACCTGGAGCAGCACGGGCCGCTGGTGGCCAAGGTCGCGACGGTCATGCTCTGCTCGCTCTACGGCAGCATCTGCCTCTATCAGGGCGAGGAGTTGGGGTTGCCGGAAGCGGACGTGCCCTACGAGCGGCTGGTCGACCCCTACGGGCTGGCGCTGTGGCCGGATTACAAGGGGCGTGACGGCTGCCGTACGCCGATGCCCTGGACCAGCGGCGAGTACGGGGGCTTCACCTCGATGGAGCCTTGGCTGCCGGTGGACGGCCACCATCGCCAGCTGTCGGTGGAGCGGCAGCTCGCCGATGCGGGGAGCACGCTGCGGGTGACGCGCGACTTCCTGCACTGGCGCAAGTCGCAGCCGGCGATGGTCGACGGCACCTTGATCCTGAGCGACTTCGACGACGAACTGCTGGGCTGGCTGCGGGTCTCCCGGGACCAGGCGATCCTGGCGGTCTTCAATCTCACCAGCGAGTCGCGCTTCACCACCCTGCCCGCCGGTGCCGGCGAGATCGTCTATCAGGCCGGGTTCACGGGGCGTCTGGAGAGTGGCGGGCTGACCCTGCCTGCCTTCCAGGCGGCGTTCGTGCATATCGACAGAAGCAGCATCGATCCGAGGGCGTTGATTGACCAGGAGCCCGACCCCGAGCGCAAGGGCTTTCTCAGCCGGCTGCTGGGATCGCTGATGGGGCAGGACGAGGGCGGCGCGCGGCAGGGCTGAGCCCGCGCGCCGGGCCTCGTCAGTGTTTCACCCGCCCCAGTAGTCGCGGGCCAGGTCGACCACCAGGCGCACCTTGTCCCACTGTGCCCGCTCGGCGAGTTCGTTGCCCTCTTCGGTGGAGGCGAAGCCGCACTGCGGGCTCAGGCAGAGCTGACGCCTGTCGACGAACCGTGTCGCTTCGTCGAGACGCGCTCTGATGGCCTGCGGGTCCTCGAGCTCGCCCACCTTGGTGGTGATCAGCCCCAGCACCGCCTGTTGATGGCCCTCCGGGACGAAGCGCAGCGGGTCGAAGCTGCCGGCGCGATCGCTGTCGTACTCCAGGAACCAGGCATCGACGCCGACCCTGCCGAACAGCGTCTCGGCCACCGGCTCGTAGCCGCCTTCGCTGATCCAGGTGGAACGGAAGTTGCCGCGGCAGACGTGGAGCGAGACGTGGAGATCGTCCGGCTTGTCGGCCAGGGCGTGATTGAGCATCTCGGCGTAGATCGCCTGCAGTCGATCGGGGTCGTCGCCGCGGTCCCGGGCCGCCTGCAGCTCCTTTTCCGAGCAGAGATAGGCCCACACGGTGTCGTCCAGTTGCAGGTAGCGACAGCCGGCGTCGTAGAAGGCGCGAACGGCGTCGCGGTAGGCGTCGGCGGTATCGGCGAAAAAGGCGTCCAGGCTGGGGTAGACGCCGCTGTCGATCTTCTTGCGGCCGCCGCGGAAGTGCAGCACGCTGGGGCTGGGGATCGTCATCTTGGGCATGACGCTGGCGACGCTGGCCAGGTAGCGGAAATGATCCAGCATCGGATGGGTATCGTCGAAGCCGACCTTGCCGTCGACCCGGATCTGTTTCGCACCCGTCTGCACGCCCTGGAACTGGATGCCCTGGTCACCGGTGAAGCCGGTGACGCCATCGAGCCGCTCGAGAAAATCGAAGTGCCACCAGGCGCGCCGGAACTCCCCGTCGGTCACCACCTCGAGGCCGGCGGCTTGCTGCTGCTCGACCACCTGGCGAATTTCCCGATCCTCGACGGCCTTGAGCGCCGCGGCGTCGATATCGCCCCGGTGGAAGAGGGCCCGGGCCTCCTTCAGTGCCGGCGGACGCAGAAAGCTGCCGACGATATCGGCTCGGAATGGGGGATGCGCTTGTGACATGAATGTGTCTCCTGTTCTGGGACTTCGCCATGCGGGTCAGCGGCGAGCGTCGATACCGAGGTCGCCAATGATGCGGGCTGGGCGGCCGTTCGGCCAATGAAGCCAGTTCAAGCTGACCATGTGCATCATTCATCGTGAGGTTCGCGGCCGGTCGTGCCGGCGTCGCGATCTCAAACTTTAGTGGTAGGATTGTCGGCCCCCGCCGACGCATTCACCGACGTGCCATCGGCATCGGCCGGGATTTTTTCCATCGCGCCCCAAGTTCGAACGCCGGGGTAAAGAACAGGAGTGTCCCGTGACGACCCCTTCGCAGCATGATCTACGCAACGCCTTCCGCGAACTGCTTGCCAGCGGCGAGTGCTACTACACGGCGTCGGTATTCGACCCGATGTCGGCTCGCATCGCCGCCGATCTCGACTTCGAGGTCGGCATCCTGGGGGGATCGGTCGCCTCGCTGCAGGTACTGGCGGCGCCCGATTTCGCCTTGATCACCCTGAGCGAGTTCGTCGAGCAGGCGACCCGGATCGGCCGCGTGGCGCGGCTGCCGGTGATCGCCGATGCCGACCATGGCTATGGCAACGCGCTCAACGTGATGCGCACGATCACCGAACTGGAGCGGGCCGGTGTCGCCGCGCTGACGATCGAGGACACCCTGCTGCCGGCGCAGTACGGGCACAAGTCGACCGATCTGATTCCCGTCGAGGAGGGCGTCGGCAAGATGCGCGCGGCACTCGAGGCGCGGATCGACCCGGCGCTGTCGATCATCGCCCGCACCAACGCCGGCCAGCTCGACGACGACGCTGCCATCGCCCGCATCCGGGCCTATCAGGCGGCCGGCGTCGATGCCATCTGCCTGGTCGGCGTCAGGGACTTCGAGCATCTCGAGAAGCTGTCGGCGCCGTTGACGGTACCGCTGATGCTGGTCACCTACGACAACCCGGCGCTGCGCGACCGCGCGCGCCTGGCCAGGCTCGGGGTGCGCATCGTGGTCAACGGTCACGCTGCCTACTTCGCCGCGATCAAGGCGACCTATGACTGCCTGCGCGAGCAGCGCGACATTGCCACCAACGACCTGGACGCTTCGCGGCTGTCGACGCGCTACTCGACGCTCGAGGAGTATCGGATCTGGGCCCGCGAGTACATGGATGTGAAAGAGTAGGGCCCCTTCGGGGAGCGGTAAGCTGTCAGAGCGGCGCTTCGCGCCTGGAAGCGGGAAGAAAAAGCCAGACCCGCTTGGCTTCGCTTGAAGCTTGCGACACGAACCCCGAGACTGACGATCGCCAACAACCGGAGACCACGATGACTGTCATGCAATGGGAGCGCCTGCTCGATCCCGTCCGGCTGCACGATGCCCGGACGTCGCGTGGTGAAATCGGGCGTAGTCCGTTCCACAAGGACTACGACCGCATCGTCTTCTCCGGCTCGTTTCGGCGCCTGGGGCGCAAGACCCAGGTCCATCCGCTCACCGACAACGATCATATCCACACCCGGTTGACCCACTCGATCGAGGTCGGCTGTGTCGGCCGTAGCCTGGGAATGATCGTCGGCGAGCAGCTGCGCGACAGCCTGCCGGGCTGGGTCACGCCCGCCGATCTCGGCGTCATCGTGCAGGCGGCCTGCCTGGGGCACGACATCGGCAACCCCCCGTTCGGGCACGCCGGCGAGTACGCGATTCGCGACTGGTTCAAGTGGGCCGAGGCGCAGGGGAGCGGTTTGCTGGAGGGGCTGGACGAGGCGCAGCGCCGGGACCTGTTGACCTACGAGGGGAACGCCCAGGGCTTCCGGATCGTGACCCAGATCGAGTACAACCAGTTTCGCGGCGGCATGCGGCTCTCCGCCGCGACACTGGGTACGCTGCTCAAGTACCCGTGGACGGTGGAGCACGGCGGCCAGATGGGCAAGTTCGGCTGTTACCAGTCCGAAAAGCACCTGCTGGTCGAGGTCGCCGAGCGGCTCGGGCTCAAGTCGGTCGATGGTTCCAAGTGGTGCCGCCATCCCCTGGCCTATCTGGTCGAGGCGGCGGACGATATCTGCTATGCACTGCTCGACCTCGAGGATGGCCTGGAGATGGGTATCCTGCGCTACGAAGAGGTCGCCCAGGTGCTGCTGCAGATTGCCGGCGAGCCGCCGGCGGGATACGAGCAGATGGCCGCCGACGGGGTGTCCCAGCGTCGGCGGATCGCGGCGCTGCGCGGTGCGGCGATGGAGCGGGCGGTCAACGAAGTCGGCGATGTCTTCGTCCAGCACGAGAAAGCGCTGCTCAACGGCACCCTCAACGACGATCTGCTCGAGCTCTGTCATCCGGATCTGACCTGGGGCGTCTCCTCGGCCAAGCAGCTGGCCCGCGAGCGCATCTTCCAGAACGAGCGCAAGGCCAAGCTGGAGATCGGGGCCTATACCACGCTCGGTATCCTGCTGGAGGCCTTCATCGGGGCGGCCCACGAGCTGCATCACACCGGGCACTCCTCCTTCAAGCACCAGCGAGTGCTCGCGCTGATCGGCGAGAACACGCCGAAGCCGAACTGGCCGCTCTACGACAGCTATCGTCGAATGCTCGATTTCATCGGCGGCATGACCGACCACTACGCGGTCGAGCTGGCCCAGGAGATGGGCGGGCGCCTGAAGGGAGACTGAGCACTCCCCCCGCTTTTTTCCTCTCGTCGTCGGGCCCGCGCCCGACGTCGTCGTTTCTGGTACCCATCGGACCATCGCGGCGTGCGAGTGTTGAGTGTGGCTGTTGAAAGTGGACTCATAACGCCGTATTTTAATTGAACGGTTAATTAATAAAAAATCGATTTCGATCGCGTGCCAGCATCGGGTGTCAGCATCGAGAGCTACCGGAGCGGTGGCCGATTCCGGCCGCTGGCCAACGTCGCCACTGCCCGCGGGAGAACCAGCCTCGCTTTTACCCGGCGATGAGCCATATTTCAGACGCCAGCGTCGGCATCGTTACCTGAAGAACGCGCGACGCGCGGGCCGGCGGTTCCATGACCTGATCCCGGGCGCGGCAGGGCAACGGCGTGGGGCGACGCTTCCGTTGAAGGCATGGCTGGATTCAACGACCGAAGTCGACTTAACTCAACTCGAGGCCAGATGGCCTCGCGGCGGGAACACGGAAACGAGCCAAGGGCCTCGAACGCCCTGCGCCCCGGCAGGTCATGTCAGCCGTCAGGGGCGCCGATGCTCGTCAACGCAAACTATCTGACCATGATGGGAGCCGCATGAGCACAAGTCCCGATAATAATTCCACGACCCAGGACAGGCTGAATCCAGTCGTCTTCTATGGGTCGGTCATCGGCATCGTCGCCTTTTCGTTGTGGGCGATGATCGCTACCGAGCAAGCGAACGGCATCATCAACGCGCTGCTGGGGTGGATCTCCAACACTTTCGGCTGGTACTACTTTCTGACCGTCGTCATCTACCTGGCCTTCGTGGTGTTCGTGGGCTTTTCCCGCTTCGGCAAGATTCGCCTCGGGCCGGAGCATTCGAGGCCAGACTTCAATATCTTCTCCTGGTCGGCGATGCTGTTCTCCGCCGGTATCGGCATCGGGGTCATCTTCTTCGCCCTGGCGGAACCGCTGACCCAGTTCTACAACGCGCCCAATGCGCCGAGTGACCAGGTGGCCGCCGCCCGTCACGCGATGCAGCTGACCTTCCTCCACTGGGGCCTGTCGGGCTGGGGCATCTACACGCTGGTGGGCATGTCGCTGGCGTTCTTCAGCTATCGGCACAACCTGCCGCTGACCATCAGCAGCGCGCTCTACCCCATCTTCGGCAAGAAGATCTACGGCCCCATCGGTCACGTGGTGGACATCGCCGCCGTGCTGGGCACGGTGTTCGGCATCGCGGCCAGTCTCGGCATCGGCGTCATCCAGCTCAACTATGGGCTGAACTTCATGTTCGGCATCGCGGAAAGCGCCTGGACCCAGACCATCCTGGTGCTGATGATCGTGCTGTTCGCCACGATTTCCGCGGTGACCGGTGTCGAGAAGGGGATTCGACGTCTTTCCGAATTCAACATCCTGCTGGCGATCGCGCTGCTGCTGTTCGTGCTGTTCGCCGGCAAGACGGTGTTCCTGCTCAACGCGCTGGTGATGAACGTCGGCGACTACCTCTCCGGTTTCATCTCGATGTCGTTCGACACCTACGCCTTCGACCAGCCGACGGACTGGCTCAACGCCTGGACGCTGTTCTTCTGGGCATGGTGGATTGCCTGGGGCCCGTTCGTCGGTCTGTTCCTGGCGCGTATTTCTCGCGGTCGTACCATCAGAACCTTCGTGGCCGGTACCCTGACGCTGCCCATCGCTTTCATGATGATCTGGATGTCGATCCTGGGGAACAGCGCCCTCGACATGGCGATGAACGGCGCGACGGACTTCGGCCAGCAGGTCATGGATACGCCGCCGGCGGGCATCTATCTGTTCCTGCAGGAGTATCCGTTCCCGGTCATCTCGACCATCGCGGTCAGTATCCTGGCGATCGTGTTCTTCGTTACCTCCGGTGATTCGGGCGCCCTGGTACTGTCGAACTTCACCTCCAAGCTGAAGGACGTCAACAGCGACGCACCGATCTGGATGCGCATCCTGTGGTCGGCGGTGATCGGGGTGCTGACCCTGTCGCTGCTGCTGGCCGGTGGCCTGTCGACGCTGCAGAGCGCGGTGGTCATCACCGGGTTGCCCTTCTCGATCGTGCTGTTCTTCATGATTGCGGGGCTCTACAAGGCGCTGAAGGTCGAGGCGTTCAAGGAGGATAGCCACCGCCTGAGCCTCTCCGGCTCGCTGTCGGGACGCATGTCCGCCGGCGGTCGCGATCGCGCTCACGACTGGAAGACCCGGCTCAAGCGGGCCATGTCGTTCCCCAATCGCCAGCAGGCCCAGCAGTTCCTGGAGGAGACCGGGCGGCCTGCGATGGAAGCGGTGCGCGAGGAACTGATGAAGCAGGGCGTCGAGGTCGACATCAGCACCGGCACGCAGAACGGCGACGACTACCTGTCGCTCTACGTCGATCTCGGCAGCGAGCAGAACTTCGCCTACCAGATCTGGACGCATCCGTTCTCGACGCCGTCCTTTGCCATGCGAACACCGCGCAGCAGCAGTCGCTACTATCGTCTGGAGGTGTACCTGCTGGAGGGTAGCCAGGGCTACGACCTGATGGGTTATAGCCGCGAGCAGGTCATCGATGACATTCTCGACCAGTACGAGCGCCATCTGCAGTTCCTGCACCTCAATCGCGAAGAGCCGGGCAGCATCAACATGCCCGACAGTCCGGAACAGCCGCCAGGCTGAGATCGCTTGGCGTTCCGCTGACCACGACCCCGGCCACCTGGCCGGGGTCATTCTTGTTCGGCTCCGCCTCGACGCCGGCGTCGTTCGCGGCAGGCGTGTTCTGGCTGCGGGAGAGCCACTCCACGATGGCGGTAGCGGTCGTCCTGCCGGGGTCGGTGATTCCCTGGGTGCCGAACAGGCGGTTGAACTCGAACAGGAAGGGGTGATCCCCGACCATGGCGACGTCGAATCCCCCGTGATCGACGCCCAGCCGTGCGGCCACGCGCTGCACCAGTGCCAGCGCGGATGGGGGAATGTCCTCATGGTCGATCGTGCCGCCCTGGGCCACGTTGGCGCGATAACCCCCCGGCGGCGTCACACGCCAGTAGCTGGCGAGGATCCGGTCGCCGATCAACACGATGCGCAGGTCCCGGTCGATGGGAAGACGCGTCTGGGCGTACAGCACCTCCTGGGATGCGGCCAGCGCCTCGAGTTCGCGTCGCCTCTCGAGCAGGTGCACGCCATTGCCGCGGGCGCTGCGGATCTCCTTGACGATCATCGGGTAGCCGATTTCCGCCTCGAGGGTATCGATACCGTGGCAGGTGCTGGCCTGAATCGCGGTTCGCGGGATGTTGTCCGGGCAGATGGCCTGGAAGGCGCGCGTCTGCTCGACCTTGTCGTGGCCCAGGTAGTAGGTGGCCGGCGAGGGGAAGATGCGCTTGTGCATCGCGTGCAGCAGCGTGTTGACCTGCCAGTAGCTGGGGAACAGGAGCCAGTCGGCGGCCTGGATCTCGTCGAGATGATCGTACATGCGCTCGGGTTTGATGTAGCGCACGCCGGGAATGTGCAGGGTGCGGGAAACGTCGAAGGAGATCAGACGCATCGGATACCTCTTGAGATACCAGCACGCTGGCGCGATGGAGGAAAAAAGCGCGCTATCATCGGGCCGTTTCGGCGGTTTGGCAAGTTCTTCGAGGCCTCAATGGGCGGGCTTCTGATATCGCGCGAGGGACTTCGCCCGTGACGCCGCCAAGCGCGACGAAAGCGACGTGCTACGCTCAATTTTGTCGATAACAAAAAAGCGAGGACGGGATGTGGGCGCTTTCACCTGGTGGGATACCGCTGTTCTGATCGTCTACGTGGTGGGGATTGCCTGGGTGGGAGCCCGCTTTGGCAAGGATCAGGAGAGCACGCAGGATTACTTTCTCGGCGGTCGCAAGATTCCCGGCTGGGCCATCGGCCTGTCGGTGATGGCGACCCAGGCCAGCGCGATCACGTTCATCGGCGCGCCCGGCTGGGGTTTCGAGGGTGGTCTGGAGCGCCTGGCCACCTTCATCAACGTGCCGCTGGCGATGGCGGTGCTGATCGTCGTGCTGGTGCCGATCTTCCATCGTGCCGGCATCTACAGCATCTACGAGCTGCTCGAGCGTCGCTTCGGGGCGTTGACCCGATCGCTGGCGGCGCTGCTGTTTCTGGTCGCGCGCGGCCTCGCCACCGGCGTGGTGCTCTACGCCCCGGCGCTGGTGCTCTCGGTCGTCACCGGCTGGAGCGTCGATCTGACCATCGTGCTGATGGCGGTGATCGCGGTGAGCTATACCGTGCTCGGCGGCATCAGCGCGGTGATCTGGACCGACGTGATCCAGATGTTCGTGCTGTGGCTGGGCGCGATCCTGAGCATGGTACTGATGGTCTCGAGCCTGCCCGGTGGCTGGAGCGACGTGTTCGCCTACGGTGCCGCCAACGGCATGTTCGATACCATCGACCTGTCGCTCGATCCCACCGTGACCTACTCGCTATGGGCGGGGCTGATCGGTGGCGTGGTCATGCACGTCGCCTACTTCGGGACCGACCAGAGCCAGATCCAGCGGGTGCTGACCAGCCCCTCGATCGCCGAGGGGCAGCGCTCGCTGCTGATCGGCGGCTATCTGCTGGTGCCGCAGATGCTGCTCTTTCTGTTCATCGGCGTGATGCTCGCCGCCTACTACCAGCAGCACGGTCTCACCGCGCCGGACAACCTGAACGAACTGTTCCCGCGCTACGTGGTCAACGCCTTTCCCGTCGGGGTGACCGGGCTGGTGATCGCCGGGGTCTTCGCGGCCGCCATGTCGAGCCTGGATTCCGCGCTCAACTCGCTCTCCGCGGTGACGGTGCGCGACTTCTACGCCCGCTACGTCAGGCCCGACGCCGACGAGGAGCACTACCTCAAGGCGTCGCGCTGGGCGACCATCTTCTGGGGGCTCTACGCCACCGCGTTCGCATTCTTCGCCGGTAATCTCGGCCCGGTCATCGAAGCCGTCAACCGCATCGGTTCCTGGTTCTACGGCGCGCTGCTGGGAACCTTCCTGCTGGCCGTGCTCAGCCATCGCAGCAACGGCAGAGGGGCGGTCAGCGGCATCATCGTCGGCATGGCGGCGGTGTGGGCCGTCTCGCAGACCGATGTCTCCTGGCTCTACCAGAACTTCGTGGGGCTGATCGTCTCGGTCGTCGTCGGCTATGCCGTGAGCTTGACCGCGCCGGCACCGTCGGCCGCGCAGCTCTCGGACGTGGTGATCGACGAGACCGCGCCCGACATGCAGGCGATCCTCAAGGGGCGCAGCGCCGGTGCCGCCGAGATCGGTCGCGATGCGCGCCTGACGCGGCGACGCTGTCTCGGCCTGATCCTCTGGTTCTTCGTGTCGCTGGCCGCACTGGGGCTGCTGCAGGCCTGGGCCAATGGCTGATCGCGAAGACCCGCGGCGGACGAGGCCGGAGGTGGCCACGACGGCGCCGGCGTCGAGACTGCCTCGGCGACTGGGAGCCGCCGCCGCCGAGCCCAGGCTGCGGCGTTACGGTGCCGAGCGGTTCGAGCCGGCGTGGCTGTCGCTGTGGGCACTGGGGATCGGCCGTGAGACGGGAGAAGCGCTGGCCTGGCTGCTGGCGGCCGACAATCTGCCGAGAGCCATGTTGATGGCGGGGGCGTTGCCCCCCCATCCGGCGGAAAGCGACGGCGCGCTGGTCCTGGAGGGCGGTGGACCGCCGACGCTCTCTCAGTTCGAGCGCTGGTGGCTGTGGGAGCGACTGGCCCGGCCGCGGCGCTGGGCGCTGCGGGTCATGCCGGCGACGTTGCGCCCGGTCGAATTTCCACTGTGGCTGGGATATGCGCCAGGGCGGTCGGGCCGCCATGCCAGGCTGATCGTTCTCAGCGGCCTCTCCGGCGAGGCGCTGGGTGCCCTCAAGCCGGCGGTGCTGGCCGGGCTTCGCGACCGGG
>NZNW01000045.1 GCA_002695065.1 Salinicola sp. | reverse complement strand
GGCCGCGGGCGGCTGGGGTCGAGCCGGTAGTCGTCGACGCAGCGCCGCCAGGAGCGCTGGATGATCTCGCGCCCCGCCAGCGCCTCGCGCCCCTCGCCCAGGCGTACCAGCGTGGCGATGTGCTGGCGCTGTGCCTGCTCGAACCTGCCCGCTTTCATCAAGCCGAGTTCCATTCCGACGCCTCCTGCCGATGGCCAGTTGCCAGCCTGTGCGCTGTCTGGAAAGTCGACGCGCAAGGGTGTGTACGAAAGTCGGCGAGCGACGGCCAGTTTGGTGTCCAGACTACGCCCTCGCGGCTGGCTGACGCCCTTGTCCGTTGGTCGCAGCGCGTCCCCGGGCGTGACAGCTGTCACGCCCGAGTTAACAGCTGTCACGTAGAGCCGTTACACCCATGCCGCCGGCGTGCCATCTCCCTTCCGCCGCGGCCGGCTCCTGATGCACAAAATCCAGGCTCATCAACATCTTGGCATCTAAGACCAAAGCGCTAGTACGGCCTGGCACGCTTGCTGCACCACGTTGACGCGAGCGCTGTGTGCGCCACATCCAAGAGCACCAACAGGAGCAGCCCATGCCAGCATCCACCCCCACCCAGCAGGCCGCACAGTGGCTGGCGGATTTCGACGCCGCCCTGCGCGCCGGTGATATTCCGCGCGCCACCGCGCTGTTTCGCGACGACGGCTATTGGCGCGATCTGGTCGCCTTCACCTGGAACCTGAAGACCCTGGAGGGCCCGGCGGAGATCGCCGCGATGCTCGAGGCCACCCTGGCGCATACCGCCCCCGGCCAGTGGCAGCTCGACGGCGAAGCCAGCGAGAGCGATGGCGTGATCGAAGCCTGGTTCACCTTTGCCACCGGGATCGCCACCGGCAAGGGGCTGCTGCGCCTGAAGGCAGGCAAGTGCTGGACATTGCTGACCACGATGCAGGCGCTCGAGGCCTACCCAGAGCCGCGGGGTCACAATCGCCCCCAGGGCGCCGAGCACGGTGCCAACAAGGCGCGCGAGACCTGGCGTGAGGCGCGCGAGCGCGAGGCCGCCGAGCTGGGTATCACCCGCCAGCCCTACTGTCTGATCATCGGTGGCGGCCAGGGCGGCATCGGCCTCGCCGCCCGTCTGCGCCAGATGAACGTGCCGACCCTGGTGATCGACAAGCACGAACGCCCCGGCGATGCCTGGCGCAAGCGCTACAAATCGCTGTGTCTGCACGACCCGGTGTGGTACGACCATCTGCCCTATCTGCCCTTCCCCGACAACTGGCCGGTATTCGCGCCCAAGGACAAGATCGGCGACTGGCTGGAGATGTACACCCGGGTGATGGAGCTCAACTACTGGTCCAGTACCGAGTGCGAGAGCGCCAGCTTCGACGAGGCCAGCGGCGAGTGGACGGTGAAGGTGGTGCGCGACGGTGAGCCGTTGACGCTCAAGCCCAAGCAGTTGGTGCTCGCCACCGGCATGTCCGGCGTGCCCAACGTGCCGCACTTCCCCGGGGCCGACGACTTCGCCGGCGAGCAGCACCACTCCAGCCGCCACCCCGGCCCCGACGCCTACCGCGGCAAGCAGGTGGTGGTGATCGGCGCCAACAACTCGGCCCACGACATCTGCGCCGCGCTGTGGGAGAACGACGCCGACGTGACCATGGTGCAGCGCTCCTCGACCCATATCGTCAAGTCCGACTCATTGATGCAGCACGCCCTCGGCCCGCTCTATTCCGAGGAAGCGCTGGCCAACGGCATCACCACCGAGAAGGCGGACCTGATCTTCGCCTCGATCCCCTACCGGCTGCTGCCCGACTTCCAGCGCCCCGCCTTCGACGCCATCCGCGAGCAGGATGCCGACTTCTACCGGCGTCTCGAACGGGCGGGCTTCCTGCTCGACTTCGGCGCCGACGACTCGGGGCTGTTTCTCAAGTACCTGCGCCGCGGCTCCGGCTACTACATCGACGTCGGCGCCAGCGAGCTGGTCGCCAGCGGCGAGATCAAGCTGCGCAGCGGGGTCGACGTGGCCCGTATCAACCGCCACTCGGTGAGCCTGAGCGACGGCAGTGACCTGCCCGCCGACCTGATCGTCTACGCCACCGGCTACGGCTCGATGAACGGCTGGGCGGCGGAGATCATCTCGCAGGAGGTCGCCGACAGGGTCGGCAAGTGCTGGGGCCTGGGCTCGGATACGCCCAAGGATCCCGGCCCCTGGGAGGGCGAACTGCGCAACATGTGGAAGCCGACCCAGCAGCCGGCGCTGTGGTTCCACGGCGGTAATCTGCACCAGTCACGTCACTACTCGCACTATCTGGCGCTGCAACTGAAGGCGCGTCTCGAAGGTCTCGAGACGCCGGTCTACGGATTGCAGCCGGTCCACCATCTGGCGTGATCGCCAACCCACAGCGGCAGGAGAGACGACATGAGTGAACAGCACATGAAGGCGGCCCGTTGGTACCAGGCACGCGATATCCGCGTCGAGCAGATCGAGGTTCCAACCCTGGACGACCCGCACCAGGTCAAGGTGAAGGTCGCCGCCTGCGGCATCTGCGGCAGCGATCTGCACGAGTACGCCGCCGGGCCGATCTTCATCCCGGTGGACTCGCCGCACCCGTTGAGCCATGACCGGGCGCCCATCGTCATGGGCCACGAGTTCGCCGGCGAGGTGGTCAAGGTGGGCAGCGCGGTGACCCGGGTGGCGGTGGGCGACCGGGTGGCGATCGAGCCGATTCTCTCCCCCCACCGCGACGGCGCCTATCTGATGGAGCGCTACAACTTGAGCCCGCAGCTAGGTTTCCACGGGCTCTCCGGCGGTGGCGGCGGCTTCGCCGAGTACACCGTGGTCGGCGAGCACATGGTGCATCGGCTGCCCGAGGGTCTCTCCTTTGAGCAGGGCGCGCTGGTCGAGCCCGCCGCGGTCGGCCTGCACGCGGTGCGCCAGAGTTCGCTCAAGGCGGGCGACAGCGCGGTGGTATTCGGCGCCGGGCCGATCGGGCTGATGGTGATCGAATCGCTCAAGGCCGCCGGCGCGGCGTCGATTCACGCAGTCGAAGTCTCCGCCGCGCGCAAGCAGCGCGCCTATGAGCTGGGCGCGATCGTGCACGACCCCACGGAGGGCGACATCGTCGAGCGGCTGATCGCGGCCAGCGGCGGCGGCTTCGACGTCGCCTTCGAGGTCACCGGCCTGCCAGCGGTGCTCAACCAGTCGATCGCCAGCACCCACGCCGGCGGCGAGACGGTGATCGTCAGCATCTGGGAGTCGGAGGCGGCGATCCACCCCAACCAATTGGTGATCCAGGAGCGTACGCTCAAGGGCATCATCGCCTATCGCCATATCTACCCCGCGGTGATCGCGCTGATGCAACAGGGCTACTACCGCGCCGAGGATCTGGTGACCGCGCGCATCGCCCTGGATGACGTGGTCAGCCAGGGATTCGAGGCGCTGCTCGCCGACAAGGCGCAGGTGAAGATCCTGGTCGACCCCGGCGCCTGACCTGCCGCGGCACGCATCAGACAGACTCATCGCGCCTCTTCGATGCCAGCAACGCCTCGGCCGCTGTCCACAAGGCAGCGCCCAGGAGTGTGAGATCCTTCACAAGAAAGCCGGCAGTGACCGATTCCAGGCCGAGGTCCGGCGTCGTGAACAGGAAGCTTAGCGTACCCACCAGTGCAAACGCGGCCATCAAGCTCCCTAGCGCAGAGAGTTTGGGATAAGGCCGCCGCAGCGCGATGAGCACGGCCGTGATCACTTCGATCACACCGATCAGACTCGAGCCCCCTCGCTGCCCGAGCAAGGCATTGATCCACGAAAAGAATGGGCTGTTCTCAGTGAGCGGTGCTATCGCAGCGGCTTCGTAGGCGGTGAATTTAAACAGGCCATAGCCGAGAAAGATCAGCACCAGACTATAGCGAAGGATGACGAGACCGGCTGTAGCGATCAGCGGTTGCAGTTTATCGAGCGAGTTCATACGAGCTTCCGTGTGCCTTTTTAGTGGTAACGCGACGTGATCGATACAGCCATTCCTGTGCTTCGCGCCTGTAAACAGGTGCCGATCATCGCCCCTTTGTCAGATTCCCGCCCACCAGTCGTATCCCCTGTCCTCCCAATAGCCGCCCTTGCCACCGTGAATGTTCTTGAAGCTGTCGACGAGTTCCACCCGCATGACGTACTTGGCCTGCTTGTAGCCCAGCTGGCGCTCCGCTCGCAGACGCAGGGGCGCGCCGTTGGCTACCGGCAGCGCGGCATCGTTCAAGGCATAGGCGAGTATCGTCTGCGGATGATAGGCCTCGACCATGTCGAGACTCTCGTAGTAGAGATCGCTACCGCCGTAGGTGTGATCGGCACAGTGAAAGACCACGAACCTGGCCTGATCCCGCGGACGCACGCGATCGAGCAGGTCCGCCAGCGGCACGCCGGTCCACTGGCCGATGCAGCTCCAGCCCTCGACGCAGTCGTGGCGGGTAATCTGGGTTCGCGACGGCATCGCACCCAGCTCGTCCAGCGACAACGTCATGGGCTCCTCGACGAGACCGTCGATCGTCAGCCGCCAGTCGGCGAAATCGCTCTCCACCCAGGCTCGATAATAATCTTCCTGGGGATTGGTGGTGCCGTTGGGACGGAAGACCGGCGCGATCTGGCTCTTGTCGAACTCCTGCGCCAGCGCCTGCCGGGAGGCGATCAGCCGCTGCGCCTTGTAGGTCAGTTGCTCGACGCTACCCAGCGCGCGCTTCACCGACGCGTTGTCGGTAATCCGGTCGCAACCCGCCAGCAGGCTTCCCGCCCCCAACGCCGCCATGCCGGAGAGAAGCCGGCGCCGACTCCGATTCGGCCCGGACGATTCTGGCTTACTCATGAGAATCCTCCCGATTCACCGGCCCAGCCGGCCTTTCAGTGATGCGATAGCGCCCTGTCACCATCGAGCGCAGGTTGTTGAAGACACCCGAGACCAGCACCAGGGCGATATGCACGAAGAAAAAACCCACCAGCGAAAACGCGAAGATGAAATGCAGGGTTCTGGCGCTCTGCCGGCCGCCGAACAGCTCCGTCAGCAACGGCCAGGCCGCATTGATCGAGGGGGACATCGTCAACCCGGTGAGGATCATCATCGGTAACAGCACGAACAGCACCAGGACATAGGTGAGCTTCTGGATGCCGTTGTAGTCGGCTTCGTGATGAAAGCGGAACCGCGCGTGATCGACAAGCGTCCTGGGTATGGCTCTCAGCTGTCGCCGCGTCGGAAAGATCGAGCCTCGCCGATGACGACTGATCACGGTGTAAAGCAGGTACGCCACCACCGAAGGGGCAAAGATCCAGCCGGCGAGGAAATGCCAGTTTCTCCCCATCGTCAGCCACTTGTCCCCCGGCAGCGTCGCCCAACGGGGAAAGGCACGTTGGCGCAGCTGTCCATTGTCATCGGAGAGCCCCAGCACGCCAGTGGTATCGAGCGTGTAGCCGGCGACTCGTACCACACCCCGTTGTTCACCGTCGTTTCCGGCTTGGGCATGAATCGCGATGAAGGGGTCGGAGAAACCGGATTGCTCTCCCCAGTACAGCGCAGGGTGCGCGTTGAATATCTGCAGGCCGCTCATCAGCAGCACGATGAGACAGAGGAAATTGGTCCAGTGCCACAGCCGAGTACCCAGGCTATGGCGCTTGATCAACCGGGACGATTCCGAGGCTTCCGGCTCGGAGGCCGGCCTGGGACTGGAATCGGGCTTGGGATTGGCGACGGGGCCGATACCGGATGGCATGATTCACCTCGCTTTCACGCAGACGGCATCCGGCGGCCGTGGCCGCCGGAAGGCCATGGCTCAATTATCGTGATCCATGCTGTCCTGACCCATGGCGTCGTCGTGGCCCATGCTGTCCTGGCCCATGGCGTCGTCGTGGCCCATGCCGTCCTGGCCCATGGCATCGTCGTGGCCCATGCCGTCCTGGCCCATGGCGTCGTCGTGGCTCATGCCGTCCTGGCCCATGGCGTCGTCGTGGCTCATGCCGTCCTGGCTCATGCCGTCCTGGCTCATGCTGTCTTGCCCCATGGCGTCCTGGGACATGCTATCGGTTTGCGTTTCCTGGGCACTGGCAAGGCTCGTGAAGAACACGCCACCGCTCAACAACGTGGCACTCAATGCCAGCAGGAACTTCGATTTATTCGCGATCATGACCTTCTCCGTATTCCTTGTCGGTAGCCACCTCGGTAGCGAGGCGGTGATAGCAAGGTAATCGGGGATTTCGGGCCAATCATCACGAAACCATAACGTCCGACCGTCCCGCTCCAGGCGTGACATTCGCGTGATGACTCGGTCGGGCATCTCGGCTATGTTCGGTCCTTTGATCCTCCGGAGCGCGATATGCAACGCCCGATACTCTGCGTGGAGGACGATCCCGATATCGGGCGTCTTCTGGAGACCATACTGGCCGAGGCCGGCTACGCGGCCGAATGGGTCAGTACCGGTGAAGCGGCACTGTCGAGATGGGCGGAGTCGTCGATGGTGATCCTCGATCTGATGTTGCCGGGCATCGACGGCCTGCAGGTCTGCCGCGAGATCCGCCGGGAGGACGCCACCATCCCGCTGATCATGTTGACGGCACTTGCCGGCACCCGGGAAGTGGTCGAAGGCCTGGAAATCGGCGCCGACGACTACATCACCAAGCCGTTCGATACCGACATTCTGGTGGCGAGGATCCACGCGCTGATGCGGCGCCGGGAAGCGGTCGACGCACACAGGAGGCCCGACTCCCGTCCCGTCGTCGTGATGGATCTGGAGATCGACGTCACCCATCACCGCGCGACGCTGCATGGGCGCCCGCTCTCCCTGACCGCCAGAGAGTTCGCCCTGCTCGCGTTCTTTTCCCGCCACCCCGGCCGCGGCTTTTCCCGGGGCGAGCTGCTCGATGCCGTGTGGGGCGCGGAGTTCGACGGCTACGATCACACCGTCAACACCCACATCAACCGCCTGCGCAGCAAGATCGAGGACGACCCCGCCCACCCGCGTTACATCCTGACCGTGTGGGGCATCGGCTACCGCTTTACCGACCTTCCGGCATCGGCGGCCGAGTGATCATGTGGCCACTTCTCAGAAGAGCCTACCGCAGTCTCTATGCACGCATCGTCTTCATCTATCTGACCAGCATGATCGCGCTGTCCGCGGCGACCGCGCTGATCGCGGTCGATCAGTTCGACCAGTTGGGCCGCGAATGGCTGCAACGCTCCCAGATCCACATGGCGCGACAGTTGGCCCAGACCCTTCGAGCACCACTCAGCCAGGGTCTCGACGACGATCGGGTGCATACCGCCATCCAGCAGATCATGACCATCAACCCGTCGCTGTCACTATACGTTCTCGATGAGAACGGCCGGGTGGTCGGTGCCTACAGCGAGGGTTCGTGTGGTCTGGGGGAGCAGGTCAACCGGGGCGCCATCGCCGAACTGCTCTCGGAGATGCCCATGCTGCCGGTCTATGCGGACATGCCCTGCCAGGATGGCGAAGGGGTGTTCTCGGTAGCGCCGGTGACCTTCGGCCCCGAAGCCACACCGGGCTACCTGTTCGTGCGGCTGGAGGCCAATACCCAGGTATCGATGGCCAATATCTGGGAGACCAGCGGCATCACCCGGACCCTGCTCATCGCCACCGGCGTCGCCCTGCTGCTGACTCTGGTGGTGGGGCTTGCGCTGTTTGCGTTGCTGACCCGCCGGTTCACCCGGGTGACACGCGCCGTGCGCCACTTCGCCCGCGGCGACTACCGTCAACGCGTCCCCGACCGGATCGACGACGAGATCGGCCGCGTGGGCCGGGCCTTCAACGAGATGGCCGCCACCATCGAGGCGCAGGTGGAGGCGCTGCGCGACAACGACCGTCAGCGCCGGGAACTGGTCGCCAATCTCTCCCACGAATTCCGCACACCGCTGACGTCGCTGTCCGGCTACACCCGGCAACTGCTGCGCACCGCGACCTCCGCCGATGGCCGCGAGAGCCTCGAAGCCATTCGTCTCAACGTGGATCGACTGACACGGCTGGCCGCTCAACTGTCGCAGATGTCCCACGCCAATATCTCCGACCGGCCGCTGAGCCTCGAGTCCTTCTCTTTCGCCGAGCTGGCCAACGACATCGTCAGCAAGTTCCGGCCCAGAGCCGAGGAAAATGGCGTCTGCCTCGCGGTCGAGAACGAGGCCGACATGGCCCAGGTGGCCGCGGATGTCGAGCTGATCGATCACGCCCTGACCAACCTGGTCGACAATGCCCTGTTCGCCACCAATGCCGGTGGGCGCGTCACGATCCGTATCCTCCACCTGAATGCCGATACCCTCAAGATCGGCGTTCGCGACACCGGCATCGGCATGAAGCCCGAGGAGATCGCCCTGGTATGCCAGCGCTTCTATCGCACCGCCCACGGCCGCGAGCGCGGCGACGGGACCGGCCTCGGCCTGGCGATCGTCTCCGATGTGTTGAAACGTCACGACTCGAAACTGACCCTCGAGAGCAAGCCCGGCCGCGGCTCCTGCATCTGGTTCACGCTGCCGCTGGCGAAGCCGTGATAACCTGACCGGGACGGCGATCCCGGCTCGCCGGCTCTCACGGAGGCTTCTCATGACAGATCGTATACTCGTGTTCTACGGTTCCTACCGATCCGACCGCGCCGGCATCCGGCTGGCGGACTACGTGGTGCGCACGCTCGATGCCCAGGGTGCCGACGCCGAACTCATCGACGCCAAGGCCGTCGACCTGCCGATGCTGGACCGCATGTACAAGGAGTACTCCGCGGGCGAGGCCCCGGAGGCGATGGAGACGCTGGCGAACAAGATCCGCGACGCGGACGGCTTCATCTTCGTCACCGGCGAATACAACTGGGGCGTGCAGCCGGGGCTGAAGAATCTGACCGACCACTTCCTGGAGGAGTGGTTCTGGCGCCCGGCCGGTATCGTCAGCTACTCGGCCGGCCGCCTGGGCGGTGCCCACGCCAATCTCGCCTGGCGCGGCACCCTGGCCGAGATGGGCATGGTGGTCATCTCCAGCACGGTCACGGTCGGCCAGATCGGCAAGACTCTGGACGACACCGGGACGCCCGTCGGCGATGCCGGCAAATCCTTCGAACGCGCCTTCGGCCGATTTGCCGACGACCTGAGCTGGTGGGTCGAGGCAGGCAGGCGCCAGCGCGAGCATCGATCGCCGCCTTTCTGAGCCAACGCGTCAGAGGGTGTTTACAAATTCGGCGAGCGAAGGCAAGACAAGGCAAAATCGGCGAAAACGGACCGGGCTGGCGTTCCAGTTTACACGGGGTAAATGAGCATTTTGACCGGGCTCGCGTACGAGGCCGATTTTAACGCCGTATTGCCGAGCGCAGGCATTTTGTAAACACCCTCTTACACTGGTGTGACTATCCCGCCTGCCAGCGCGGGCGACGCCGGCCAAGGATTCGGGCCCGGCGTCGGCTTCATCGACAAGGAGTCTTCGACCTTCGCATGATCACCGATCCTCTCGTGTCAGTCGTCGCCCCGCGTGGGCAGTCGCCGCGACGATGAGCGACACCCGCCTCTTCCGCTCGCTGCGCGTCTACAACTACCGGATCTGGGCCGGCGGTGCGCTGGTCTCCAATATCGGCACCTGGATGCAGCGCGTCGCCCAGGACTGGCTGGTCCTGACCGTGCTCACCGACCACAACGCCAGCGCCGTCGGCATCACCATGGCGCTGCAGTTCGGGCCGCAGCTGCTGCTGTTGCCGTTCACCGGCTACGCGGCGGACCGCTTCGACCGCCGTCGGCTGATCATGCTGACCCAGGCCCTGCTGGGCCTGCTGGCGCTGGGGCTCGGCCTGGTCACCGTGACCGGCGCGGTCACGTTATGGCAGGTCTACGCCTTCGCCCTGGGGCTCGGCTGCGTCACCGCCTTCGACGGCCCGGCTCGCCAGGTATTCGTCAACGACCTGGTCGGCGAGCGCTATCTCGCCAACGCGGTCGCCCTCAACTCGACCTCGTTCAACAGCGCGCGCATGATCGGCCCGGCGGTGGCCGGCGTGCTGATCGCCGCCATCGGCACCGGCTGGGTATTCCTCATCAACGCGGTCTCTTTCGCGGCAGTGCTGGGCTCGCTGTTCCTGCTGCGGGTCGAGCAGCTCCACACGCCGCTCAAGTCGGATCGTCGCGCCGGCGGGCTGCTGGAGGGCTTTCGCTATGTCTGGAGACGTCCCGACCTGAAGGCGATGATGGTCATGCTGTTCCTGATCGGCACCTTCGGCTTCAACTTCCCGATCTATATCTCGACCATGTCGGTCTCCATCTTCCAGGGTGGCGCCGACCAGTACGGCGTTCTCACCTCGGCGCTGGCGATCGGATCGGTGGGCGGTGCGCTCATGGCCGCCCGTCGGGAACGGCCGGACCTGCGCCTGCTGGGCATATCGACCCTCGCCTTCGGCGTCTTCAGCGCTTTGGCGGCGGTCTCGCCCAACGTCGTTCTGTTCGCCGCCATGCTGACCCTGACCGGATTCACGGCGCTGACCTTCAACACCTCGTCCAACGCGCTGATGCAGTTGACCACCGATCCCGCCATGCGCGGCCGGGTGATGGCACTGAGAATGGCGGTGATCATGGGCGGCACGCCCCTCGGCGCCCCCATCGTCGGCTGGCTGGCCGATCACGCCGGACCGCGCTGGGCCATGGCGGTCGCTGCCGCATCCGGCGTGATCGCGGCGGCGGTGGCGGCGCGGCTCATGTTCCAGCAGCGCCGCCGGGTCTCGTCATCCTGATCGGGAGAAACCGAGCGTCGTCATGAACCGCGGCCGGCTGTCGGCTCGTCGCGGGGCAACGCCTCCATCAGGGATCGCAGCGCCTTGAGAAAGCTCTCCAACACCAGGTTGGGCGGGCGCCCCTTACGGGTGATGGCATAGTAGCGGGTGGAATATTCGTAGCGGGTGGCGTACTCGAAGGTGTCGGGCGCGAGCCGCTTCATACGGCCGTGCTCGACCCAGCGCTGGGCGAAGTGCGTGGGCAGAAAACCGACATAGCTGCCGGTCAGCACCAGGAAGGCGACACCCTCGCGGTCCGTGGCGGAGGCCTTCGGCTTGAGCGTCTCATGCACGCGCTTGATCTCGGGTGTCTGGGCGTAGGAGGGAACCACGGCATCGAAGCACGCGATCTGCTGCGGCGTGGGCGCGTCGGCGTCGAAAAGCGGATGCCGGTCGCTGCAGTAGAGCGCCGACTGCTCGTCGTAGAGCGAGAGATAGTCGAGCCCCGGTACGCGCTTGAGTTCCGGCACCACGCCGGCATGCAGGCTACCGCCGAGTACCGCCATCTCGATGTCGTTGGGGGGCGCCATGCGGATATTGATGTGGACGTTGTCGCCGCGCGCCTTGAGCGCCCGCAGCGCCTCGGTGACATGCATGTTGGGCATGGTGACGAGATTGTCGGTGATGCCGATATTGAGCTCACCGGTCAGGCTGGAGTGCAGGCCGTTGACGCGGGTACGAAAATCTTCCACGGCGGCGAGCAGCTGCATGGTGGCCTCGAATACCGCCTGCCCTTCGCTGGTCAACTGGAAGCCGCTGCGGCCCCGCTGGCACAGCCGCATCGAGAGACGCGCCTCCAGATCGCTCATCGCCATGCTGATCGCCGCCCGGCTGATGTTGAGCTCGACCTCCGCCGACGAGAAGCCGCCGCACTCCACCACCTTGCGGAAGATGCGCAGCAGGCGCAGATCGACGTCCCCCAACTGCCCCATTAGCGTGATCTTGCGTGAACTCATGTCGGTACCTGTCGTTCCCGGCGCCCTATCGGCCGAACGCCCGCGAGTAGCGGGGAAAGTTAAGCAAAGCGTTTAGTGAAATTAAGCATACAGGGATTTATTGACGCTATCCTCCAGCCTCAATCTGGACCCTGGCCAATCGGGCAAGCGCTCGCCACCGCGCCCTGCCCGAGATTTTCCATCGTCGATTGATACCCAAAGGATCGAGATCACATGTCCGACACGCTGACTCACTTCGTCGACGGCAAGCGCGCCGCGCTGGACTCGACGCGCACCAGCCCGATCTTCAACCCCTCCACCGGGCAGCGCTCCGGCGAGGTTCTGCTGGCCTCCCGTGCGGATGTCGAGCGGGTCATCGCCTCGTCGCAGGCTGCGTTCGAACAGTGGTCGGCCTTCTCCCCCCTCAGGCGCTCCCGGGTCCTGTTCAACTACAAGTCATTGCTGGAGGCCCACGCAGACGAGCTCGCCCGGCTGATCTCCCAGGAGCACGGCAAGGTGTTCTCCGACGCCAAGGGTGAACTGACCCGCGGCCTGGAAGTGGTCGAGTTCGCCTGCGGCATGCCGCATCTGCAGAAGGGCGAGCACTCGCTCAACGTCGGCTCGGGCATCGACTCCTTCTCGCTGATGCAGCCGCTGGGCGTCTGCGCCGGCATCACCCCGTTCAACTTCCCGGCCATGGTGCCGCTATGGATGTTCCCGATCGCCATCGCCGCCGGTAACACCTTCGTGCTCAAGCCGTCGGAGAAGGACCCCTCGGCCACCCTGCGCATTGCCGAGCTGTTCAGTGAAGCGGGGCTGCCCGAGGGCGTGCTCAACGTGGTCAACGGCGGCAAGGAGGCGGTCGACACCCTGCTCACCGATCCGCGGGTGCAGGCGGTGAGCTTCGTCGGTTCCACGCCGATCGCCGAGTACGTCTACGCCACCGCCTCCGCCCACGGCAAGCGCGTGCAGGCCCTCGGCGGGGCCAAGAACCATATGGTGATCATGCCCGACGCCGATCTCGACCAGGCCGCGGACGCGCTGATGGGCGCCGCCTACGGCAGTGCCGGCGAGCGCTGCATGGCGATCTCGGTGGCGATGCCAGTGGGCGACGAGACCGCCGAGAAGCTGCGCGAGAAGCTGTTGTCACGGCTGGACGAGCTGCGCGTGGGCGAGAGCCTCACCGACGGCCCGGACCACGACATGGGACCGCTGGTCTCCCGCGCGCACCTGGAGAAGGTGAGCGGCTATATCGAGCAGGGCGTGCAGGAAGGCGCCGAGCTGGTGCGCGACGGCCGCCAGCTCCAGCACGACAGCGACGGTTTCTTCATCGGCGGCACCCTGTTCGACCACGTCAAGCCGGGCATGCGCATCTACGACGAGGAGATCTTCGGCCCGGTGCTGGTGATCGCCCGCGCCGAGAGCTTCGATGCCGCGGTCAAGATGGTCAACGACCACGAGTTCGGCAACGGCACCGCCATCTTCACCCGCGACGGCGACAGCGCGCGGCAGTACTGCGAGCAGATCCAGGTCGGCATGGTCGGGGTCAACGTGCCGATCCCGGTGCCCATGGCGTTCCACAGCTTCGGCGGCTGGAAGCGTTCGCTGTTCGGCGCGCTGCACGTGCACGGCGCCGACGGCGTACGCTTCTACACGCGCATGAAGACGGTCACCGCACGCTGGCCCTCCGGTCTGCGCGAGGCAACCAATCAGTACACCATGCCAACGCTGTGAGCAGCGCAGCCCGGACACCATGTGACAGGACAGGATTCCCCATGCACTCGATCGACAATCAGCAGGTGAAGGCGCTCGACCGCGCCCACGTGTTCCACTCCTGGTCGGCCCAGGGCGCGCTCGATCCGCTGGTGATCAAGAGCGGCGAAGGCTGCCGGCTGTGGGACTACGACGGCCGCGAGTACCTCGACTTCTCCAGCCAGCTGGTCAACACCAATATCGGCCACCAGCATCCGCGGGTGATCGCGGCGATCAAGGCCCAGGCCGACGAGCTGACCACCATCGCCCCCGCCCACGCCAACTGGATGCGCGGGCGCGCCGCCGAGAAGATCCTCGAACGCGCCCCGGCCGGCTTCGCCAAGGTGTTCTTCACCAACGCCGGCGCCGACGCCAACGAGAACGCCATCCGCATGGCGCGGGCGGTCACCGGCCGCGACAAGATCCTTTCGGCCTACCGCTCCTACCACGGCGGTACCGGCTCGGCGATCGCCGCCACCGGGGATTTCCGCCGTGTGCCCAACGAGTACGCCCGCGGCCACGTGCACTTCTTCAACCCCTGGCTGTATCGCAGCGAATTCTGGGCCGGCAACGAGGAGGAGGAGTGCCAGCGCGCGCTGCACCACCTGCGCCGGGTTATCGAGTGCGAGGGACCGGCGAGCATCGCCGGGCTGCTGCTCGAGACCATCCCGGGCACTGCCGGCGTACTGGTGCCGCCGCCGGGCTATCTGGCCGGAGTGCGCGCGCTGGCCGACGAGTTCGGCCTGGTGCTGATCTTCGACGAAGTGATGGCCGGCTTCGGCCGTACCGGCGCCTGGCTGGCGCTGGATCACTTCGACGTGGTGCCGGACCTGATCACCTTCGCCAAGGGGGTCAATTCGGGCTATGTGCCCGCCGGCGGGGTGATCGTCAACCAGCGCATCGCCCACCACTTCGACGACGAGATGTTCTACGGCGGCCTGACCTACTCCGGCCACCCGCTGGCCATGGCGGCAATCTGCGCCACCCTGGAGACGATGCAGGAAGAGGGTATCGTCGACAACGCCCGCCAGATCGGCGAGACGGTTCTCACCCCCGGACTCGCCCGCCTGGCCGAGCGCCATGCCCATGTCGGCGAGGTGCGCGGCCTGGGGGTGTTCCACGCCATCGAACTGGTCGAGAACCGGGACAGCCGCACACCGCTGGCCGCGGCCAAGGTCGGCAAGCTCAAGCAGGCGATGCTTGAGCGCGGCCTGCTGGCGTTCGTGGTCGCCAACCGCATCCACGTGGTGCCGCCGTGCATCGTTACCGCCGGTGAGGCCGAACGGGGGCTGGCGATCATCGACGAGGCGCTGGGTACACTGGGCTGAGAGGACGCCGGGCGATTAGTCGGCCCGACCGGGGCTGGAACGGCGAGGGGTCGCCGAGTAGCCGCCTGCCACCGGCCCCTCGATCTCCCACGCTCGTCCCGACGACAGTCAGCGCGGCATCAACTGCCACGCCACTTCGATAAATCGGGAGACGCCAGCCTCCTTGAAGTTGAGCGACGATTCGAGCACGTCCTTGCGCGACAGTTCGGCAATGGCATGGCTGTCGGCGTAGTGGCCGGCCACTTCCTCAGGCAGCACCGGAAACGGCGGCCCCGCCTTCTCGGCGGGATCGTACTCGAAGGTGATCAGCAATTGCGGCGCCGCGTGGGTCAACGCCAGGATCTGAGCGGCATAGGTGCCACGCATCGACGGCGGCAAGGCCACCAGCGCGGCGCGGTCGTAGACCAGGTCGACCGGCCCCAGGTCGTCGGCTTTCAGGCGGAAGATGTCACCCTGGAAGATAGCCAATCTACCGGACTGCCAGTATTGGCCACCCTCCCAGGACGAGATGTCGGGGACGAGTTTCAGTGCTTCGAAAAGCTGACCCACCGCGATCTCGCTCAGCTCCGCACCGACGACCCGATACCCTGCCTCCAGCAGCCAGCCGATATCCAGCGTCTTGCCACACAGCGGCAGGAAGACCCTCGCATCGTCGGCGAGGCCGAAACGCGAAAGGTTGCGCTTGAGAATGGGGTGGACGAAGGAGAGGTGGAAACCGAGTTGATCGTTTTTCCATCGCGTCTGCCAGAAGTCGTGTTCCATGCTGATGCTCTTCATGTCGGGCCAGCAGGGAGCTTACCCATATGAATCCCCGTTGACAGCACGACTTAAGTTTTTATGAAAACCCGTTCGCGCTAGTCAGACAAATCCCGGATATTCGTCAATCTACCAACATCAAAATTTGAAGCCCCTATCGATATCGCCCAAGACATCGACTTAAGTTGAAGGATATCTCTTATTTAAACACGAATGAAACAATAAACATTATAAAAACACGCGACGCGCATTCAATTTAACCCAAATGGAGATCTATCGGGTGACTTCTGATTTTACCCTCTAGGGGTCAGTAATATAACGAATGCCTCGTGAGCGTCTTCGCGCTTGCCGCTTCCCCCTGCCGTGCCCGAAAAGCCGGCCACCAGAGAGTCGGCAGGGAAAATAACCAGGAGCCACGCCATGTCCGTTTCCGGAGTTGTCGTCACGCCTCGCAGTGTCGAAGAGTCGCTCTCCCGCAAGTCGAGCGACGGCGAAACGTCCGATAAAGAAAACTCGAGTGTCGAGTCGTTCAGAGCCAACGCTGAAAAGAAGAGCTGGCGAGTGGTGGAAGAGAACGACGGACTACCGCCCGTCAGCAACCTGAAACCCAAGCGCGAAGACGCCACCACAATCACCTTCGAATACGAGGGAAAGACATACGCGGTGTCCGAGCATCTATCGCCCTTCAAGTACTCGGTGCTGGAGAACAAGCTGGCGGGCACCGAGATCAGCCAGACCGATAACAATATCGAGGTCAAGGTCGAGGAGTCCGAAGCGACCGACGTCATGAACGCCGAGACGACCGAGGACGGCAAGACGGTCGGCGAGCTGTTCAACGACACCATGAAGGAAGAATGGGGCGATCTGGATCTCGACGACCCTCGCCGACAGTACTACGAGTTGCTCCAGGCCAAGTCCGCGCTGGTCAACGGCTACGGCATCCTGCCCTACCAGACCCAGAAGGATGCGTTCCCGTGGCCGGGGGATACCGAGCCGACCCTGTCGGATTCCGTGATCATGGACCAGGCGAGCACCTATGGCCTGCTCGACGAGGAGGAGATCGCCAGCAAGCTCGCCGAGGTTTCCCAGAACGAGAGTGTCGTCTCCGGCGTCGACGACCTGATGCAGGGTGCCGTCGACAAGATCAAGGACAAGTCCGGCCTGACCAATCGCGTCCACGAGACCATGATGAGCCCCGAGTATCTGGAGATGCTCGAAGGCTTGGGCGACGACGCCGCCAAGACCCGCTTCGCCAACGACATCAAGACGCTGGATTATCTGGACAGCGACAAGGCCAGCGAAGTCCGCAGCCAGATACTCGACAAGGGGCTGATCGACGAGATCGGTACCATCATCGAAGAGGGCAGCTATTCCGACGAAGCCCTCGAGACGGCCGTCAACGATCAGGTACAGATGGGGCTGCAGGGCACGTTTTCCTCCATCTTCGGCATCAGCTTTTCCGACCGGGCCGTCCAGAACTATCTCAAGAACGGCAAGGGCGACCTGCCCGACGACGTCAAGCGCGGGCTGGACAGCTACAAGGCGGCGGTCAAGATCGCCTCCGACGCGGTTCTCGACTCTTTCAAGGAGAACGGCAAATTCGACATCAGCGAGGTTTCCAAAGAGATCCACAAGGCTATCAAGGACGGTAGTCCAGACCTGCCCACCAGGGTCAGGAACGGAGCGGCCGCGCTGCTTCAGGCCAGCATGAAGAACGGCGTGCTCCCCGGCATGGGTGGCATCCTCACCGCCACCGCCGCGATCTACACCCTGAACAAGAACATGGGGGAGACCACGGAGGATCGCCTGGCGGCGGCGCGGCTGCTGCTGATCACCGTGGCCACCTCTCCCGCCATGGCGCTGGCCAGCGCCAAGACGTATGAACTGTTCCAGGACACTCTCAACAAGCCCGGCATGGCGACACGGCTCGGTCTCGAGAACAACGATCAACTCCGCCAGGCCTACACCGAAATCTTCCCGGATTCGACAAAAGACGTCGCCGTGCCAGATACCGCGGATAATGGGTTGGGTTCCGTGGAAAACCAACGTCGGGCAATTTCCGCGACGCCCCCGCAGTTGGGAGAGTTCGATTTTCCACCGAACTGGGCCGAGGGCGTTTTACAATCACTCGATGAAATTGGCGACGGCGTAGATTTCGTAACGCCCGATGGCGACGGTATCCGCCTCGAGGACGCGTTGAGCGAGCCCAATGAGCGCATCGCCAATGCAGGGGAAACCAGTGGCCAACAGCTAACTGACGATATCAACAACATGAATACTGATGAACGCCGTCGCACCATGAACATGGTCGACGACCGCATCAGCAACACTGGGCTCGATCCGAGCAAGATGGACTCCTCCAGCAAGCTCAGGATCGTGGGTACGGTGATGGGGACGGTCGGCGGCATCGCCGACGGTGCCGGCGGTATCCTGGACATCGCTCTCGGCGCCATGTCGATCGACCGGTTGCGCGACAACCCCGATGCCCTTCCCAGCGAATACGCCGCGGCCTCGATGCAGTTACTCGGTGGCGTGGGCATCGCCGGCATGGCAGGCACCCAACTGGCCAGCATGATCGCGGGGCCGGCCACGGCCTCGGCGCTGGGTGTGGCCTCGGGCGTGCTGGGGATCGCCGGCGTCGGCTTCGGCGCCATCGCCGCCATCGTCACCGGCGTCATCGCCAAGCAGAAACAGGATCAGAAGAAAGAGGAAGTCAAGGACGATTTCCGCACCTGGGGCGGGCTCGGCGTCACCGAGGACGACTGGGGCGACAAGCTCAACTACGTGCTCCACGCCCGTTACGAATACAACTACTATCACGGCTCCAGCCGCTACGACGACCTCTACCCCGAAGACAAGCCCATGTGGGAAGCCAGGCCGGAGCAGTACGAGGACTTCACCGAATACGTCGAAAAACACGACAATATTTCCGACGACTGGTTCGATGACTGGGACGACGACCACGACACCGGCATCGGCGAAGGCACGCCGGATCCTTCGGGCCTGCCTCGCTTCGGCGACGACGGGGACCCCGGCACGGCCGGTAACTTCAAGAGAGACGTCGATCGCCTCGACGTGGGCTCGATCGAGCTGGCCGACGATGGCCGCGTCATCTTCGTCAAGGATGGGGTCAAGCAGGTCATCGATCCGCTGATTGGCGAAAAAGCCGACGAGAGCGACCGCAAGGAGATCATCGAATACCTCACCGACCTTCATGAAATCACCCACCCCGACGGGAAGCGCGATCAGAAAATCATCGATCGAATTACCCGACTTCACGACGAATCCGACCGTTACAACGATATCGACGACCTGAAACGGGCGCTCGACGATTCTCAGCCGTTCCTGCTGGGCAAGGATGGAAAACATAAGGCGGGTACGTTCGACGACTTCCAGAAGGATATCGATCGTGTCGAGATCGACTCCATCGAGATCGACTCCACCGATAGCAGCAAGATCAGCTTCATCAAGGATGGCGTCCGGTGGCAGCTCGATACCGATAACCGCGGAAGCCTGTCGAAAAGCGACGCCAACGATATCTTCGATTACCTGAAGAACCTCTACACCATGGTCCACCCGGATGGCGAACTGGACCAGGAACTGGCGGACGAGATAGACGAGCTGTTGGGAGGTTCTGACGACTACAACGACCTCGACGACCTGCGCGACGAACTCGATCTCGGCACCGATCCCAGCGGACTACCGGTCTTCGGTGATGGCGGATCCCCTGGAAACTATGGCAACTTCAAGAGAGACATCGACCGCGTCGACATCGGCTCGATCGAACTGATGGACGATGGACGCGTCATCTTCGTCAAGGACGGTGTGAAACAGATCATCAACACCTCGGAAGGAGATGATGACTCCGATCGGGGCACGCGGGAAAAGATCATCCGTTACCTGACGGACCTTCACGACATCGCCAGTCCCGATGGCACGCTGGACCAGGATCGCGTCGATGAAATGAATGATGTCTTCGCCAAGACCGACAGATACAACGATACCGACGCCATCAGGCAGTATCTCGACGCCGACGCCCCCGCTGCCTGGGATCAGAACCCGGGAACGGTCAAGATATTCGGCAACAAGGGCAAGCCAGGTGATTTCGGCGAGTTCAAGAAGGATATCGATACCGTCGACGTCGCCTCCATCAGGCTGAGATCGGATGGCGAGATCTATTTCAAACGCTCCGGAGAGTGGTACGTCCTGACGCCCAACGCCAATAGCAAGATCGAAGGTGAGTTCGATAAGTTCGTGGACTATCTGACCGAACTTCACGATATCACCCATCCGGATGGCGTCCTGGACAAGCGGCTCGCGGCCAGGATCGATGAGCTACTGGGCAGCAGCGACGACTACAACGATCTGGATGACTTGAAGGCGTTTCTGAACGTCGATTGAGTCCTGTCTGCCCGTTTTCCATTCGCCGAGACCGACCGGCGGATGGGAGACATCGGTCTCGACCGCAACTGCCCCTCTCTGCTCTGGCAGCGGTCGCCTCCTCTCTCCTGACCTTACGGCGCAAAAAATAGGCCGAAAAATGTCAGCCCCGCCAGACACCTATAAACATATAGACCAAAACGCAATTTCTTAATTAAAGTTCATTTTTGCCACGCCGATAGAGAGGGCCGGATGCAGCAATGACTGGATATCCGGCCGTCCAGATCTATTCGATGAGCGTGAGCGCTTCCTCGTATCGACCATGGAGACGGCACTACCCATACCGTCATGCCGCTCAGCGGCCGATACCAGAGGATTTCATCATCAAACGCTCGATACCGACCCGCCCGATCCTGTTCACGGCCGCCGCGCTGGCCGCCGTGGCACTCACCGGCTGCGCGAACACCCGGGGCCCGGGACTGGGCTCGGCGCTGGATGCTTCCACCACCGCCTACGCCCTGGATCACGGCTACGAAGAAGCGAATCCGCTGTTGTCACCCATCGGCGATCCGTACCTGTCGGCGCTGGCAGTCATCGGGGTCAAACAAGGCATCAAGTACTCACTGCACGAGTACGCTGGCGTGAACGAGGATTGCGCTCACTATGGCGTGGAGACAGCGGCCATGGGCGCAGGTGGCTGGAACCTGGCCGTGCTGGCGGGTGCCGCCACCGGGCCCGGCCTGATCGTCGGCGTGCTGTTCGGGGCCGGCTACTGGCTGTGGACCGATGGCGAGGAGGCATGCCGGTAACGCCGGGACCTGACGGCAGGCCGGGCGCCGAGGCGACGAACCCGCGCTATCGGGCGGCGCCTCCCTCATCGCTCCCCTCGTCCCCCGAGGCGTGCCCGCGGGCGATATCGCGATGGCTGATCACGACCACGTCCCTGGGCCACCACTCGGGATGCTCGTCACGGATGAACGCCAGCAGTTTCTCCCGGACGCTCACCTCGGCGGCCCACCCCGATAGCGGGTCGATCGTCATCAGATAGCAGGTCACGGTCTGCGCCGGGCCGGTCTGGTCGGTCACGCAGCACAGCAGCTTGTGGTGCTCGATGACGTTCTCCTCCGCCTTGGCGAACTCGAGGAACTTCTCGCGCAGGATCGGGATATCGGCGCTGAGGTGCAGCGTCAGCACGAGGCTGCGGTACTCCTTCGTGCTCTTGGAGGAGAGGTTTTCGAAAGCCTTGGACGCGAAGTAGGTCACCGGCACGATCAGGCGCCGCTCGTTCCAGAGTCGCAGCCTGATATGCGTGTAGAAGATCCCCTCGACATAGGCCCACTGGCCTTCGAACATCACCAGGTCACCGACCCGTATCGGCTTGGCCAGCGACAGCTGAAACGACGACAGGATGT
>NZNW01000044.1 GCA_002695065.1 Salinicola sp. | reverse complement strand
GCATGCCGGCCGTGGCCGTGACCGACGATACCAATCTGTTCGGCCTGGTGAAGGTCTACAAGGCGGCCCAGGGGGCCGGCCTCAAGCCGATCATCGGTGCCGATCTGTGGCTGCACAACGCCCATGACGAGAGCCACCCCTATCGTCTGACGCTGCTGGCGATGAACGACACCGGCTACCGCAATCTGACCGAACTGATCTCGCGGGCCTGGACCGACGGCCAGCGCCAGAACATGGCGATTCTCGACAAGGCCTGGGTCTTCGAGCAGAACGAGGGACTCATCGCGCTGTCCGGCGCCCGCGAGGGGGAGATCGGGCGTTTCCTGATCGCCGAGCAGGTGGCCACCGCGCGGCAGCTGCTGGAGGAGTGGCAGCGACATTTTCCCGGGCGTTTCTATCTCGAGCTGCAGCGTACCGGCCGCCAGTACGACGAGGAGTGCGTGCATCACTCCGTTCGCCTGGCCAGCGAGAGCGGTGTGCCGGTGGTGGCGACCAATGACGTGCGCTTTCTCGAACGAGACGACTATTGGGCCCACGAGACCCGCGTCTCGATCGGCGAGGGCAAGGCGCTGGAAGATCCCCGCCGCGAGAAACGCTACAGCGAAGAGCAGTATCTGAAGACGCCGGAGGAGATGGCCGAACTCTTCGCCGATATCCCCGAGGCGCTCGAGAACAGCGTGATGATCGCCGCCCGCTGCAGTGCCAGCGTGCGTCTGGGCGAGATATTCCTGCCCGAGTACCCGATTCCCGAGGGCCTGACCCAGGACGAGTTCTTCCGCAAGATCTCCCACGACGGTCTCACCGATCGTCTGAATCAACTGTTCGGTGGCGATACGCCGATCTATCCGGGGCGATCGCTGGCAGAGCACGAGCCGGAGTACCGCAAGCGGCTCGATTTCGAGCTCGATATCATCCTCAAGATGGGGTTCCCCGGCTACTTCCTGATCGTGATGGACTTCATCCAGTGGGCCAAGGACAACGACATCCCCGTCGGCCCGGGGCGAGGTTCGGGTGCCGGCTCGCTGGTCGCCTACGTGCTCAAGATCACCGATCTCGATCCGCTGGAATATGACCTGCTGTTCGAACGCTTCCTCAATCCGGAGCGTGTCTCGATGCCCGACTTCGACGTCGACTTCTGCATGGAGAAACGCGACCGGGTCATCGACTACGTGGCCGACCGCTACGGCCGCAACGCGGTCTCCCAGATCGTCACCTTCGGTACCATGGCCGCCAAGGCGGTGGTGCGCGACGTGGCGCGCGCCCAGGGCAAGCCCTATTCGATGGGGGACAAGCTCTCCAAGCTGATTCCGTTCGAGGTCGGCATGACCCTGGCCAAGGCGATCGAGCAGGAGCCGCAGCTCAAGGAGTACCTCGAGTACGACGAGGAGGCCGCCGAGATCTGGGAGATGGCGCTCAAGCTCGAGGGCATCACCCGGGGGACCGGCAAGCACGCCGGGGGCGTCGTCATCGCCCCAACCAAGCTGACCGACTTCTCGCCGCTGCTGTGCGAGGAGAACGGCTCGGGGCTGGTGGTGCAGTTCGACAAGAACGACGTCGAGGACGCCGGGCTGGTCAAGTTCGACTTCCTCGGCCTGCGCACGCTCACCATCATCGACTGGGCACTGGAGATGGTCGACGTGGTGCGGGCGCGCGATGGTGTCGGCCCGCTCGACATCAGCACCATCCCGCTCGACGACAAGCCGACCTTCGACATGCTCAAGAAGGCCGAGACCACGGCGGTGTTCCAGCTCGAATCCCGGGGCATGAAGGAGCTGATCAAGCGGCTGCAGCCGGATTCGCTGGAGGACATGATCGCCCTCGTCGCGCTGTTCCGCCCGGGGCCGCTGCAGTCCGGCATGGTCGACGACTTCATCAACCGCAAGCACGGCCGCGCCGAGCTCGCCTATCCCCACCCGGACTACCAGCACGAACTGCTCAAACCGGTATTGGAGCCGACCTACGGCATCATCCTCTACCAGGAGCAGGTGATGCAGATCGCCCAGGTGCTGGCGGGCTATACGCTGGGCCAGGCCGACATGCTGCGTCGTGCCATGGGCAAGAAGAAGCCCGAGGAGATGGCCAAGCAGCGCGCCGGTTTCATGGAGGGGTGCGCCGCCAACGGCATCGACAAGGATCTGGCCGGCAACCTGTTCGACCTGGTGGAGAAGTTCGCCGGCTACGGCTTCAACAAGTCGCACTCGGCCGCCTACGGCCTGGTCTCCTACCAGACCGCCTGGCTGAAGGCGCACTATCCCGCGCCATTCATGGCGGCGGTGCTCTCGACGGAGATGGACAACCTCGACAAGGTCGTGCCCCTGATCGAGGAGTGCCGCCACATCGGGCTGACGGTGACACCGCCCAACGTCAACGTCGGGGCCTACAAGTTCACCGTCGACGAGGACGGCCAGGTGGTCTACGGGCTCGGCGCGATTCGCGGGGTCGGCGAGGGGCCGATCGGTGCCATTGTCGAGGCGCGGGAAGCCGAAGGCGGATTCTCCGATCTGTTCGATTTCTGTCGCCGCATCGACGGCAAGCGCATGAACAAGCGCACCCTCGAAGCCCTGATCCGCTCCGGCGCGCTGGATACGCTGGGGCCGTCGCGAGCGGTGCTGGCGGCCTCCCTGGATGCGGCCATCAAGGCGGCGTCGCAGAACCAGGCCAACCAGAACCTGGGGATGATGGACATGTTCGGCGAGGCGTTCGTCGACGCCGACGAGAATCAGGACATCTATGCCGACTACCGGCACGCCCGGGACTGGAGCGACAAGGAGCGACTGGCCGGCGAGAAGGATACGCTCGGCCTCTATCTCACCGGCCACCCGATCGATGAGTACGAGCACGAGCTCAAGCGCTTCGTGGCGACTCGCATCGTCGACCTCAAGCCGTCGCGAGAGCCCCAGCGGGTTGCCGGGCTGGTCGTCGCGATGCGGACCATGAAGTCCAAGCGTGGCGACACCATGGCGTTCGTCACCCTCGATGATCGCACCGGTCGTATCGAAGCCTCGCTGTTCGGCGAGCTGTTCGATCAGGTGCGCGGGAAGCTCACCGCCGACCAGGTGCTGATCATCGAGGGCGAAGTCTCCAGCGACGACTACTCCGGCGGTTTGCGTCTGCGCAGCAAGGACGTCACTCTGATGGCCGATGCGCGTGCTCGCTTCGGCGAGGCGGTGGAGCTCTCCGTCGACGGCGGCCGGCTCAATGGGCGTTTCTCCCGCACCTTGCACGACAGCCTCTCGCCGTGGCTGAGCGACTCCGGTCTGCCGGTGCGCGTACGCTATCGCAACGCCAAGGCCAGCGGCTGTTTCGAGCTGGCGGCCTCGTGGAGAGTGTCGCCCAGCGACGAGCTGATGACCGCACTTCGCGAGGTCGAGGGCTATGAAAACGTCGCCTTGCGTTACCGCGGCGGCTGACGCAGCGCCGGGCGCAGCTCCTTGCTAACACTCGTGAAGGTGCGATAATAATTCGTTTCGCGGCACGCCAGTCGCTCGTATTTCAGACACCGAAGCTTGCCAGGATCACACAGTAGAAGCTCTATGAATCCCAATTATCTAGACTTTGAACAACCGATTGCCGAACTTCAGGCCAAGATCGAAGAGCTGCGCCTGGTCGGTAACGATAGCCGCATCAGCCTGAGCGACGAGATCGGCAAGCTCGAGGAGAAGAGCCGCAAACTTACCGAGCAGATCTTCCGTGACCTGACCGCCTGGCAGGTGACGCAGCTGTCTCGCCACCCGCAGCGGCCCTATACGCTGGACTACCTCGACAGCATCTTCACCGACTTCGACGAGCTGCATGGCGATCGCCATTTCGCCGACGATGCCGCCCTGGTGGGTGGCGTGGCGCGCCTCGACGACAAGCCGGTGATGGTCATCGGTCATCAGAAGGGCCGCGACGTGAAGGAGAAGGTGCGGCGCAACTTCGGCATGCCGCGTCCCGAGGGCTACCGCAAGGCGTGCCGCCTGATGGAGATGGCCGAGCGTTTCAAGATGCCGGTGCTGACCTTCATCGACACACCTGGCGCCTATCCCGGGATCGATGCCGAGGAGCGTGGCCAGTCGGAAGCGATCGCCTACAACCTGGCGGTGATGTCGCGATTGAAGACGCCGATCATCGCCACGGTCATCGGCGAGGGCGGTTCCGGTGGTGCACTGGCCATTGGGGTCTGCGACGAGCTGCAGATGCTGCAGTACTCCACCTATTCGGTCATCTCCCCGGAAGGCTGTGCCTCGATTCTGTGGAAGAGCGCCGAGAAAGCGTCGGAGGCCGCGCACGCCATGGGCATCACCGCCTCGCGTCTGAAGGAGCTGGGCTTCGTGGATACGCTGATCGAAGAGCCGCTGGGTGGCGCCCACCGCAATCCGCGCAAGACCGCCGACAAGGTGAGGGAAGCGCTGGCGGGCAGTCTGGACCGGCTGCAGGCGATGGATACCGAGACGTTGCTCGAACGGCGGTATCAGCGTCTGATGTCTTACGGCGCCCCTCAGTAAAAATGACTGGCGGCGCTCACTCATACGGCGTTGAGCGCTCGCTCGGACTGCTCATGTAGCGAACTACACTGCGCATCCTCGCTCGCGCTCGCCTTGTCTGAGTGCCGCTCGCGCAGTCACTCTAGTTTGTGGGCTGATCTGGTCGTCCTCGAAGCCTCTCTTCCTGCGCCCAGGAGGAGTTGAAATATGACGCTACAACGATTTGTCGATAACGCCCTGGCGGATCATGTGCCGGGGCGTGTCGTCTGGGTGGCGCTCTCCGGTGGACTCGATTCCTCGCTGCTGTTGCACATGGTGGCACCACTGGCGCGGCGGCGCGGCATCGCGCTGCGGGCGGTCCACGTCAATCACGGCCTGCAGGCGGCGGCGGGCGATTTCGAGCTGCACTGTCGGGAGCTGTGCCAGGCGCTGGCAGTGCCGCTGAGCGTGGCCCATGTCGAGGTAGAGCCGGCGGGGCGGGGGCTCGAGGCCGCGGCCCGGGAAGCCCGCTACCGGGCCTTCGCCGAAACGCTCTCTGCCGGCGACCGTCTGTGGCTGGCGCAGCACGCTGACGACCAGGCCGAGACGTTCCTGTTGGCGGCGCTGCGGGGCAGCGGCGTGCGAGGTCTGGCGGGCATGCCCGCGACGCGGCAGTGGCGGGGGCTCCGAATCGAGCGTCCCTGGTTGGCGCTGCCCCGGTCCGATCTCGCGCAGGAGGCCCGGCAGCGGGGCATCGCCTGGTGCGAGGACCCCTCCAACCACCATCTCCGGCACGACCGCAACTTCCTGCGTCACCGGGTAGTGCCGCGGCTGGCCGAGCGCTGGCCGCGGGCTGCCGACGCCGTGGGGCGCAGCGTCGCGCATCTGCAGGAAGCCGACGAACTACTGGGAGAGCTGGCGGAGATCGATCTCGCCCGCGCCGGTGGCGACCCGGAGCGCCTGCCGTTGACGACACTGCGCACGTTGCGCCCGTCCCGCCTGCGCCTGCTGGTGCGCCATGCACTTCAACGTCAAGGACTGCCCGCCCCGCCGGCCAAACGCCTGACCGAGCTCGAGCGCCAGGTGAGCGTAGCCGGTGGGGACCGGTTGCCCGCTATCGCCTGGGCGGGGGGCGAGGCGCGAATCTGGCGCCATCATCTGTTTCTGATGGCGCCGCTGGCGGCGATCGATCTCGACTGGCAGCGGTTCTGGGATGGACAGGGCCCGCTCGAGACGCCCTGGGGGCGTCATTCATGGGAGCTGCGATCCTCGTCGCATGACGCCGCCAGGCCGATGTTGCGAGTCGGCCTGCGACGGGGCGGCGAGACCATGCGCCTGGCTGGCAGGGGCGCGCGGGATATCAAGCGGCTGTTCCAGGAGGCCGGCATTCCACCCTGGCAGCGCGATCGGCTACCGCTGGTGTGGCAAGGCGGGGAACTCGTCGCCGTGCTGGGTGTGCTGACGGCGGAAGGGTGGCGACAGACGGCGCTGCCGACTCGCCCGATGGAGGATGCACGCTTCGAAGACGACGCCTGAAGTGGCGTCGCGTTCACACGTCGTAAGTCAGCGCCAGGCCCGCGGCCTTCTGATAATCGGCTTCCTGTTCGAGGTCGTTGAGCAGTAGCGCCTGAAAGCTGATCTCCGGCAGCGAGAGGTGCAGATCGTCACCGTTGCAGGTCAGCCGGAAATCGACCGGCGCCTGCTCCGGACGCGGATGATTGAGCATCACCGCCAGGCGCAGCAGGCGGGCCAGCCGGCAGTAGGTCGGTTGTATGGCACTGGGCAGCGCCTCCAGCTCCCGCTGGGCAAACTTGCGCCGATGCGCGCGTACCAGGAAGGCCAGCGCCTGCTGCTCGGGACGCGAGAAACCGGTCAGGTCGGAGTACTCGATGAGGTAGGCGCCGTGGCGATGGAACTGGCTGTGGGAGATCGCCAGTCCGATCTCGTGCAACTGAGCCGCCCAGACCAGGAATAGCCGCTGTTCCTCGCCGAGGGCCCAGGACTCGCTCACCTGGTCGAAAGCGACCATGGCCGTTTGCGTCACATGATCGGCATGGGACGCCTCGACGCTGTAGCGCCGCATCAGCAGTTCCACGCTGTGACGGCGGGAGTCCTCCGGGGTGTTGCGGCCGATCAGGTCGAACAGCACGCCTTCACGCAGCGCGCCGTCGGAGTAGCGCATGCGCTGGAGATCGAAGGCCTCGAACACCGCGCAGAGGATGGCGACCCCAGCCGGGAACACGCGTGCCCGGTCCTCCTTGAGGCCTTCCATGGCGACCTTGTCCAGTTGTCCGAAGCCGACCAGCCTTTTGCGCAGCTTCATCAGCGCGTCGCGTTCGATCAGCGTGGCGTCGCCGTCTCCCCGTGCACCGATCACGGCCGCCACCGCCTTGATCGTGCCGCTGGAGCCGATCGGGTCCTGCCATCCCAGCCGGCAGTACTGGCGCTGGATATTGGCCAGTTCGGACAGCGCGGCCATCTCGGCGCGGCGGAAACGCTTCTCGCTGAGCTCTCCATTGGCGAAGAACGCGCCGGTATAGGCGACACAGCCCATATGAAGGCTCTCCAGCGCCTGCGGTTCGAAATCCTCGCCGATGATGAACTCGGTGGACCCGCCGCCGATATCGACGATCAGGCGTCGGCCGTGGACCTCGGCCAGCGCATGGGCGGCCCCCAGGTAGATCAGGCGGGCTTCTTCGCGACCGCCGATGATCTCGATCGGATGGCCGATCATGGCCTCGGCACGATCGATCAGCACGCGCGCATTACGCGCCGAGCGGAGCGCATTGGTGCCGACGATGCGCAGATCGGCGGCAGCGACGCCGGCAACGAAAGGCGCAAAGCGTTCCAGGCACGCCATTGCCCGATCCATGGCCGCGTCGGTGAAGTTCTCCTGGTCGTCCAGTCCGGCTGCGAGCTGGACTTTCTCGCCCATCTTGGCGACGACCTGCAGCTGACTGTCCTGATAGTTGGCCACCAGCAGATGAAAACTGTTGGAACCGAGATCGATGGCGGCCAGACGGCGCGTCGCGTCTTTGGCGGTCGACTTCCCGCTCATGGCGTGGCGTCCTCGAAGGCTGGCGTGAAAGATGGATGTCCACAGGACAACGCCGACGCCGCGTCGTCCCTGGCATCCGAGACCCTGCGTCGGGTGGCTCAAGATTGCGGTGGGGGCGTGGCCTTGTCAATCGTCGGGGTGGCAGGCATGCTGCACGACGAGGTCACCTTCACGATCGAGACGGATGCTCATGCAGCCACCGCGGCATCATCTGAACAGCGAGACTTTCGAGCAGCAGCGTGAAACGCGGGAATCGCCCTGGCTGGCGATCTTCGTCGCCGGCTGGTGTCAGCCCTGCGAAACGCTGTTGTCCCGGCTCTCCTCGATTTCGCACGAGTCGATCCGCGGTGTGCCGGTGGGCGTGGTGGATGTGGACCGCGAGCCGACGCTGGCCGAACGTTACGGGGTCAAGGGAACGCCCACGATGATTCTGTTCGTCGACGGGGAGCCTCGGCTGACACGAGTCGGGGCATTGTCGGAACAGCAATTGTTGCAGCTGGGCGAGGAGTGTACGCGTCATTAGGCGTTGGCCTTGCGGAGACTTGACCTCATGGTTCAATATCTCCATATCGTGACTTGCTTTCGGCAGATAGCTTGTCTACCATCTGGACGTTCGCCTGTTCCGAATGCTTCTCGACCGCGTCGCGGTCCCCCAAGTCGTCAGTCAATCCCAGTACCGATTCTCGGCCAACGCCGATTTTTGGATAGCGACAACTCTTTCGGATGACTCTTTCCGCGAGATTGCAGGCGAATCGAATCGCTCTCCCGGCACCTTCGTCACACACGCCAAGTCGGCATCCCGACCTGCGTTGATGGCAGGGCCAATAGACCATGCGAAGCGCCTGGCTTCTGGGACGACTGAACGCGCCGCGCGGCGTTTGAACTGACCGCCTCTTGTCCTTCTTTTCTATCTCGGCAAAAGTCATTGCCTGCGACACGAGCCCTCTCTGACCGAACTCATGAATCTAACCGAACTCAAGCAAAAATCCGTTCCTGAACTGCTGGATATCGCCCGAGAGATGGGCATCGACAATCTGGCGCGCTCACGCAAGCAGGACATCATCTTCGCCATCCTGAAAAAGCATGCGAAGAGCGGCGAGGACATCTACGGCGATGGCGTCCTGGAGATTCTGCAGGACGGATTCGGTTTCCTGCGTAGCGCCGACTCCTCCTACCTCGCCGGCCCCGACGACATCTACGTCTCCCCGTCTCAGATTCGCCGCTTCAACCTGCGCAAGGGCGACTCGATCTCCGGCAAGATCCGGCCGCCGAAAGAGGGGGAGCGCTATTTCGCGCTGTTGAAAGTCAACGAGATCAATTTCGACAAGCCGGAAAACGCCAAGCACAAGATCCTGTTCGAGAACCTGACGCCGCTGTTCCCCCAGGAACGGATGGTGATGGAGATCGGCAACGGCTCCACCGAAGATATCACGGCCCGGGTGATCGATCTCACGGCGCCGATCGGCAAGGGCCAGCGCGGACTGATCGTCTCCCCGCCCAAGGCCGGCAAGACCTTGATGCTGCAGAACATCGCCACCTCGATCACCCGCAACAACCCCGAATGTCACATGATCGTGCTGCTGATCGACGAGCGGCCGGAAGAGGTGACCGAGATGTCGCGCACGGTCCGCGGCGAAGTCGTGGCCTCGACCTTCGACGAGCCGCCTGCGCGCCACGTTCAGGTCGCCGAGATGGTGATCGAGAAAGCCAAGCGCCTGGTCGAGCACAAGAAAGACGTGGTCATCCTGCTCGACTCGATCACTCGCCTGGCGCGTGCCTACAACACCGTGGTGCCGTCCTCCGGTAAGGTATTGACCGGTGGTGTCGACGCCCACGCGCTGGAGAAGCCCAAGCGCTTCTTCGGTGCCGCCCGTAACATCGAGGAGGGTGGCAGTCTCACCATCCTCGCCACGGCGCTGGTCGATACCGGCTCGAAGATGGACGAAGTGATCTTCGAGGAGTTCAAGGGCACCGGCAACATGGAAGCCCATCTCGATCGCAAGCTGGCCGAGCGCCGCGTCTACCCGGCATTCAATATTCGCCGCTCGGGCACGCGCCGCGAGGACCTGATTGCCTCCGAGGAGGAGATGCAGCGGATGTGGATTCTGCGCAAGCTGCTCAACCCGATGGATGACGTGGCGGCCACCGAGTTCCTGATCGATCGTCTCAAGGATACCAAGACCAATCTTGAATTCTTCGAAGCCATGAAGCGTAGATAACATCGGTCTGCGCTCGGCAGTACGGCGTTGAACGCCGATTCGCCATGCTCATGTACGACAGTACACTCCGCTGGCTCGTCGTCGTTCGTCTTGTCCTGCCATCGCTCGATCCGATGTTCGGGGCTGATGGGATCGAGATTTGGAAATCGAGCAGAGATGCAATAGGGCAGCATGTTATGCTGCCCTTTTTGCGTTCTTGGATAGCGGGATGCGGGCAACGGTATGAAATATCACGATTTACGGGATTTCATCGCGGCGCTGGAGTCACGCGGTGAACTCAAGCGTGTCACGGTGGAGGTGGATCCCTATCTGGAGATCACCGAGATCTGCGATCGTACCCTGCGCGCCGGCGGGCCCGCGCTGCTGTTCGAGAACGTCAAGGGCAGCGACATGCCGGTACTGGGAAACCTGTTCGGCACCCCCGAGCGGGTCGCCTTCGGCATGGGCCAGGAGAGTGTCGAAGCGCTGCGGGAGGTGGGCAAGCTGCTGGCGTTCCTCAAGGAGCCCGACCCTCCCAAGGGGCTCAAGGATGCCTGGGAGAAGCTGCCGATCTTCAAGCAGGTCATGAGCATGGGGCCGAAGACATTGCGCTCCGCGCCGTGTCAGCAGGTGGTGCTCGAGGGCGAGGATGTGGACCTCGACCGCCTGCCGATTCAGCACTGCTGGCCCGGCGATGTCGCGCCGCTGGTGACCTGGGCGCTGGTGGTGACCAGAGGGCCGCACAAGTCGCGGCAGAACCTGGGGATCTATCGCCAGCAGAAGCTCGGCAAGAACCGGCTGATCATGCGCTGGCTGAGCCACCGGGGCGGCGCGCTGGATTTCCGCGAGTGGCAGCAGACGCATCCCGGCGAACCTTTTCCGGTGGCGGTGGCGCTGGGCGCCGATCCGGCGACCATCCTCGGTGCCGTGACCCCGGTGCCGGATACGCTCTCCGAGTACGCGTTCGCCGGGCTGCTGCGTGGCTCGCGCACCGAGCTGGTCAAGTGTGGCCACGCCGATCTGGAAGTGCCGGCCTCCAGCGAGATCGTACTGGAGGGTTTCATTTACCCGGACGACATCGCGGCCGAAGGGCCCTACGGCGATCACACCGGCTATTACAACGAAGTCGAGCATTTCCCGGTGTTCACCGTCGAGCGCATCACCCATCGTCGGGATCCGATCTACCATTCGACCTACACCGGCCGGCCACCGGATGAACCCGCCGTCCTCGGCCTGGCGCTCAACGAAGTCTTCGTGCCGATCCTGTGCAAGCAGTTTCCCGAGATCGTCGACTTCTACCTGCCACCGGAGGGGTGCTCCTACCGCATGGCGGTGGTCACCATGAAGAAGCAGTATCCCGGCCATGCCAAGCGCGTGATGATGGGGGTATGGAGCTTCCTGCGCCAGTTCATGTACACCAAGTTCGTGATCGTGCTGGACGACGATGTCGATGCGCGCAACTGGGAGGACGTGATCTGGGCCATCACCACCCGAATGGATCCCGCCCGGGATACGGTGATGGTGGAAAACACGCCGATCGACTATCTCGATTTCGCCTCGCCGACGGCCGGCCTGGGATCCAAGATGGGGTTGGACGCGACCAACAAGTGGCCCGGCGAGACGAACCGGGAGTGGGGCGAGCCTATCGTCATGGACCCGGCCGTCAAGTCGCGGGTCGACGAGCGCTGGGACAGCTACGGTATCGAGATGGCGGTGCCACCGGCACGAGTGGGGAAATCGAACGAAGACGGGGCGGCATGACGGCAAGCAGCGAGGTGAACATGACGGTCAGGACTTTGACCTGCCAAGTGGAGTCCGTCGAGGATCTAACGCCCGATGTGTTTCGGGTGATACTGGAAGGGCGTGCCGAGGCGATCGCGCATGCGCCCGGGCAGTATCTCGAGCTGGAACTGCAGCCAGATACGTGGGTGCCGTTTTCGATCGCCTGCGCCGAGACCGGCGACGGGCGGCTGGAGCTGCATATCCAGCACTGGCCCGAGCGCACCCACTCGGCGCGCCTGCGGGAGCTGTTGACCCATCGCAACCGGCTCTCGGTGCGGTTGCCCAGCGGCGAGTGCACGCTCCCCGCCGGGCGCCCTGAGCCCCTGCTGCTGATTGCGGCCGGTACCGGCTTCGCCCAGATCAAGGCCATCGTCGAGGCGGCACTGACCGAAGACCCCGATCGGGAGATAGCGATCTGGTGGGCGGTGCGTGAGCGTCGCGATCTCTACGCCGAGACCCTGGCCCGGGAGTGGGCGCTGACGTATTCGAACGTGACGCTCCACGCCGTGGTCGAGACGCCGGAATCCGAACTCGAGAGTCTGCCCGGCATTCGCTGGTACAGCGGGCGTATCGACGAGGTACTGGCCGACGTTCTGGGCGGGAAGCCCGGGTCGTTGGCGGGCAGGGAGATCTATCTCGCCGGGTCGCCGGGCATGGTCTATGCCTGCGTGGACACGCTGGCGCCGTTGGGGCTCGCCGAGCATCAGGTGCATTCCGACGTCTTCAGTTATGCGCCGCGGGTGCCGTTCCTGCCGTTGCCCGAGGGCGATCCGGCGCGGGCGCCACTGACGCCGGGCGAGGCGTCCTCGGTGTCGGGAGAGGGCGAGTCATGAGCCAGTCCCCGATCCTGATAACCGGGGGCGCGCAACGCCTGGGGCGCCACTGCGCCGAACGGCTGCTCGACGACGGCCATCCGGTCATCGTCACCTATCGGCGGGAGCGGGAGGCACTGTCGGGGCTACGGGAGCGGGGCGCGGTGACGCTGGCGGCGGATTTTGGCAGCGAAGCCGGGATTCTCGATTTCATTGCCCGCCTGCGAGACAGCACCCCGAGTCTGCGCGCCATCATCCACAATGCCGGCGAGTGGCTGTCGGACCCCGAGCCCGAGGCGGCGGGGGCCATCTTCGAGCGCCTGTTCCGGGTCCACATGCAGGCCCCGTACCTGATCGATCTGCATGCCAGAAGCCTGCTGGAAGCCTGCCAGGAACCGCAGCGCGATATCGTTCACATCACCGACAGCGTGGTACGGCACGGGGCGGCGGGGCAGGCTGCCTATGCGGCCACCAAGGCGGGGCTCGAGAGCCTGACACGATCGCTTGCCGTTCAGTTCGCGCCGCGAATACAGGTCAACGCCATTGCGCCGGGACGGGTCATGTTGGCCGACGATGGTCAGCAAGGTGAGCGGCGGGTGCCGGGCCCCGGCGTGATCTACCAGACGCTGCGATATCTGCTCGACAACGATTTCGTCTCCGGCACGGTCATCTCGGTAGACGATGGGCAATACCCGACCGGCTAACCCCTGATCGCCACCGTCGGCGCTACAACGATACCGTCGGATTGCGGATCTGGACGAGCTTGCCCTCGTCGATCACCGGCCCCGAGGGTTTTCCGCCGGGCGCACCGGCGCTGGGTTCCATGCTCACGGCGAAATCGGCGGTCTTCATCAGCCCCAGCATCTTGGCGGGCAGCTGCATGGTCGCCTCACCCTGCGTGGGAAGCATGCCCAGGGAGACCGGCGTTCCGTTCTCCATCATCCACAGTTCACCGCCCTTGCCCTCCGGCATCGGTTCCGGCGACACCGCCTGCACCATCATCTTGCCGTTCAGCGTCGCGTTCAGAATCCAGGCCGTCTGGCCGTTGGGCTGGTTGATCACGAACACGTACTCACCCGGCATCATGGCCGGTTCCCGCGGCACCAGCGCGACGATCGCCAGGATCAGCGCCGCTGCCGTGGCGATGCCGCTGAACGCACGCCAGAAACCCAGCCGTTGCAATGGCCCCGTCTTCAGCCCCAGACGCGTCACGATACCCGGCCAGACACCCTTGGGGGGGGCGACGGGCTCCAGTTGCTGGTTGAAGAGCTGCAGTCGTTCCCGCCAGGCTTCGACGCTGTGCTGGAGATCCGCGCTGACCGCCAGCAGGGCCTCGAATTCGGCGCGCTGGTCGCCCGTCAGGGTGCCGAGGACGTATTCGCCTGCAGCCATCTCGCGCTCCTCGGGATCGGTCAGGCGAAACGTGTCATGCATGCTTTCAACCTCTCGAGGCCTCTTCGGACCCAACTCTTGACGGTGCCCAGCGGCGTGCCCAGGTGCGATGCCAGATCGTGATGGGTCAGGCCCTCGAAAAATGCGAGCTCGAGGGCCTGGCGCTGCTGCGTCGTCAATTCGGTCAAGCAGAGCTGGAGCGACTCCGCCTGTTGATTGATATCGCTCTCGCTCTCCACGTCCGATTCGCCCGGCAGCGTCTCGATGATGGCGTCACCGTCGGCCTCCTGCGGCCGCTGGCGCCTGAGCCAGTCGATACCGATGTTACGCGTGAGCGTCGAGAGCCAGGTCATCGGCCGGGCACGACCGGCGTCGTACTGGCCGGCCACCTGCCACACGCGAAGGTATACTAGTTGCAGACAGTCCTGAGCCGCTGCTTCCTGCCTGACGATACGCAGCAACTGCGCATACAGATGCGGGCTGGTCGCACGGTAGAGCTTTTCGAAGGCAGGACCATCGCCGCGGGCGCAAGCCTGGAGATTGTCGATCAATACGTCATGAGGCGGGTAGGCCATGAAAGTCCTTTGAATTCTTTCTTTTTCTTGATTAGCAGTCTCGTCAACGAGCTCGCACAAGTAAAGCCCGGAGAGAGACCGTTCACGGTTTGGCATCAAAAGACTTGTCAAACCGTGTCGCCACGTTAGGATAGAGCCACCACTTCATGCACAGCACGTTTGCGAGAAAGCGGAAAGCGACATGACCGAACGCCACGATACAGCTCTCATCGACATTGCCGACACGGTTGGCGATGCGATGGCGTCTGCGTTCTTCGGTTATGGCTATTGGTTTAGGACTGGCGTGCCCGCCGGTTGGTCGACATGACCTGAACCCGCGAGGCACGCCCGGACCTGGGCTGCCTCCTCGCATCAAGAACCCCCGGATGGCAGCCCCATCCGGGGGTTCTCGCGTTTCGGGTCTCAACCTTGAAACACAATCATGAAAAGAGATCGTTATGGACGCTGCTACCTCCATGCTGAAACCGACCCCATCGAAACCGGGGCCGGCGAGACCGCTGCCCTTGCCATCGGCGCAAGAGCTGCGCCAGCGCATGCCATTGAGCGCCACGCTCGCCAGGCAGATCGCCGCGAGTCGGCAGGCGATCCGCGCCATTCTCGACGGTGAGGACGACCGCCTGCTGGTGGTGACCGGACCCTGCTCCGTCCACGACCCCGTTGCCGCGCTGGAGTACGCCGAGCGCCTGGCAGCGCTCGACAAGGTGGTGGGCGACCGGTTGCTGCTGGTGATGCGAGTGTATGTGGAAAAACCGCGCACGACGGTCGGCTGGAAGGGCATGGCCTACGATCCCCATCTCGACGGCAGCGACGACATGGCAGCGGGCCTGGCCATGGCGAGACGACTCATGCGGGATATCGCCGAATTGGGCCTGCCGGTAGCGACGGAGCTGCTGCAGCCGATGGCGGCCACCTATTTCGACGACCTGCTGAGCTGGGTGGCGATCGGGGCGCGCACCACCGAGTCGCAGATCCACCGCGAACTGGCCAGCGGGCTCGACGCCTGTGTCGGCTTCAAGAACGGCACCCAGGGCAATGTCGACGTGGCGGTGGCGGCGATGCAGTCGGCGGCGCACCCGCACCGCCACTTCGGGGTCACTGCCGAGGGCACGCCGGCGATGATCGAGACCCCGGGCAACCCCTTCACCCATCTGGTGCTGCGCGGCGGCCTGAGCGGGCCCAACCATGATGCGGACAGCGTTGCCGCCAGTCGCCGGGCGATGTCGCAGGCGGGGCTCGAGGCGAGGATCATGGTCGACTGCAGTCATGCCAACTCGCACAAGGATCATCGACGTCAGACCGAGGTCCTCTACGACGTGCTGGAGCAGCGGCTGGCTGGTGACCGCAGCCTGATCGGCGTGATGCTCGAAAGCCACCTCTTCGAGGGCAAGCAGCCGCTGAATCTGGCCGCCCTGCGCTACGGGGTCTCGATCACCGATGCCTGCCTGGGCTGGGAGGCGACCGACAGCCTGCTGACGCGAACGGCCGAACGTCTGCGCCAGCCGCGCTGAGCTGCGCCATCAGCGCAAGCGCTACCAGCGGAAATGGTGTTCGAGTCGTTCGCCGCTGGCGTCGGGATCTAGACGCCGGCGCCACTCGGCCAGCGGATGGCTGTCGGCGATGCGCCCGCGCAGCTCGCCCCGGCCGCTGTCGGGCTCGAGTGTCAGGGCGAGCGCCAGGGCCTGACCCTGTTCCAGGTTCAGCCGCAGCTCGGGCGCGCCGCCACGGCACCTGAGCTGCAGTTTGGCGTGGCCCAGCGCGACCCGGATCGGGGTGAGCAAGGTCACGCTGGAGGCCGTCAGCGCGCCGTGACTGGCGAGACAGCGCCTGCCGCGCAGGGTGACATCCAGCTGCCCCTCCCAGCGCGCCGCCAGCGCCAGCGGCAGGCGCGAGAGATCGAGCGCGTCGAGGTCGCCGCCGCTGATCGTCCAGTGGGTGTCGAGGCCGCGCCAGGTGCCGTGGGCGTGCCAGGCGCCGCGGCCTTCACCCAGGGTGAGAGCGAGCTGGTCGGGCCAGGCCAGTTGCCAGTCGAGCGGCCCCAGCGCCAGCGGCCAGCCATCGGCGCGCCACGCGATGCGCGCCACGCGGCCCGCCGCCAGCGTCCCCGAGGGGGCGACCAGGGTGACATCGTGGGCCACCGCTACCCGCGGGCCGAAGGTCGTCAGCGGCCAGGTCAGGGCCAATGTCGATACGAAGACGAGGGCGATGGTCAGCCCCGCGCCGAGTGTCCCCAGAACGGCGATACCGCGTCGCATCATGGGCTCTCCGTCGCTGTTGCGCGGGTATCCAGCGGCGCCGATCCTGGCCCCAGCTCTGATTCCGGCCCCGAACCCGGCTCTGACTCTGGCCCCGAACCCGGCCCTGACTCTGGCCCCGAACCCGGCCTTTCGAGCTGACTGCGCCAGTGCGCTGCCAGCGCCAGGCTCTGCCCCTCGCGGCGTTCGAGCTGCCATCCCACCGCCCACCAGCCATGCTGCGCCGCCCAGCGGGCGAAATCGCTGAACGCCGCGGGGGAGGCCGCCTCGCCGCGGGTCGTGACGCCATGCTCCGTCACCTCGATTCGGGTCAGCGCCAGCCCCTGTTCCACCGCGGCGCTGCGCCATTGCTCGACGTTCACCTGCGCGATCGGCGGCAGCCGCAGCAGGCTCGGCGCCGGCCTCACCGTGGCGAACGGCTCGCCCCCTGCGGGCAGACGTGTCAGTGCGGCGTGGCCGGCGTAGGCCAGCACACCGACCAGCGCCAGCATCAGGAGTCCTTTCTCCCGCGCCGAGCGCGCCGTCCACAGCGGCGCCAGGCGAGCGGGCAGACGAGGGACAAGTCGGCTCATGGCGTGGGCTCCGGGGTGTTGGCGGCGAGGGAGAGGTTCAGGCTCAGCTCGCCCGGCCCCGCCTGCCACTGCGGCTCGCCCAGGTCGGCCAGCCGCTGGCGGGCCCGGTTCACCACCACCGGCGCCGGCGGCTCGGGGTAGCGCCAGGCCAGCGTCGCCTGGCTGCCGGCGACCTCCAGCCGTGATAGCTGCCAGGGCGTGGCGGCGAGCTGTGCCGTGGCCGCTGCCAGGGCCTCACTGAGCTGGCGATTGCGCCGGGCCAGGACGTCGATGGCGTCAGCGCGGCTGGCCAGCGCCGCCCGGGCGTCCACCGGCGGCGGGCCGACGAAGCGCGCGGCCAGCGCCGCCGCCTGACGCTGGCCTGCTGCGGTGTGTTCGCGCCAGCTCGTGGCCAGCCATAGCGAGGCGTCGAGCAGCGCCAGCAGGGCGATGGCCCCCGCCAGCCAGCGCGTGTGTCGCTGCGGCCGCCAGGTGATCCCTTGCCAGCGCGCTCCGCTGTCATCGGCGAACGGCAGCGCGGTGGGCGGCTGCGTGGCCAGCCAGATGAGGCTTCGTCGGCGCGCCTCTTCGGCCACATCGCTCGCTGCGTCGCCCACCTGGCTGCCGTGGTGCGAGCCAGCGGCAGACGTATCACTGCCGACAGCGGGTCGCGTATCGGGACTTTCATCCATACCCACATCGAAATCGGTATCGACACTCGCATCGACACCGGCACCGCTATCCGCCGTGCCCGGGCGCTCGGCGTCGACCCTGAGACACTCGCGCTCGCGCCAGGCCGGCGGTAGCGGCCATTCGCGCGGCCAAGCCAGCCACTGGCGAGTCTCCGGCGCGCCCGGCGCTGCGGGTGCGGCCAGCCCCAGACACAACCGGTGGCTGCCGTCGTCGAGTGTGGTGATCTGATCCGGCGCCGCCGGCTGCGGCAGTGCCAGGAAGGCGCAGCTCCAACCCGCCGGCGCCAGACCGAGGCGCTGCGCCCAGGCGCGCCAGGCGGCGAGCTCGGCGCTCGGTAGGGCGATCAGTTCCAGGTGGCCGCGGCCGCGCTGCAGCGGATGCAGATGGAGCTGGTCCACCGCATCGCTGGTTACCGTCTCCAGCAGCAGCGGCCACTCGCGGCGCTTGAGCCCGCGTGGCGCGGCGAGATGGAAGTGGCTGACCGCATCCGCCGCCAGCAGCAGGGTGACCGGGTGGGTCGCGGCCAGCCGCGTCAGCGCCTGCCACGCCTCGGGAGGGCTGGCGGCGCTTAGCGTCTGCGGGGTGGCGCCTTCCAGGCACCAGTCGACACGGAGCTGGGTGTCTGTGTCCGTATCTGTATCTGTGTCGGCGCCAGCATCGGTGAGCGGCGCGAGGCGCTGGCGCGGGGCGACGAGCAGGCGGGTGGCGGCGCGCGCCGGGCGTGCGGATCGGCGCATCAGGGTGACTCCTGGGTGAAGACGTTGTCCGCCGCCGGCCCGGCGGCGTCGGTCGAGATGGCATCGGTCGAGATGGCATCGGTCGAAATAGCGTCGTTCGAGATAGCCTCGAGCCGGGCGCTGGGGTAGCCGCTGCGGCGGCTCAGCACCCGCACCCGCGCGGCCGGCTGGCGCGGATAGAAGGCGCTGGTGCCCTCGGCCAGCAGCAGACGCTGGAAGTCGTAGTGGCGATCTGCCAGACGGATGCGGATATCCAGCGCCACATAGTCTGGGGTCAGACGCAGGCGGTTACCGTAGCGGTCGAGCCAGGTGGCATCGCCGCCCAGCACCTGGCGCACCGCGTCGAGGTCGGTATATCCCCCCGGCGGGCGGGCGCGCAGCAGCGTGGCCAGGGCGCCGCGATCGACCTGGCCCTCGAACAGCGCATCCAGCAGCGGCAGGTCGCCGGGCCCGAGGGCGTTGAGGTCGAGCCGCCAGGGGCCGTCGTCGGGCAGCGCGCAGAGTTCACTGAAACGCTCGGCGCGGCGGCTGTCCAGCGGCGCCAGCCAGTTGATCTCGCTGGGATCGCGCAGCCAGGTGTCGGCGCTCGTCCGGGGCGGGTCGAGGCGCGCATAGTCGGCACCATCCATGCCGCTGGCGCGGGCGATGTTATCGGGATCGATCCAGTCGGCGAGACGGGTGACGAACTCGCCCGGAGTCATGTCGGTGAGGCGCTCGCCGGCGTAGTTCGCCACCCAGTAGCGCAGCTGGCGCTGGGCCAGCGCGGCCTGGCTGCCGCCGAGTGCGTTGAGGTTGAAGCAGGTGCGCAGGTCGTGCACCACCAGGCGCAGCTCGCCGGCGTCGGTGGGGTAGCGCAGCGGGCGCCCGGCCAGGGTCTGCCACCACAGGTCGGCATGGCGCACCGCGGCATCGGTGAGCGCACGGCGGGCGATGATCTCCGCGCCGCGGGCGTAGAACTCGGCCTGGGTCTCCTGCTGCAGCAGTTCGAGACGGGTCAGCTCGCGCCGCCCCTGCAGGGTCAGCGCGCTCAGGGTGACGCTCACCAGCGCCAGCGCCAGCAGCACCATCAGCAGCGCGGCCCCGGTCTGGCGCGGCACGCCCGATGAGCCGCGGCGGGCGCTCGGCGGTGGGGTCATGGCAGCAGCTCCGGCAGGATGGCGGTCGATGTCATCAGCCGGCCGTGGCGCTGCCACTGCACGCGCACGCCCTGGGCGATGCCGTTCGGCGGCGGCGCGGCGAGCCAGCGCCCGGCGGCGAAGAACTCCAGCGTCAACGCGTTGACGCCGTCGAGCGCGGCCACCCGCTGCCACTCGGGCTCCCCGGCGGCGTCGAGCAGCCCGCTGGAATCGAGCGTCAGGGTGGCGCTGTCGCGATCCCAGTGCAGACGTTGGCGACGCAGGCGGGTGTAGAAATCGCCCACCGGCAGCGCCACCGCGCCCAGCGAGACCCACTCCAGCCTTGCCAGATCGGCACCATAGGCCAGTGGCAGGTTGAACAGGACCAGGCCGCGTTCGTGCACCGGGCGCTGTACCAGCGCCTCCAGGCGCCGCGTGAGCAGGCGGCTGAAATCGATCTCCGCGTCCAGTGGGGCTGGTTCGGCGAAGCGCTCGCGGACACTCACCAGCTGATTGACCAGCGCCGCCACGCCGATGCCGACCAGCGCGGTCAGGGCGATGGCGATCATCACCTCGAGCAGGGTAAAGCCGCGCTGGTGCGTTGTGGCTCGGAGGACGGGTATCACGGTGGCGCCAGATAGAGGGTGAAGGTGAGCACCGGGTGCGCGCGGGCCGGGTCGTCGTAGAGCGCCAGGCGCCCCTGGCGCAGCCGCTGGATCGGTGTGGCGCTCACCGTCAGGCGCCACCAGCAGGTGTGCCCCGCCTGGCTCAGCTCGCCTTGCTGGGTGCCCAGGCGCGGCCAGTAGTGGTCGAGCGCAGCGCGGCTCTCGAACTCCCGCGCGCACAGCAGCATAGGGGCGCGGCGCGCCGCACTCTCGGCGATGCGCACGCGCTGCTGCACGCCCTGGGCGACGATCGCCGCGATCAGCGCCAGGATGAACAGCGCCACCATGACCTCGAGCAGGGTGAAGCCGCGCTGGCCGCGCCTGGCACTCATCGTCCACTGCCTGTCACGCTGACGCCGAGCGCGTCCACTGCCAGGGTGCGGCGGGCGCCGTCGCTGGCCAGCTGGATATGCGCACCCACCACCTCGCCGTCGGGCAGCCACACCAGCCAGGGCGCGGTGGTGTCGGCGGCCGGCGGCTGGCGGCTGGGCTGTAGCGGCGGATCCCAGCGACGGGCGGAGAGCCCCAGCCGCTCGCCGAAGGGCTGCCAGCCGTGGCCGGGCTGCCAACTGACGAAGCGGTAGCCCTCGCCCTGCGGCTGCCAGCCGATCACCCGCTGGCGCGCGCGGGCGACGTCCGCGGCCAGGCGGAACGCGCCGGCCAGCTCGCGCGCCTCGCGGTCGAGCCTCTCGCCGGGGCGCGTACCCGCCAGCCAGGCCACGGCGAGACTTGATCCCAGGGCGATGATCACGATCACCACCAGCAGCTCGATCAGCGAGAAGCCCCGGGCGCCACGAGACCTCACAGCATCCAGTTGCCGATGTCGGCATCGATGCCCTCGCCGCCGGGCTGGTCGTCGGCGCCCAGGCTGTAGAGATCGACCCGGCCGTGCTGGCCGGGGCTGGCGTAGTGATAGGGGTTGCCCCAGGGGTCCTCGGGCAGGCGCCGGATATAGCCGTCTTCGCGATAGTTGTCCGGCTGCGGGTCGCTGGTGGGGCGACTGACCAGCGCCGCCAGCCCCTGTTGGGTGGTGGGGTAGCGGTAGTTGTCGAGACGGTACATGTCGAGGGCCTGCTCGAGGGTCGAGAGATCGGCGCGCGCCTTCTGCTGCATGGCGTCGTCCTGATTGCTCAGCACATTGGGGGCGACGATCGCCACCAGCAGGCCGATGATGAAGATCACCACCATGATCTCGAGCAGGGTGAAGCCGGACTGGTGGCCGGGGCGGGGAGCGCGTGTCATGCCGTTTCCTCTGTTGTTGCAGATGGGCTGATGGCGGATGGGCGCTGACGGCGTATGGCCTGCAGCGCGCGATATCGTCGATGGCGGCGCGCTGGGCGTCACAGCGCCACGCTGCCGTTGAGCTGCATGATCGGCAGCAGGATGGCGAGCACCACCGTCAGCACCACCGCGCCCATGACCAGGATCATCAGCGGCTCGAAAAGCGCCAGGGCCATGTCGACACGGCGGTTGAAGGTGCTCTCCTGGGCATCGGCGATGCGCTCGAGCATGCTGTCCAGGGTGCCGCTGGCCTCGCCGCTGGCGACCATGTGCAGCAGCGAGGGCGAGAAGCGCCCCGACTCCTGCATCGCCCGATGCAGGCTGACCCCGCTCTCGACGCGCTGCTCGATCAGCGCCACCGCCTCGCGCATGCCGTGGTTGCCCAGGGTGTCGCGGCTCACCCGCAGCGCCTCCAGCAGGGCGATGCCGCTACGCGTGAGGATCGCCAGGGTGCGGGTCAGGCGCCCGGTGTCGAGCAGCCGGATCAGCTCGCCCAGGCGCGGCAGGCGCAACAGCAGGGCGTCGAGCCGCGCCCGCGGTGCCGGGCGGCGCAGCACGCGTAGCGCCAGCGGCAGGCCCAGCAGCAGGAGGGCGAGCAGCCACGGCCCCAGACTCAGCATCAGGTGGGAAAGAGCGATCATCAGCCGGGTCAGCCACGGCAGTGCCATGTCGGAGCGCTCGAACTGCTGCGCCAAGCGTGGCACCACCCAGGTCATCAGCCCGCTCACCACCGCCAGCGACACCCCCGCCAGCACCAGCGGATAGACCAGTGCGGTGCGCGCCTTCTGGCGCTGCGCCTGGACCCGCTCCAGATGGTCGGCCAGGCGTTCGAGCACCAGCGCCAGGCGCCCGGTGCGTTCGCCGGCGGCGACCAGCGAGCGGTAGAGCAGATCGAAGCTCGCGTGGGGCTTTAGGCTGTCGGCCAGCGAGTGGCCCTCGCGCACCCGGTTGCCCACCGCCAGCAGCAGCGCCCGTTCGCGCTGACGCTCGGCCTGGCGGGTGAGGGCGTCGAGGGCGTCGCTGAGCGGGATGCCGGCGTCGATCAGCGTCGCCAGCTGGCGCGTGAGCAGCGCCAGGCTGGTGGTATCGAGGCGCCCGCGGCCTGCGCTGCGACCTGGGGCATCGGCGCCCCGCACCAGCGCCAGCCGGCGCGGGAACAGGCCGCGTTCGTGCAGCAGCTGGCGCGCCTGACGCTCGCTCTCGGCCTGCAGCACGTCGCGCTGGCGGCGGCCGTCGGGGCTCAGGGCCAGATAGCGATAGGTGGGCATCGACTCTCCCCAGTAGCGATGTCGATATGGCGCCCGTCACGCATCGCGACGGTCATGACGAGCATCGATGGCGCCGTAGTCTGACCCACGGACGATGGCAGTTTGAGGTCAGCGCGGGCCGCGCGCTCAGCGATGGATCGCACGCAGCACCTCGTCGAGGGCGGTCTCGCCCGCCGCCAGCCGCGCCAGCGCCGCCTGCGCCAGGCTCTGGGCGCCGGCCTGGCCGAAGGCGTACTCGGCCAGCGCCGCCTCGGGGGCGCGCTCGTGGATCAGGCCGGCCAGGTGGGCGTCGATGGGGATGAACTCGTAAAGACCCAGGCGCCCGCGATAGCCGCTGTGGTCGCAGCTCTCGCAGCCCTGGGGCTCGGCCAGGCGCGGTAAGGTCTCGATGCTGGGCAGCCACTGGGCGTCGTCGGCGCGGCGCGGGCGCCACTCGCTGCAGGCCGGGCACAGCCGGCGCACCAGGCGCTGCGCCATCACCCCCTTGAGGCTGGTCGCCAGCAGGAACGGCTCGATGCCCATGTCGCGCAGCCGCGCGATCGCCCCCAGCGCGCTGTTGGTGTGCAGGGTCGAGAGCACCAGGTGGCCGGTGAGACTCGACTGCACCGCGGTGGCGGCGGTCTCCAGGTCGCGGATCTCGCCGATCATGATCACGTCCGGGTCCTGGCGCAGGATGGCGCGCAGGCCGCGGGCGAAGGTGAGTCCGGCGTGGGGATTGACCGGGGTCTGGCCGATACCCGGGATGGCGTACTCCACCGGGTCCTCGACGGTGAGGATATTGCGGCTGCGGTCGTTGAGCGCATTGAGGCTGGCGTAGAGGGTGGTGGTCTTGCCCGAACCGGTGGGCCCGGTGTTGAGCAGGATACCGTTGGGCTGCTGGAGCACCCGACGATAGCGCTCGAGCACCGCCGGCGGCATGCCCAGACGGTCGAGGTCGAGCAGGGCGGCGTGCTTGTCGAGCAGACGCATCACCACCCGCTCGCCGTGGATACCGGGCAGGGTGGAGACGCGGATGTCGACGTCACGCCCGGCGGCGCGCACCGTGATGCGACCATCCTGGGGCTGGCGCTTTTCGGCGATGTCGAGCCGCGCCATCACCTTGATCCGCGAGATCAGCACCGGCGCCAGCACTCGCGGCGGGCGTAGCGCCTCGCGCATGGCGCCATCCACCCGCAGGCGGATCACCAGCTCGCGCTCGAAGGGCTCGACGTGAATGTCCGAGGCGGACAGGCGCAGGGCCTCGGAGAAGACGCCGTTGATCAGCCGGATCACCGGCGCCTCGTTCTCGCTCTCGAGCAGATCCTCGGCCCGCGGCAGCTCCTGCATCAGGCTGTCGAGGTCGACGTGCTCGGCCAGGCCCTCCAGCAGTGCCGCGTTGTCGGCACGCTCGCCGTCGTGCAGCGCGGCCAGACGCGCCTCGAAGGTGTCGCCGTCGAGCCACTCGCAGCCCTCGGCGCGGCCCAGGCGACGCTGGATGTCCTGCAGCACCTCGAGCTGCAGCGGCGATGGCGTGTCGCGGCACAGCAGGCGGTAGCCATGGATGCCCGGGGCCAGCGCCACCCCGGCGCGCTTGGCCAGTCGGTAGGGTAGCGGCGCGACGCTATCGTCACTGGCGACGAATGTCGGTGTCGCGGTCATGGCGCCAGGCTCCCCAGGCGGCTGCGCTGATCGGGGAAGAGTGCGCTCCAGCGCGGCTGACCCGGTGAGGCCGGCGCCGCGCCATCCCCATCACCCGTTCCCGCGCCAGCCGACGACCTGCCGGCGGCGACCGTGCTGGCCACCTCCCAGGGCGCCAGCGCCTGATCCTCGTCGAAGCCGGCGAGCAGCTGCTGGGCGCGCATGTAGCGGTACTTGTCGGCGGTGGCGCTGTCCATCTGGGCGGCGTCGCGGAGCACCCGGGCGCGGATGAATACCATCAGGTTGCGCTTCTCCTGCTCGTCGCGGTTGTACTGGAACAGCTTGCCGATCAGCGGGATGTCGCCCAGCAGCGGTACTTGTGCCGAGGTCGAGTTGCCAGCGTTGCTGATCAGCCCGCCGAGCACCACGATGCCGCCGTCGCGGGTGATCACCGAGGTCTCGATCTCGCGCTTGTTGGTGACCACGTCGGAGGCCTGGACGTTGGGGTCGATCGACGACACCTCCTGGACGATATCCATGCGGATGGTGTTGTCGGAGCTGATCGAGGGGCGGATGCGCAGGCTGACCCCGATGTCCTCGCGCTGGATGATCTGGTAGGGGTTCTCGTTGAAGGTGGTGGAGCCGGTGACGAAGGGCACCTCTTGGCCCACCAGGATATAGGCCTGGGCGTTGTCGAGGGTGGTCAGCGAGGGGGTCGACAGCAGGTTGGTCTCGCTGTCGCTCTGCAGCGCGCCGAGCAGGGCGGCGAAGCTCACCCCGCTGTCGCTGATCCGGCCGACGCCGGCGCTGGCCCCGGTGATGCTGCCGAGCAGCCGCGACAGCTGGCTGGTGTCGTTGCGCGCGGCGGCGCCGGCGATGGCGTTGATCCCCGGCTGGCCGTCGGCGGCGTAGTTGAAGCCGCCCACCGGCACCGTGCCGCTGCCGGAGAGATCGCCGAACAGCCACTGCACGCCGAGGCGCTTGGCGCGGGACTCGGTGATCTCGGCGATGATCGCCTCCACCGCCACCTGGGCGCGGCGGATGTCGAGCTGCTTGATGATGCTGGCGTAGGCGTCGAGCCGCGCCGGTGGGCCGATCAGTACCAGCGCGTTGGTCGAGGGGTGGACGGCGAAGCCGACCGCGTCGTCGCCGCTGCCGAGGGTGCCGGCGACCGCGGCGTTGCGGCTGGTGGCGTCCGGCAGTGCCGGCAGCCCGCCGCTGCTGGTATCAGCCATGGCGCCGAGACTGCCTCCCTGCAGTGCGCTATCACTACCGCCGGCGCGTTGGAGCAACTGCTGCACCTGACTCTGGGGATTGGCGTTTCCCACGTTCTGGGGGCGTTCGCCGGTCAGCCCGCCGAGGACCGCGACCACCGATTCGGCGCTGACGTTGTCGAGATAGATCACTCGGGTGTTGCGCTGCTGGGTCCGGGCCTGGGGCGCATCCAGCGAGGCGACGAGCTGGCGCACCCGGGCCAGCCCGGCGGGATCGCCGTAGGCCACCAGGGCATTGGCACGCGGGTTGGCCACCACCTTCACCTGACCGCCGCCCTCGCGTTGCATCAGCGTGTCCAGGGTGCCGGCGAGCTCGTCGGCGGAGGCGTGCGCCAGTGGCAGCACTGCGGCCTGGAGGTCGCGCTGGCGGTCGAGACGCTGGGCCAGCTGGGTCAGTCGCTGGAGGTTGTCGCGCCAGTCGGTGACCACCACCAGGTGGCTCTCCGGCCACGGCGTGACCGTGCCCACCTGGCTGTCGACCAGCGGCTGCAGCACGTTGGCCAGGGTCGCGGCGTCCAGGTTGCGTGTCTCGATCACGCGGGTGGCGACGTTGGCCCCCTCGGCGGCATCGGCGAACGGCAGCGGCTGGGTGCGCGAGGCCTGGGCCGGCACGATGCGCACCTGGCCGTCGGCGAGCGGGACCGTGGCGTAGCCGTTGATCTGCAATTCGTTCTGGAACAGGCGGTAGAGCTCGTCGGCGCTCAGCCGCCGCTGACTGGTCAACGAGATGTTGCCCTGGACCCGCGGGTCGACGAGGAACTCATGGCCGGTGATCCGCCCTACGCTGTCGATGAATTCGCGCAGGCTGGTCTCCTGGAAGTCGACGTCATAGCGCGGCGCGGCATCCGTCGTGGCGCTGGCCGCCTCGCCCGCGGGCGCCTGGGCCAGGGCAGGGGTCGGAACCAGCAGCGCCAGCAGTAGCGTGACCACCAAGCGATACGGCAGGGGCCTCATGGGGATGACTCCGAAAGCGTGGATGAAGAGGCGGCGGCCGGGGCCGCGGGCGAGATCCCCCCGCTCGGTGCCGCGGGCGGCTCGGGCCAGGGCAGCTGCTCCAGCCGCCCGGCGCGGGACAGCACCACGCCCTCGCCATCGATACGCGCTAGGGTGATGCCCGGGGCGATGCGGTCGCCCGGCATCAGCGCGCGCTGACCGTCGGGGGTCGCCAGCACCACCAGCGAATCCGAGCCGCTTGCGCTCAGCGCCCGACCGACCACGCGGTAGGGCAGGTCGGTGAGCGGGATGCGCCGGTCCGCCGCGGACGCCTGCTGCTGCCAGGCGGCGGGTACCGGCGGCAGCGCGGCGGGGTCGAGAACAAAGGTCGTCGGCGACCCGGCGGGAGCGGCGGGCACCAGCAGCCGCGCCGTGCCGCTCAGCGCCTGGGCCGCCAGCCACGCCAGCAGGCACAGCGCCAGCCACTGGGTCAGCGCACGCATCCGGGGCAGGACCATCATGCGCTCAGGCGCGCCTGGGGATGCCAGCCGGGATGCCCCTCGACGTAGCGCGCCTCGAGGCTCGGCGGCGTGGGGGCCGGCGGGGTGCCGCCGTGGTCGCCGAGATAGCGCTCCAGGCGCTGCCACAGCGGTTCGCCGCTGGCCTGGGGGCGGGCGCTGAAGCTGCGCCAGGTGAGCCCTTCGGGCAGGGCGTCGAGATGGGCGCGTGCGCCCTCGGCGGCGCCGTAGTCGAGCGTCCAGCGGGTCGCCGAGAGACGCGGCAGGTCGCGGCTGTCATTGAGGATCAGCGGCGTGCCCAGGCTATTGTCCAGCGCCCGTTCGAGCAGGCGCTTCAGCTCGTCGGGGTTCGGCGCGAGGTCGACGACCCGCGCCGGATGGCCGCCGCTCAGGCGCCACAGGTGATCGCGGGTGATCGTCTCGCCGGGGGCCAGCAGGGTGTCGTGGCGCAGCCCCGGCAGCAGAGCGCGGGTGGCGTCGCTATCCGCGGTGAGCGCGGCGGCGATCAGGCCGTCCCAACTGCCGCCGACGCTGTCGCGGCGCCACAGCCAGTCGGGCGCGCTGCCCAACGGGCGGTCGAGCCAGCCGGCGTAGGGGGCGCGCAGGGCGTCGAAGCGCGCCTGGTGGTCGGCGTCCACTGCGGTGTCGTTGCGCTGGAACTCGGCGTGGATCTGCCAGCCGTCCTGGGTGCTGCGGCAGCTGAGATGAAAGAAGCCGCTGGCGTGGCTGCCGGGCAGACAAAGCGGCACCGGGGCGCCGTGGGCATTGTCGACCTGGATCAGGCGGGGCCAGAAATCCTGGCCGCGGGCGGCCAGCACCAGGTCCACCTGCGGCAGCTGCCCGGCCAGCCAGCGCGCGGTGGCGCTGCCGGTATCGGCCAGCAGGACCACCAGATCGGCCTCTGCGGCAGCCTCTGACACGCTCTGGGCCAGGGTCTGGTACCACTGGTCCAGGGAGCGGGTCTCGTCGACGGCGTTGGGATCGCTGGCGCCGACCGCCGCCACCCGCACGCCGTCGCGCTCGAAGCGGGTCGCCGCGCTGACGCCGGCGGGCGGCGCGGCCAGGTTGCCCAGCACCGGTCGCGCATAGTCGCGGTAGAGCGCCGTGGCACGCTGTGGCCACAGCACGCGCTCGTCGCTGCTGACCCGGGCGTCGCTGGCCAGCAGGCGGCTGGCGGCGACGCCGGCGCTGCCGGTGGCGAGATGGCCCAGGCCGCTGCCGCTCCAGCACTGGCCGTTCTCCAGCGTCAGGGTGCGCTCGGCGCCGAGTTCACGGCGCAGCCGGTCGAGCTGCACGGCCAGGCCGCCATAGCCGGCGGTGTGGCGTCGGGCGGCGCTGCGTGGTGTATAGAGTACGGCCCACTCGGCGCTAGCACTGCCCGCCAGCGTGGTCACGCCGTCCGCGGTGGCCCAGGGCGCGGCGCCGAGCAGCGACGCCGGGCCGAGATAGGTGGCGGGGGCGACGATGCGCGTGGGGCCTAAGCACTCCAGGGTGTCGGCGAAGTAGAGGATCTCGACCTGGCGCCCAGGGGCCGGCGCCCGCGCGGTGCCTGTCAGCGGCGTGGCGCAGCCGCTCAGCCCGGCGCCTAGTCCGGCACCCAGCAGGGCGCCGACCAGGCGACGGCGGCTGGGGTCGCAGCCCCGGCCGGTGGCGGCCTGGGCGGCGGTGGAAAGGGGGTCAGTCATGAGGCTCCCGCGAATGATTCAACGCGGCGCACGGCCTTCGCCGCCGCCGGACTCGGCATCCTAATGATTGGGAGATGACGGTTTCGTGACCATGCAACGGGCGCGGCGCTGCCGCCGGAATCGTCATGGTGTTGTCACGTTGCTGCTCTAAGTTGCCTCCGGTAACGCAGCCCGGTGACCACAGGCACCGGGACGCCAAGTGGCCGGCGGCGCGCATCGCCGGCCCGGGTGCCGTTGACTAGCAGACCGTCATTAGTGGATCACTCAGAGTAGAGGGGACACCCCATGAGCAAGGAAATCGAGGATCATCGCGTTCTCAACCAGAGCAGCAACGAGCCGTTCTCGTCGGTACTCTCACGCCGTGTATCGCGTCGCGGCGTCATGCAGGGGGGCGCGGGGCTGGCCGCCATGGGCCTGCTCGGCGGCTTCGGCCTGGCCGGCTGCAGCAGCGACGGTGACAACGGTGGCTCCAGCGGCGGTTCGCCGGAAGCCACCCCGCTGGCGCTGGCGTTCGCCTCGATCCGCGGCTCGCGCACCGATGCGGTGGTGGTGCCCGAAGGCTACGTCGCCCAGGTGCTGATTCCCTGGGGTACCCCGCTCGACGACAGTGTCGGCAACTGGTCGGCCAACCTCCGCGTGACGCCCGAATATCAGGCAGCCAGCGTGGGCATGCACCACGACGGCATGCACAACTTCGCGCTGAGCGACGAGAGCGCCTCGCGCGAGTTCATCATGGCGCTCAACAACGAGTACATCGACCAGGACGCGCTGTGGGCGCCCCAGGGCGGCCCGACCAATGCCGACAGCGGCGCACGTCCGGCCAACGAGGTGCGCACCGAGATCAACGCCCACGGCGTGACCCTGGTCAAGCTCATGCTCGACGCCAACGGCCAGTGGCGTGAAGAGCGCGGCTCGCGCTACAACCGTCGTATCACCTCGGCCACGCCGATCGAACTCGCCGGACCGGTACGCGGCAGCGACTACGTGGTGACCGCCTACTCCACCAACGGCACCCGCACCCGCGGCACCAACAACAACTGCGCCAACGGCTACACCCCCTGGGGCACCTACCTCACCTGCGAGGAGAACTGGCCCGAGGTCTTCACCAAATCGAGCGGGCGCTATCGCGACGACGACCGCCTGGGGCTGCCCGATGGCCGCGGCCGCTACGGCTGGGAGACCGCCCAGGGGGGCACAAACGGCGAGTTCGCGCGCTTCGATACCACTCCGAGTGCCGCCTCCGCCGCCGGCGACTACCGCAACGAGCCGCGTACCTTCGGCTATGTGGTGGAGGTCGATCCCTACGGCAACACCGACAGCGTGGGCACCGAGGCCGCCGCGCTCAAGCGCACCCATATCGGTCGCTTCCGCCACGAGGGGTGCTGGCCGGGCAAGGTGATCGAGGGCGAGCCGGTGGTGTTCTACTCCGGCCACGACTCGCGCAACGAGTACATCTACAAGTTCGTCTCCAAGGCCAATTGGGATCCCAAGGACGCCAATCGCCCGGGGCAGGATTACGATCGCCTGGCGATCGGTTCCAAGTACCTCGACGAGGGCACCCTCTACGTGGCGCGCTTCAATGCCGACGGCAGTGGCGAGTGGCTGCCGCTGACCCCGGACGCCACCACCCAGGACGGCCGGCCGCTATGGCAGGCGCTGGAACTGGCCAACGAGCGCGATCTCGCCGGGGTGATCATCAACACCTGTGACGCCGCCGACTTCATGGGCGCGACGCCGATGGACCGCCCCGAGTGGGGCACCGTCGATCCGTCGTCGGGCGAGGTCTACATGACCCTGACCAACAACTCCCAGCGCACCGCCGAGGGTACCGACGCCACCTACACCAGCGGTGGCAGCGACGTCGAGGCACTGGGCGCGGGCTATGCCACGGCCCCGGTCAATGGCCCCAATCCGCGTCCGGACAACGAGGGTGGCCAGGTCATTCGCTGGCGCGAGCCTTCGCCGTCGGCCACCGGCTTCGAGTGGGAAGTGTTCGTCTTCGGCGCCGCCGAGAATGACCCCGACAACTTCTCGGGTCTCACCGAGCTCAACCAGTTCGCCAGCCCCGACGGCCTGTGGTACGACGACCGCGGCGATGGCCGCGGCATCCTGTGGATCGAGACCGACAACGGCTACGACAACGTCACCGACTACACCAACGACCAGGTGCTGGCGGTGGTGCCGGGCAGCGTCGGCCGCGGTCCGGGGGACAAGGCGGTGATCGATGCCGCGGACCAGGCCCAGCTCAAGCGTTTCGCCGTCGGCCCCAACGGTTGCGAAGTGACCGGCATCTTCGCCACGCCGGACAAGACCTCGCTGTTCATCAACATCCAGCACCCGGGCAACTGGCCGGCCGATCCTGACGCCAGCGTGCAGGATGCCACGGTCGCCACCACCTCGGAGAGTGTCCGCCCGCGGGCCTCCACCGTGGTGATCCGCAAGCGTGATGGTGGAGAGGTCGGGGTGTAACTGAAAGCGGGAAGAGCGCCGCTACGCGGCTGGAAGCTGAAAGAGAAAACCGCCTCCGTCGCTTACGACGGAGGCGGTGTGGTTTAGGCTTCCTTCGAGCTTCGAGCTTCGAGCTTCGAGCTTCGAGCTCAGGCCTGACTGGCGTAGGCGTAGAGCAGCGTCTCCTGGGCGCTGATGGGTTCGGCATCGCCCGGATCGCGAAGATGATATTGCCCTTCGGTGTCGAGCTCCCAGCTCTGGCAGTTGTCCAGCAGATAGGTGTCGAGATCCTTGCGCACCTGCTGAGCGACCTTCTTGTCCAGCAGCGGGAAGCAGGTCTCCACGCGATGGAACATGTTGCGCTCCATGGCGTCGGCGCTGGAGCACCAGACTTCATGCTTGCCGTCATTGTGGAAGTAGTAGACCCGGGTATGTTCGAGGAATCGACCGATGATCGAGCGCACCCGAATGTTGTCCGAGATGCCCGGGATGCCGGGGCGCAGGCAGCACATGCCGCGAATGATCAGGTCGCAGGTCACGCCGGCCTGGGAGGCGCGATAGAGCGCGCGAATCAGTTTCGGCTCGGTGATCGCATTGCACTTGATGACGAGCCTGGCCTTCTTGCCGTTCTCGGCCAGTCTGGCCTCGCGATCGATCATCTCGACCAGCGTCTTGTGCAGCGTGAAGGGGGCATGCAGCAGCGTGTTGATCTTGCGTGGCTTGCCCATGCCGGAGAGCTGCTGGAACACCTTGTGCACGTCGTCGCAGAGCTCGTCGTTGGCGGTCATCAGGCTGTAGTCGGTGTAGAGCTTGGCGGTCTTGGCGTGATAGTTGCCCGTACCGAGATGGGCGTAGTGACGCAGTTCGCCCTTTTCGCGCCGGACGATGTGCATCATCTTGGCGTGGGTCTTGTAGGCCATCACACCGTAGATGACGATGGCGCCCGCCTCCTGCAGTCGGGAGGCCAGCGCCAGGTTGTCGGCCTCGTCGAAGCGCGCCCGCAGTTCGATGACCACGGTCACTTCCTTGCCGCCGCGGGCCGCTTCCACCAGCGCGCCGACGATCGCGGAGTCGGCGCCGGTGCGATAGAGCGTCTGCTTGATCGCCATGACGTCGGGGTCGCGCGCGGCCTGGCGCAGCAGATCCTCCACCGGGGTGAACGACTGAAATGGATGGTGCAGCAGAATGTCGCCCTGGCGAATGGCGGAGAACAGGTTGACGTCGCCGCGCAATGGCTTGGGCAGGCCGGGGGTGAACGGCCGATAGCGCAGGTCGGGTCGCTGGACGTCGCCAAGAACCGCCATCATGCGGGTCAGGTTGACCGGGCCGTTGACCCGATAGAGATCCTCCTCGCCAAGCTCGAACTGCTTGAGCAGGAAATCGATCAGGCTATCGGGGCAGTTGTCGGCCACCTCGAGACGCACGCCACTGCCGTAGCGCCTGGCCAGCAGCTCGCCCCGAAGCGCGGAGGCCAGGTCCGAGACCTCTTCCGGATCGACCGACAGGTCGGCGTTGCGGGTCAGGCGGAACTGGTAGCAGCCCTCCACCTCCATGCCGGGGAATACCTCGTGGGCGTGGGCGTGGATCATCGATGACAGGAACACGTAATCGGTGAAACCCGCTTCGCACAGCGCTTCCGGCAGCCGGATCAGCCGCGGCAGCGAGCGCGGCGCCGGGAGAATCGCCATGCCGCCCTCGCGGCCGAAGGCATCGGTCCCTTCGAGCTCGACGATGAAGTTGAGGCTCTTGTTGACCAGACGGGGGAAGGGGTGCGAGGGATCCAGCCCGATCGGGCTGATGACCGGGGCGATCTCCTCCTCGAAGTAGTCGGCGACCCAGGCCGCCTGCTCTGGTGTCCACTGGGCACGGCGCCGGAAGCGGATCTTCTGCTCTTCCAGGGCCGGCACGAGGACGTCGTTGAGAATGCGGTACTGACGCTCCACCTGCTCGTGGCCGATGCGCGAGACCTCGCTCAGCACACGGGCCGGCGTCATGCCGTCGGCACCGGTCTCTTCATGAAACGAGGCCAACTGGTGCTTGAGGCCGGCGACCCGGATCTCGAAGAATTCGTCGAGATTGGAGGAGACGATCAGCAGGAACATCAACCGGTCGAGAAGCGGATGCGAGGCATCCAGCGACTGTTCGAGCACACGGATGTTGAACTGGAGGTGCGACAACTCGCGATTGAAGTAGAGCGCGGCGTCGTCGAGATCCGCCTGCGAGGAGGGTGCCTCCTTGGCATGGATCCCCTTGCGCGTGCGATTGACGCGCAAGGGCGGCGGCGGCGTCTCTTCACCGGTGGCCGGCAAGGGGAGGTCGACCGGGCTGTTGGGCGTGTCCGTCGTGCCAGAATCCGTCATCAGAAGTCTCCGGTACCGGGGCCGACACGCCCGCGGCCCTCAGGTGTTGAGCAGTTGCGCGGCGCGTTTGGCGAAGTAGGTCAGGATGCCATCGGCCCCGGCGCGCTTGAAGCAGGTCAGTGATTCCAGAATCACGCTATCCGCATCCAGCCAGCCTTTCTCGAAGGCGGCCATGTGCATGGCATACTCGCCGCTGACCTGGTAGGCGAAGGTCGGGACGCCGAACGACTCCTTCACCCGCTGGATGACGTCCAGGTAGGGCATGCCGGGTTTGACCATCACCATGTCGGCGCCCTCCTGGATGTCCAGAGCGGTCTCGTGGAGCGCCTCGTCGGTGTTGGCCGGGTCCATCTGGTAGCTGAACTTGTCGGCCCGGCCCAGGTTGCCGCTGGAGCCGATGGCATCGCGGAACGGTCCGTAGTACTTCGAGGCGTACTTGGCCGAGTAGGCCATGATCTGGGTCTCGTGGAGCCCTTCGCGCTCGAAGGTGGCGCGAATCTCGCCGATACGGCCATCCATCATGTCGGACGGCGAGATCACGTCGGCGCCGGCCTCGGCGTGGGAGAGCGCCTGCTTGATCAGTGCCTCGATGGTGCGATCGTTGAGCAGGTAGCCGTTCTCGTCCGGCACGCCATCCTGGCCGTGGGTGGTGTAGGGGTCGAGCGCCACGTCGGTGATGATGCCGAGGTCGGGGAAACGTTCGCGCAGCGCCCGGATCGCGCGCTGGATCACGCCGTCCGGGTTCCAGGCCTCGGCACCGTCGACGGTCTTCTTCTCCGGTGGGGTGAAGGGGAAGAGATCGATCGCGGGTATGCCGAGTTCGACCAGCTCCTCTGTCTCGCGCAGCAGCTCGTCGATGGACAGACGTTCGACACCCGGCATGGAGGAGACCGGCTCGCGGCGGTTTTCACCGTCGAGCACGAAGACCGGGAGGATCAGATCGTCGGTGGTCAATGTCGATTCTCGGGCCAGGCGGCGGGAAAAGTCGCTTTTGCGCAGACGACGCAGGCGGGTGGCCGGGTACTGACGCGACAGGGAATAACGCATGAATCTCTCCACGATAGGCGGCGAATGGGCCTCCCGGCCCACTCGCGTCACCGACAGCCAAGCTATCAGTGACGAATGACAAAAAGATGACAGTGGGGCTTGGCGCCCCAGTATAACAACCGAGTCGATGGACCGGGTGGGGGCCTTCGTCGCAGTGGCTGGAACCGGACGAATCAGTCCGTGTCCGCAGGCGCTTCCGCGCGTCGGCGCTGGACGATGCGGCCGAACAGGATGCCGACCTCGAACAGCAGCCACATGGGGATGGCCAGCAGGCTCTGCGAGATGATGTCCGGCGGGGTCAACAACATGCCGATGATGAAGCAGATCAGGATCACGTAGGGACGTTTCTTGCTCAAGCTCTCCACGTCGGTGATGCCGGTCCAGATGACCAGGAAGGTGGCGATGGGGATCTCGAATGCCACGCCGAAGGCGAAGAACATCTTCAGCACGAAATTGAGGTAGGCGTTGATGTCCGTCATCACCGTGACGTCCTGCGGGCCGGTGTGCACGAAGAAGCTGAACAGCAGCGGGAACACGACGTAGTAGGCGAAGGCTGCGCCGCAGTAGAACAGCAGGATGCTGGAGGCGAGCAGCGGGAACGCCAGCGCCTTCTCGTGCTTGTAGAGCCCCGGCGCGATGAATGCCCATGCCTGATAAAGGATGAACGGGATCGCCGCGAAGATGGCGACCACCATGGTCAGCTTGAACGGTGCCAGAAAGGGCGACGTGACCTCCGTCGCGATCATCTTCGAGCCGGCGGGTAGAAGCGCCACCAACGGATCGGCCACGAAGCGGTAGATGTCGTTGGAGAAAGCGTAAAGGCCGACGAAGACCAGCACGACAACGATCACGGCCTTCATCAGGCGCGAACGCAGCTCTATCAGATGCTCGATCAGTGGGGCCTGTGACTGCTTTTCATCTGGCGGTGGAGAAGAGGCATCGCTCATCGGGAAGCCGAATCCTTGTCCGCGGGTGAGGAAGAGGGGGGGGCGGGCGAGGCATCAGCCGGCGCGGAGGGCGCTGGCTCTCCGGCGCGAGTGGATTCGTCGACCGGCGTGGCGTCGCCAGCGGTCGAAGGCGGGGCCCCCGAATCCTCCTTCTTGTCGATTTCGAAATGCTTCTCGACGCCCCGGCGCGCCTGATTGACGTTCTCGTCCAGTTTTTTCTGCTGCTCGGCCAGTTTCTGGCGCAGCTCCTCGGCCTCGAGCTGGGACGTGATCTCACGCTGCATGGTCGAGACGCTGCGCTTGATCCGACCGACCCAGAGTCCGGCCGTGCGGGCAGCCCTGGGCAGCCGCTCGGGCCCCAGCACCAGCAGTCCGACGATGCCGATCAGCAACAGCTCGAAGAAACCGATATCGAACATGCCGGTTACTTGCGCTCGGCCTTGTCGTCGGACGTCTTCTGCGTGTCGTCCGGGCGGCTGTCGAAGTTGCTGTCCTGGGTCGTGTGAGTCGAATCCTGGGAGTGGTCGATGCTTTGCTGCGTGTTACTCCCTTTCTTCTCCTCTTCGTCTTCACCGACGGCTTTCTTGAAGCCTTTGACGGCCCCGCCGAGGTCGCTACCGACATTGCGCAACTTCTTGGTACCGAAGATCAGGATGATGATCCCGAGGACGATCAACAGCTGCCAGATACTGATCCCACCCAGCATAACTTTCTCCTTACTGATGCGCGTTGACGCGATGGTGATTCATGAGTCTCGTTGGCGAGAGGCCTTCTCGTCCAGTCCGGAAACGCCGAAACGCCTGGCCAGCTCCGCCAGCACTTCCCGATGATCGATATCGAGATGCGACAGCATGACCAGGCTGTGAAACCACAGGTCGGCCACTTCGCCGATCAGGTCCTGGCGGCTCTGTGCATCATCCACCCGGACATCCTTGGCGGCAAGAAGCGTTTCGGCAGCTTCCTCGCCAACCTTTTCCAGGATCTTGTTGAGGCCCCGGTGATGTAGCTGGGCGACGTAAGAGCTGTCCGGGTCCGCGTTGCGGCGTGAGTCCAGAACCGTGGCCAATCGTTCGAGAGTATCACTCATGAGATGACATTCCTGCTTATGGGGCTACATTGGCTTCGAGCTTCGAGCTTCGAGCTTCGAGCTTCGAGCTTCGAGCTTCGAGCTTCGAGCTTCGAGCCATTATTCAAAGCTCAGCGCCAGACGAGCAGCAGCAGGCCCAGCCCGGCCGCCACCAGCACCGGCCAGGGTTGCTGCTCCGCCCAGCCGAGCATCGGCTGCCAGGCCAGCGCCACCGCCAGCAGGATCGCCCCCAGGCGAAGGCGCCTGGCGCGCGGTGCCGCCCGCTGGAACCGCGCTTCCAGGCCGGTCAGCGCTTCCGTCTGCTGGCGATAGAGCCGGCGCTGCTGTTCGCGATCGGAGAGCGCCTGATGGGCGAGCACCGGCAGCTCGGGAATCTGGTGCGCCAGTTCCGGCGCGTGCTTCTGCAGCGTCTTCCAGAAACCCTTGGGTCCGGCGCGCTCGCGCATCCAGCGCTCGAGATAGGGTTTGGCGGTGCTCCACAGGTCCAGATCGGGATAGAGCTGGCGGCCCAGGCCCTCGATATTGAGCAGGGTCTTCTGCAGCAGCACCAGCTGTGGCTGGACCTCCATGTTGAATCGCCGCGCGGTCTGGAACAGTCCCAGCAGCACCTGGCCGAAGGAGATGTCCTTGAGCGGTTTCTCCAGGATCGGCTCGCACACCGCGCGGATCGCCGAGGCGAACTCGTTGGCCCGGGTGCCTTCCCCGACCCAGCCGGACTCGATGTGCAGCACCGCGACCTCGTAATAGTCCTGGCGGAAGAAGGCGAGCAGGTTGCGCGCCAGATAGTCCTGATCCTCGCGGGTCAGGCTGCCGACGATGCCGCAGTCGATGGCGATGTAGAGGGGTTCGGTGGGATTTTCCCGCGACACGAAGATGTTCCCCGGATGCATGTCGGCATGGAAGAAATTGTCGCGGAAGACCTGGGTGAAGAATATCTCGACGCCGCGCTCGGCCAGTTTCTTGAGGTCGGTACCCTGCGCCCGCAGGGCGTCGATGTCGGCGACCGGGATGCCGGTGATGCGCTCCTGGACCATTACCTGGCGGTGAGTCAGCGACCAGTGGATGGCCGGGACGTAGAGCAGCGGCGATCCCTGGAAGTTGCGCTTGAGCTGGGAGGTGTTGGCGGCCTCCTTGTTGAGGTCGAGCTCGTCGAACAGGGTCGCTTCGTAATCCTGAACCACCTCCACCGGCCTGAGGCGGCGCGCCTCAGGAATCCGTCGCATCAGCCGCGCGAAGGTGTAGAGCAGCCCGATATCCTCGCGCATGATGCGATCGATGCCGGGGCGGATGATCTTGACCACGACCTGCTCGCCGCTGTGCAGTTCGGCCGCGTGGACCTGGGCGATGGAGGCCGAGGCCATCGGTTCGGTCTCGAACGCGGCGAAAGCCTCCTCGACGGTCTTGCCGAGTTCGACCTCGACCATGGCACGGGCGGTCTCGCCGGGGAAGGGCGGAACCTGGTCCTGCAGGCGTTTCAACTCGTCGGCGATATCCGGTGGCAGCAGGTCGCGCCGTGTCGACAGCATCTGGCCGAACTTGACGAAGATCGGGCCCAGCGACTCCAGCGCCAGTCGCAACCGCTTGCCGCGCGAGTGATCGCCGATCGGAATCAGGCGAACCGGGGCGAAGCGCCACAGCCAGCGGATGACCGGCGGTAGTCTGTCCTGGGGAACCAGGCTGTCGAGGCGATAACGGGAGACGGTCCAGGCGATGCGAAATAACCGCAGACTCATGAATGCGACTCCCGGCGACGTTGCAATCTGGCCACTCTGGCCCCGACACGGTCGACGGACTGCTGGAGTTCGGTCAGGTGATCGCGCGCGACGGCGAGCTGGTCGCGACCTGCCAGCCAGCGTCGCTCCTCGAACAGATAGTCGCGCAGGTCCTGTTGCCACTCGTTGGCCAGGAAACGCGCCTGACGATCGAGGTGGCGGATGCCATTGGCCACGCCGTGGGCGGTACCGTTGCCCAGGATCCTGGACAAGGCCTCTTCCCAATCGATGTCGAGATCCATGAACAGGGTCTGTATCGGAGAGAGCAGCCCGGTCTGGCCGATGGCCGGCAGCTGGCCGCTGAACAGCAGGCGCTCGGGCGAGTCACCCGCCATCAACCGGGTCATCACATGCCGATCCACGGTGATGTCGAGATCATCCACATCGTGCCAGTCGTGCACGCGTCCAAGGGTGACGCCATCGGCATGGAAGCCGACGCGCAGCCCCAGCCGCTCCTCGGCGAAGGTCAGCCGCAGGGTGTGTCCGGCCAGACCGGCCAGCCTGGCGGGGGACGCCGGGTCGCGACGCAACAGCGTGTTCAGCGAGCGCTCCAGGGCGACCAGGGCGAAAGTCTCCACCATCTCGCCGGCCCTCAGAGCTTGATGCCGCGATGCAGGGCGACGATTCCGCCGGTCATGTTGGTATAGTCGACGCGCTCCAGGCCGGCAGCCTGCATCATGCCCTTCAGCGTCTCCTGGTCGGGATGCATGCGGATCGACTCCGCCAGATAGCGGTAGCTGTCGGCGTCGTTGGCCACCAGCCGACCCATCTGCGGGAGCAGGCGGAAAGAGTACTGGTCGTAGGCTTTCGACAGCAGGCCGTTGACCGGCTTGGAGAACTCCAGCACCAGCAGGCGTCCGCCGGGCTTCAGCACCCGCGTCATCGAGCGCAGCGCCGCGTCCTTGTCGGTGACGTTGCGCAGGCCGAAGGCGATGGTGATGCAGTGAAAGCTGTTGTCCGGAAACGGCAGGCTCTCGGCGTTGGCCTGTACGTATTTGACGTTGTCGCCGATGCCGTGGTCGATCAGCTTGTCGCGCCCGACCCGCAGCATGGATTCGTTGATGTCGGCCAGGATGACGCGTCCCGTCGGTCCCACGCGCCTGGCGAACTGGCGGGTCAGGTCGCCGGTGCCACCGGCGATGTCGAGCACGCTGTGGCCCTGGCGAACGCCGCTGCGCTCGAGTGTCAGCTGCTTCCAGAGGCGATGGATGCCAAATGACATCAGGTCGTTCATGACATCGTAGCGCGCGGCCACCGAGTGAAAGACGTCGGCCACGCGGGCGGCCTTCTCGTCGACCGCCACCTTTTCGTAGCCGAAGTCGGTCGTGCGCTTGTCCATGTGCTCTTCTCCGAGATGACGCGGGCGGCGAACGTCACGCCTGTTGGGGCGGTGGCGTCGCTGTCTGGGCGATGTGCTGCCGAGCGGCTCGAGCCGTGTGACCGACGCGCCCGAGCCGGGGCCAATCGATGTGAATCGACCGAGTCCGCATTGTAGCGTCTGGTCGTAAACTTGTCTGCGCGCATCGCGGCTGGCAGGTATGAGGCGCTGGCGTACCGGCGGCCTTGGTCTTGCATCCGGCCGGCTTCAGACCTGATGAATCTGGATCACGCCGGACTCCCGGGAGGCACCGGCGCGCTCGAGCCGGGTCAGATAGTTCTCCCACCAGGCCTGCTGATGGGTCGCCATCTCATGGAGATACTCCCAGGTGTAGAGCCCGGTATCGTGGCCGTCGTCGAAATGCAGCTTGAGTGCGTAGCGGCCGGTCTGGGTGATATCCAGCAGGCCGACGTTGCGCTTGCCGGTCTGCAGCACGGCTTCGCTGGGGTGATGGCCCTGGACTTCCGCCGAGGGCGAGTAGACACGCAGCAGTTCCACCGGCAGGCGATAGCTCTCGCCATCGGGATAACCCAGTTCGAGTTCCCGGTCACGCTTGTGATAGTGGACGCGATTGGGAATGGGGGCGGACATAAGAAACTCCTAGCTATAAGCTATAAGCCGTAAGTTTTGGTCTGCTAGTGAGAAGAGCCGTAAAAGAAAGAGAAGAACGTCGTTCTAGAGTTCTTCTCTTCCAGCCGCGAAGCGGCGCTCTTCCAACTTAAAGCTTACGGCTCCTCGTCAGAGGATATACCGCGACAGGTCTTCGTCCACCGCCAGTTCGCCCAGCTTGTCGTTGACGTAGTCGGCGTCGACGACCAGCGGACTGGTGAAGTCGCCGCCCTGGAACGAGGCTTCCTCGAGCAGCCGCTCCATCACGGTGTGCAGGCGACGGGCGCCGATATTCTCGGTGCCGTCGTTGACCTGCCAGGCGATCTCGGCGATGCGCGAAATGCCGTCTTCGGTGAACTGCACCTCCAGCCCCTCGGTGCCGAGCAGCGCCTGGTACTGCTTGGTCAGTGCCGCCGAGGGCTCGGTCAGGATGCGCTTGAAGTCGTCCGGCGTCAGCGCCGTCAGTTCGACCCGGATCGGCAGGCGACCCTGCAGTTCCGGAATCAGGTCCGACGGCTTGGAGAGGTGGAAAGCTCCGGAGGCGATGAACAGGATGTGGTCGGTGCGCACCATGCCGTGCTTGGTGGAGACGGTGGAGCCTTCGATCAGCGGCAACAGATCGCGCTGCACGCCCTCGCGGGAGACGTCGCCGCCGCTGCCGGACTCGCCGCGCTTGGCGACCTTGTCGATCTCGTCGAGGAACACGATGCCGTTCTGCTCCACCGCTTCCAGCGCGCGCTGCTTGATCTCTTCCTCGTTGACCAGCTTGGCGGCTTCTTCGTCCTGCAGGAGTTTCCAGGCGTCCTTGACCGTCACGCGGCGGTTTTCGGACTTCTGCTTGCCCATGTTGGCGAACAGGCTCTGCAGCTGGTTGGTCATCTCCTCCATGCCCGGCGGGGTCATGATGTCGACCCCTTGGCTTGCCGGCGTCACCTCGATGTCGATCTCCTTGTCGTCGAGCTGACCCTCGCGCAGCTTCTTGCGGAAGACCTGGCGCGTGGAGGAGTCGTCGCGGCCGGCATCGTACTCGCTGCCCCGCGGGCGCGGCAGCAGGGCATCGAGAATACGCTCCTCGGCGGCATCCTGGGCCTTGTGGCGCACTTCGGTCTTGGCCTGCTCGCGCACCATCTTGATCGCCATTTCCATCAGGTCGCGCACGATCGACTCGACGTCGCGACCGACGTAGCCCACTTCGGTGAACTTGGTCGCCTCGACCTTCAGAAACGGCGCCCCGGCCAGCTTGGCCAGGCGACGTGCGATCTCGGTCTTGCCGACGCCGGTCGGTCCGATCATCAGGATGTTCTTGGGCACGATCTCGCCGCGCATGTCTTCGTCGAGGCGCATCCGGCGCCAGCGATTGCGCAGCGCGATGGCGACGGCCCGCTTGGCGTCGTGCTGACCGATGATGTACTGGTCCAGCGAGTGGACGATCTCACGCGGCGTCATCGAAGACTGGGTCAGCGCCGGCTGGGTGGCGGCCGTCTCCTGCACCGTGCCGTTCTGGGAAAGACTCTGGGACATGGGGATGACCTCGTTACAGCTCTTCGAGCGTGATCTGGTGATTGGTGAAGACGCAGATGTCGGCGGCGATGTTGAGTGATTTCTCGGTGATCTCGCGGGCGCCGAGCTCGGTATTCTCGAGCAGTGCTCTCGCCGACGCCTGGGCGAAATGGCCGCCGGAGCCGATCGCGATGATACCGCGCTCGGGCTCGACCACGTCGCCGTTGCCGGTGATGATCAGCGACGCCGTCTTGTCGGCGACGGCGAGCATCGCCTCGAGGCGGCGCAGCGCGCGATCGGTACGCCACTCCTTCGCCAGCTCGACGGCTGCCTTGGTCAGATGGCCCTGATACTTCTCCAGCTGCGCCTCGAAGCGCTCGAACAGGGTGAAGGCATCGGCAGTGCCGCCCGCGAAACCGGCCAGAACCTGGCCGCGATGGAGGCGGCGGACCTTGCTGGCGTTGCCTTTCATTACCGTGTTGCCCAGCGATACCTGGCCATCACCGGCCAGGGCGACCTGGTCGCCACGGCGCACGGATACGATTGTGGTCATGCATTTGACTCCCAGTGGCGCGCCGCCCGGTGCTGCCGGCGGCGCCGAAAAACGGGTGCGATCGCGTTCGCAGTCGACGGTGCTCGTCTGAAACGAAAGAACGCAAGACGCGATGCGGCATGAATCGAGAGGTGCGGGCGGAAGGGGGGGAAATCAAGCGGCGGTTTCCGGCAACGAGTGCCTGGCGCGTGGCGATGGCTACCGGAGGTCGCATGGCGCGCGTGAATTTCGCTCGGAATCCGTCACCAAAAACGGCCGACAGGCGATGTCGGCCGTCTGGCTGCAGGCGCGGTGATGCGAGCTGTAGCGGTGGTGCGAGCTGTAGCGCTTAGTTCTGCAGGCGCAGCAACAGCGGCTCGATGCCCTGGGTCACCATCAGGTCCTGGGCGCGGGATAGCTCGCGCTTGTCCTCGTAGGGCCCGACCTGGACCCGGTGCCAGAGCTGATCGCCATTGGCTCGAACGTCGGTGATCTTGGCCAGCAGGCCGAAGTCCTTGAGCCGGTTGGCGAGGCGTTCGGCATCGCCGAGGTCGCGGAAGGAGGCGGCCTGCAGGACGTAGCGGCCGCCGCTGGGCGTTGGCTGCTTGGTCTGGTTCGCGGCATCGTCGGCCGCGGCTTCCTGGGTCGTCTTGGCGGTCGGCTCGGGCGACGAGCTATCGCTGTTGGGAGCGATGACCTCCGTTTCCGGCAGTAGCGTGTAGAACTCGAAGGTGGGTGTCGCAGGCTGCTGGGGAGTGGCGGTGCCGCTGGCGGCGCCATCGGTGCCCTGGGCGTTGCCGCCGGTGGCGGTCTGGTTGGATGTCGGTCGGGGCACGACGGCCGCCACCGGTTCCGGCGAGGATCGATCCAGGTACTGCGAGAGGGCGAAGCCGGCGATCAGGCCGGCGATGGCCCACAGCCAGCCAGGGATGCCGCTTAGACCGCCGCCACTGCTCGAGGCGCGCGGACGGGACTTGGTGGTCGCGCCCTTGGGTGAAGGGCGAGAAGAGGACGAGCGACTGCTCTGAGCGGGGCGGCGTGCCATGGTTTACATCTCCTCCGGGGCGCTGACGCCGAGCAGCGCCAATCCATTGCCGATGACCTGGCGTGTCGCCAGACCCAGCGCCAGCCGCGCATTGCGCAGCTCGGCATCGTCGACCATGACTTTCTGGGCGTTGTAGCAGGTGTGGAAATCGCTGGCGAGTTCGGTCAGATACTGCGCGATCTGATGCGGTTCGCGGGCGCGGGCTGCGCGTTCGACGATATCGGGATAGCGCGCCAGCCGATTCATCAGCGCCTTCTCCTGTGCGGCATCGAGGCGCTCCAGGTTGGCCATCGCGATGGCATGGTCGAAGGCGAGGCCGTCGCTTTCGGCCTTGCGCAGCACGCTGCAGACTCGGGCGTGGGCGTACTGGATGTAGTAGACCGGGTTGTCGTTGGTCTGCGAACGCGCCAGGTCGATGTCGAAGGTGAGCTGGGAGTCGGCGCGACGGGCGGCGAGAAAATAGCGAGTGGCATCGCGGCCGACCTCGTCGATCAAATCGCGCAGCGTGACGTAGCTGCCGGCGCGCTTGGAAAGCTTGACCTCGACCCCGGAGCGGGTCACCAGCACCATCTGGTGCAGCACGTAGTCCGGCCAGCCCTGCGGAATGCCCACTTCCAGCGCCTGCAGGCCGGCGCGCACGCGGGTGACGGTGGAGTGGTGGTCGGCACCCTGCTCGTCGATCACGGTGGTGAAACCGCGCTGCCACTTGTTGTAGTGGTAAGCGACGTCGGGCACGAAATAGGTGTAGTCGCCGTCGCGCTTGCGCATCACCCGGTCCTTGTCGTCACCGAAATCGGTGGTGCGCAGCCACAGGGCGCCGTCCGCTTCATAGGTGTGGCCCCCGGCAACCAGCGCCTCGACCGTCTCCTCGACCCGGCCCTCGGCGTAGAGCGAGGACTCCAGGAAATAGACGTCGAACTCGACCCCGAATGCCTTGAGATCCAGGTCCTGCTCGCGGCGCAGATAGGCGACCGCGAAAGCGCGAATGGCGTCGTCGTCCTGCGGGTCGGCCTTGGCGGTGACCTCGCGGTCATCGGCGGTCACGGTTTCGCCGGCCAGGTAGGCCTGGGCGACGTCGGCGATATAGTCGCCGCGATAGCCATCCTCGGGCCACTCCTCGTCATCGGGACCGAGTCCCAGGGCGCGGGCGCGAACCGAGCGCATCAGGTTGTTGATCTGTGCGCCGGCGTCGTTGTAATAGAACTCGCGGGTGACGTCGAAGCCGGTCGCCTCCAGCAAGCGGCAGAGACAGTCGCCGATGGCGGCGCCACGGCCATGGCCGACGTGCAGCGGCCCGGTCGGGTTGGCGGAGACGAACTCGACCTGCACCTTCTCTCCCGCGCCGATCAGGCTGCGGCCGAAGGTGTCGCCGGCATCCAGGATCTGGCTGACGATGTCCGCGATCGCATCGGTCGCGGCGAAGAAATTGATGAATCCGGGGCCGGCGATCTCGGTCTTGCGGATCACCTCGTTGGCGGGGATGGCCGCTACCAGCTTGTCGGCCAGGTCGCGGGGCTTGAGCCCTGCCGGCTTGGCGAGCACCAGGGCAAGATTGGAGGCGTAGTCGCCGTGGGCCTTGTCGCGTGTCGGGTCGACCTTGATCGCGGGGGCGACGCCCGCCGGTAGATCGCCGGCCTGCTGCAACTTGGCGATGGCGGCGTCTAGCAGTTGGGTAATCGTCTCTTTCATTGGCTACTTCGTCGTCGTGGGGCCTGGGATCGAGGCTTTCGGCCCGGTCCGGCGCGGGGTTGCGCAGATCTGGACGTCGTGAGCCTGCTGCCACGACGCTGGAAAAAGGCGGCCATTATCGGCGATTGGGGCGAGGCTTTAAACCCTAGTCCCTTCGGGAGCTATAAGTTAGAAGCTTTAAGCTGTAAGAACAGCGAAACCATCCGATTCCGGCTCGAAAGGTGGTTGTATCCCGGCTTACGGCTTACGGCTTACGGCTTACGGCTTACGGCTTACGGCTTACGGCGTCAACTCAACGTCATCGGATCGATATCCAGCGACCAGCGGACACGACGCGAGGCCGCGCTCTCCATCCAGCCGACCAGCCAGGCGCTCGCTTCGTGCAGCGCGCTGCGTTTTTCCGCGGAGAGCATCAGCTGGACATGATAGCGATTCTGGCGGCGCTCCATCGGTGCGGGCACCGGGCCCAGGCAGTGAACCGCCGACTGGCGTTCGCCGAGCCACTGGCGGGCGGCGTCACCGGCAGCCTCCGCTGCCTGGCGGGCGTCCTCCTCGCGAGTCGCCTCGAAACGCGCCAGCGCCAGATAGCGGTAGGGTGGCAGGCCGGCGAGGCGCCGCTCCTCGAGCATCTGGTAGGCCAGCGCATCGTAGCCGCTATCCGCCAGCAGCCGCAGGTTGGGGTCGTCTGGATGCAGCGTCTGGACCAGAACGCGCCCGGCCCGGTCGGCGCGACCGGAACGACCGGCCACCTGGACCAGCAACTGGGCGCTCTGCTCGAGTGCGCGAAAATCGCTGGCGTATAGGCCGGCGTCGGCATTGACCACGACGACCAGCGTCACGTGGGGAAGATGGTGGCCCTTGGCCAGCATCTGGGTTCCCACCAGCAGGCTCGGTTCGCCGCGCCGGATCTCGGTCAACACCTGGTCGAAGGCTTCCTTGCGTCGTGTGCTGTCGCGATCGATGCGGTAGACGGGCGTGTCGGGGAACAGGGTGGCGAGAGTCTCCTCGCTGCGCTCGGTGCCGGCGCCGAGCGGTCGCAGGTCGGCGCTGCCGCAGCTCGGACAGGCGTCCGGCTGGGGTGTCTGGTGCTCGCAGTGATGGCAGACCAGGCGCGGCGGCTGGCGATGGAGCGTCATGCGTGAGTCGCAGTGGCGGCACTCGGCGATCCAGCCGCATTGATGACACGCCAGCGACGGCGAAAACCCCCGCCGGTTGATGAATACCAGCACCTGCCCCTCGGCTTTCAGCGCCTGGCGGATGGCGTCGATCACCGGCGGAATCAGCCCGCCCTGGCGCAGTCGCCCGCGCAGGTCGACCAGTTCGAGCTTGGCCGGGGCGTGGCGGCTGGGCCGCTGGGTCAGACGAAGGTGTCGATAGCGTCCGCTGCGCGCCTGGGCCAGGCTCTCCAGCGACGGAGTGGCGCTGCCCAGCAGAATCGGCACGCCCTCGCGGTGCGCGCGGGCCATGGCCAGGTCGCGGGCGTGGTAGCGCAATCCATCCTGCTGCTTGAATGAGCCGTCGTGCTCTTCGTCGACGATGATCACCCCGGGTCGCGCCAGCGGCGTGAAGATGGCGGAGCGGGTGCCGATGACGATGGGGGCGCGTCCGCTGCGGGCGGCTTCCCACGCATCCAGGCGCTCCAGGTCGGTGAGGCCCGAGTGCAGCGCCACGACCGGTGCGCGAAAGCGCTTGCGGAAGCGCGACAGGGTCTGCGGCGTCAGGCCGATTTCGGGCACCAGTACCAGCGCCTGGCGGCCCTGGCCCAGCACGGCCTCGATCAGTTGCAGGTAAACCTCCGTCTTGCCGCTCCCCGTCACGCCGTGGAGAAGGCAGGGGTGGAAGCGGTCCAGCCCTTCGTGAAGCGCCGAGAGCGCGGCGGCCTGTTCCCGGTTGAGCGGCAGGGCCGGTTCGGCGAGCAGCGCACCCGACCAGCCCTCGCTGGCGGTCAGCGGCTCACTGATGCGGGTGACCAGCGACTTGTCGAGCAGGCCCTGCAATTGGGCACGAGCGTACCCCTGCGCGGTGATGGCGGAAGTGATCATGCCATGGCGGTGCTGGGCCAGGAGCTGGACCAGCTCGCGTTGGCGTGGCGCGCGGCTCAGGGCATCGAGGGCGGCGGCCTCGGGGCGATTCAACTGCCACCGCTCGCGAATGCGTGCCTCCAGCGGTCGCCCCTGGCGCAGCGGCCCGGGCAGGGCGTGATGCAGCGTATCGCCCAGCGAATGTTGATAGTAGCGAGCGGTGAACTGGCAGAGCCATAGCCAGTCTGCCGGTAATGGCTCGTCGTCGAGGCGCTCCGTGATCGGTTTCAGCTGGCTGGCCGGTAGCTCGCTTTGCATCGCGCACTCCATCACGATGCCGACCAGGTAACGCCGGCCGAACGGGATCTTGACCCGCAGACCCGGGCGCCAACCGCCGGCAGGGGGCTGACCCGCGGGGCGATAGTCGAACAGTCGCCTCAGCGGCGTGGGAACGGCGATACGAAGAATCCGAGGCGCGGGTGGAGTCGCGCTCCCGGGGGCGGTGCTGGAATCTGCCAATTGGCCTCCGTGAAGAGTTCTGCTAAAATGCGCCGCCTTCCGACGTAGGGTGCGTCTCTTATCCGTGGTACTGCCATCGCCAGACGATGCGGGTTACGGGATTCTAGGCGGGCCGGTCGCGCGGGAGTGAACCGCGATTCCCTATCCGTGTACGGTGCCTGGCAACAGATCAGGTGGCGGTACACCGCAAAGCGAGGCTTCACGATGAAACAGTCTATTCATCCCGAATACAAGACAGTCACGGCGACTTGTTCCTGTGGCGCGACCCATTCGATCGGCACCACGGCCAACGAAGACTTCCACGTCGACGTCTGCTCGCAGTGTCACCCGTTCTACACCGGCAAGCAGAAGCAGGCGACCACCGGTGGCCGCGTCGAGCGTTTCAACAAGCGCTTCGGAGCTGCGGTTCGTCGCGGTTGATATCGCGTCTCGCCGAGAACCGATCGGTTGTCGAGAAGCCCGCCTCCATGGCGGGCTTTTTCGTGCGCGATTGCCGGATCTCGACACGCGAAGGGGCGGGATTTCCGGGCCGGAGCCTGGGTTCGAGACCATGGATAAGGGATGTTTTATGGCTGGGCGCCCAGGTATAAGTGTCGCCAAATGCATCGAAGTGATTCAAACAGGCACTTAAAATTCGCGAAAGAGGAGAAAAGGGCGAAAGTTGTGTGGGGTGTCGTTTTTCTATAATCTGGCGCGACTCCATGGCACGACGATGCCGAGATATCCCACCCTTCATTTGGAAACATTCCCCATGAGTGACGATAAAAGACAGGCGGCGCTCGATTACCATGCCAAGCCGATTCCGGGCAAGTTGTCGGTCGAGCTGACCAAGCCGACCGAAACCGCCAAGCATTTGTCGCTGGCCTATAGCCCTGGTGTTGCCGAGCCGTGCAGGGAGATCGCGCTGGATCCGGAAAACGCCTATCTCTACACCGGCAAGGGCAACCTGGTGGCCGTCGTCTCCGATGGCAGCGCTATCCTGGGTCTGGGGAACCTCGGGCCACTGGCGAGCAAGCCTGTCATGGAGGGCAAGGGGGTTCTTTTCAAGCGCTTCGCCGGCATCAACTCGGTGGATATCGAGGTCGAGGCCGATTCCGCCCAGGCCTTCATCGACACGGTTGCCAACATCGCCAACACCTGGGGCGGTATCAACCTGGAGGATATCAAGGCGCCCGAGTGCTTCGAGATCGAGGCGGCGCTCAAGCAGCGCTGCAGCATCCCGGTGTTTCACGACGACCAGCACGGCACCGCGATCGTGACCGCCGCGGGCCTGCTCAACGCCCTGGACATCGCCGGCAAGACACTGGCGACCGCGCGTATCGTCTGTCTCGGGGCGGGGTCGGCCGCCATTGCCTGCATGAAACTGCTGATCGAATGCGGCGCCCGGGCCGAGAACATCTTCATGCTGGATCGCAATGGCGTCATTCACAGCGGTCGCAGTGATCTCAACCAGTACAAGGCGCAGTTCGCCACCGAGACGCCGCTGCGCACGCTGGATGACGCGATCGAGGGCGCCGATGTCTTCGTCGGGCTCTCCGGGCCGAATCTGTTCAAGCCCGAGCAGCTCGCGAAGATGGCGGCCGACCCGATCGTGTTCGCCTGCTCCAACCCGGACCCCGAAATTCACCCCGATGTGGCTCGCGCGACCCGCAGCGATGTGATCATGGGCACGGGGCGCTCCGACTACCCCAATCAGGTCAACAATGTGCTGGGGTTCCCGTTCATCTTCCGTGGCGCGCTGGACGTGCGGGCCACGGCCATCAATGAAAAGATGAAGATCGCCGCCGTTCACGCGCTGAAGGATCTGGCGCGCGAGCCGGTGACGAAAGAGGTGCTGGACGCCTACGAGCTCGATTCGCTGGAGTTCGGTCGTGGCTACATCATCCCCACGCCGGTGGATTCGCGGCTGCTGGAGAAGATTCCGGCGGCGGTGGCCCAGGCCGCGGTGGAGTCCGGCGTCGCGAAGAAGCCGTATCCCGCCCACTACCCGCTGAAGAGCGTCAGGGAAATCTACGGCAAGTAATTGCTGATCTGTCTCATCACGACGATGCCGCCCTCCGAGGCGGCATCGTGCTTTTCAACGATCTGATATAGCGCCCCGAAGCCGTTTTTTACAGCGACCCGAAGCCGTCTTTTTACAGCGACCCGAAGCCGTCGCTCGATGGCCCTTTTCCAGCGACCCAGCGCCGTCGCTACCAGCCGTAGAGAATCGAGACCGAGGTCGTGGTGTCGGTGCGTGCTTCGGCGCCCGGCGGCGGATGAGTGTTGCTCCTGGCATCGTAGGAGACGCGCAGCGCGAGGTGAGAGTTCAATTGCGACGTGATCGACGAGAGTGAACGGGTAGTGACACTGATGTGAGTCGCTTCCGCCGACAGCTCCTGATCGAAGGAGATGTCGTCACTGAAGTTGTAGGTATAGTCCAGCGCCGCGTAGGCCAGCGCCAGATCGTCGCTGCTGCCGCCTTCGTAAGCGTCGTCATCGTCATCGTCGCTGTCGTCGGCATAGACGTCGCGGCGATAGCCCGGACCGACTTCGGCCGAAAGGGTGTGCGTCGGGCCGACGAGGAGCTGGCGCCCGTAACCGGCAATGGTCGTGAACTGCGAGTCGTAGCCGCTGAATCGATCGCGCTCCCAGCGTGCAAAGCCGAACAGGTAGTTGTTGTCCGCCAGCTCATAGCGTTCGCGGGCGCCGACCAGATATCGCTCCGAGGTGGTGTTGTCGTTGTCCTGGACGCTACGGGTCTCGGCGCGGAAGGTATGCGTATAGCGGCCGGTCAGCCAGGTCAGGCGGCCCTTGGCGAGCAGCGTCTGGGTGTTGGTGTTGCCGGTCAGCTTGGTGTAGCCGAGTTCCGCGCTGCCACTGAAGTTGGGCGCATTTTCGTCCGGTGCCGGCGGCGCGTAGAAAAGCTCTGCGTGTGACGGCGATGCCATCAGGCAGGTGGCCAGCAGCCACCAGCGGCAACTAGGCAGGGGCATGACATCTCTCTCAGCGTCGCTGCGACGTCCTGTTGCGGTGAAGAGCGAGTGTGGAACGAATGGGTCGGGGCTCGAGGCCCCGACCAATGTATCAGAAGATGGCTTCGAAAGTGCCAGTGCCTTGCGAACCGCTCTCATCTTCCAGTTCAGGGCGAATACCCCGAGGTTGGTACTCGGGCAGGTTGTCCTTGCGGAAGATCTCGCTGATGCCGCCGGACTGATCGTCATGCAGGCGCTTGCCGGTCTTCGGGTCGATGCGTGCCTGGACGATATCGTCAGGCGCCTTCGGAACGACCTCGGGGGTCCCTTTCAGGGCCGGGCCCATGAACGCCTTCCAGATCGGCAGGGCGGCTTGCGCGCCATATTCCGCGGTGGTGGTGTTGTCGTCCTTGCCGACCCATACCGTCGTGACCAGTGAGTTGTTGAAGCCGGAGAACCAGGCGTCGCGCTGATCGTTGGTGGTACCGGTCTTGCCGACGATATCGGCACGGTCGAGCGACAGCGCGCCGCGGCCCGTGCCGCGCTCGATGACATCCCGCAGGATGCTGCGCAGGATGTAGAGCGCATCGGGGTCGACGACGCGGGGCGCAATGCGGCGCGGTTCGCCGTCGACTTCGGTCTGGGTCGCGTCGGGCGCGCAGTCGCGGCATGCCACCAGCGGGTTGGCCTGTTCGACCACGGTGTTCTGGCTGCCCTGGGTGACCTGCTGGATGTACCAGGGCGAGACCTGGAAGCCGCCGTTGGCCAGCACCGCGTAGGCGTTGGCGATCTCCAGCGGCGTCAGCGAGGCGCTGCCCAGTGCCAGCGACAGCCCGTGCGGCAGGCGATCCCGGGAGAAGCCGAAGCGCTCGAGGAAGTTCAGCGCGTTGTCGAGTCCCAGCGACTGCAGCACGCGGATGGTCACCAGATTGCGCGAGGTGTACAGCCCGACCCGCAGGCGTGTCGGCCCGCGGAACTGGCGTTCCGCGTTTTCGGGGCGCCAGTCGTCGCCGCTGTACTGGGACATCACCACCGGCGCGTCGTTGATGATGGTGGCCGCGGTCATGCCGCCTTCCTGCAGCGCCGCCAGATAGACGAAGGGCTTGAAGTTGGAGCCGACCTGGCGCTGCGCCTGGATGGCACGGTTGAACTTGCTGGCGGCGAAGCTGAATCCGCCCTGCAGCGCCTCGATGGCGCCGGTCTGGGGGTCGAGCACGACGATCGCGCCCTCGGCGCCGGGGCGCTGCGACAAGCGCCAGCTGTCGCCGCTCTTCAGGATCCGGACCAGGTCGCCGCGCTGGGCGATCGCCTCGGCATTGGCGGGCACATCGCCGCGCCATTTGGCGCTGTGGTAGACGCGGGCCCACTTGAGGCCATCCCAGTCCAGGGTGATGACTTTGCCATCGGCATCCAGCACGCGCATCTGCTTGCCGTCGGTCTCGGTCACGATGGCCGGCTGAAGGGGGCCGTAGGCGGGCGTGCGCTCCAGCACCTTGAGCCAGTTGCTGACATCGCCATCGACGCCTTCGATGGTGGCCTCGCTGCTCTGGGCCGCCTGGCGCGCGGTCTGGATGACCTCCGGGGACTCCGAGAGCTCTTCTTCCAGGCCCTGCCGCTCGGTGCGATCCTGCGCTTCGACGAGGCTCGGGGGGATGTCTTTCTGCTCCGGACCACGCCAGCCGTGGCGGGTGTCGTAGTCGATCAGGCCCTGCACCAGCGCATTGCGGGCCTCGGTCTGCAGGCGACTGTCGAGCGTGGTGGTGATGCGGATATTGTCGGTATAGGCCTTGTCGCCGAAGCGCTCGACGGCGTAGGCGCGTGCCATCTCGGCCACATAGGGCGCGTCGATCTCCGACTGCGCGACATGGCGGCTGGCGGTGATCGGCGCCTTGACGGCCTGCTCGTAGCTAGCCTGGTCGATCGAACCGAGCTGACGCATGCGATAGAGGATCCAGTTGCGTCGAATCAGGGCGCGCTCCGGATTGGCCAGCGGATTGAAGCTGGACGGTGCCTTGGGCAGGCCCGCGATCATGGCGTACTGCGGCAGCGTCAGATCGGTCAGCGGCTTGCCGTAGTAGGTGTTGGCGGCGGCGGCGACGCCATAGGAGCGGTGGCCCAGGTAGATCTTGTTGACATAGAGCTCGAGAATCTCCGGCTTGCTCAGGATCTGCTCCATCTGCAGCGCCAGCAGGATCTCGCGGATCTTGCGGGTGAACGTCTGATCCAGGGTCAGCAGGTAGTTGCGTGCCACCTGCATGGTGATGGTGCTGCCGCCGGACTGGATGTCTCCCGAGGAGGCCAGTTCCACCGCCGCGCGCAGCAGGCCTTTCGGGTCGACGCCGGGGTGGTTGTAGAAGTTGGCATCCTCGGCCGCCAGCAGCGCATCGATCAGCGGTTGGGGGATCTGATCGTAGCTGATCGGCATGCGGCGCTCCTCGCCGTATTCGCCGATCAGCTTGTTGTCCTCGGTGTAGATTCGCAGCGGCGTCTGAAGCTCGTAGTTCTGGAGCTGGCGCACGTCCGGCAGGCCAGGGGCAAAGTAGAGCCCTGCGCCGACGACTGCCAGCACGACACCGGCGCATAGCGACAGCAGCAGCCAGAAGGCGGTCGTCAGTAAGCGGGTAAAAAGCTTCATAAAAAGAGGTGATCCTTGACTGGTGGCGGTCCGGCCGCGTGCGTGCCCGCTATCCCTAGCTTCGGACATGGTTCAGTAACGGGGCATTATATGGATGCGACAGAGCCGGGGCCAGTTTCGTACCCGCCGCTTCCTGCAAGCAACGAGAAATAAGTGTAACGAAATGTCTCAAGTTGCCCATCGGGCCGCCGTTAACTTCGATTAGGATTTTCGAGTTCCGGCGAGGTGAGACAGTGTTGCGCTTGAAAAGATCCTCCCAGGGATTGGTCGGAGTGGACATCACCTCCGCCACTGTCAAGCTGCTGGAGTTGGAGCGTCACGCCGGCGGCCTGAGAATCGACAGTTACGCGGTGCGCCCACTGAGCGAGGGAGCCGTCGTCGAGAAGCGTATTCGCGACAAGAGCGAGGTCGTGGACACGCTGCGCCGGGCGGTCGAGCATGCCCAGCTGCGTTCCCGGCGCGCCGTGGTGGCGGTGCCCAATTCGGCCGCCATCACCCGCGTGCTGTCGCTTCCGGCCTCGCTCAGCGACGAGGAGATCGAAGCCCGCATCCAGATGGAGTCCGACAAGCACGTCCCGTTTCCCCTCAACGAGGTTGCCTTCGACTTTCAGCGGCTGGGCCACCATGCCCGTTACCCGGACCAGCAGGAGATCCTGCTGGTGGCCTGCCGCCTGCAGGATATCGAGACGCTGACCTCGACCATGGAGGCGGTGGGGCTGGAGGCAGTGGCCGTGGACGTGGAGGGCTTTGCCCTCGAGCGGGTCTGCCGTGCCCTGGGGGACTCCGAGGCGGATGACGACAGTACGGCACTGGTCGACATCGGTGCCAATCTTTGCGCCTTTCATGTGCTCAAGGGCGGACGGATCGTCTACAGCCGGGACAATCTTTGCGGCGGGCGGCAGCTCACCGACGCCATCAGCAAGCGTTACGGCATGAGTTTCGACGAAGCCGGCCGCGCCAAGAAGCGCGGCGGATTGCCCGACGACTATCGCCAGCAGGTGCTGCTGCCGTTCATCGATACCCTGATTCAGCACATCGGTCGTTCGTTGCAACTCTACTACACCTCCGCGGGACAGCAGCAGGTTCGGCGTCTCGTCCTTGGGGGCGGGTCCAGCGCACTGCCGGGACTGGCGGAGCGGCTGCGTGCCCAGAGCGGTCTCGAGGCGAAGCTCGCCAATCCCTTTCACCACATGCGTATCCATTCGCGGCTGGATGTCGGCGCGCTGGCCGCGGACGCGCCGGCGATGCTCACGGCCTGCGGCCTCGCCATGCGGGCCATGGCATGACGATCGAGATCAATCTCCTGCCGTGGCGGGAGCGGCGTCGTGTTCAACGCACCCGTCGTTTCAAGCAGGGCCTGCTGCTGACGCTGCTCGTCGGCCTGCTGATCGGCTGGGGGATCTCGCTGCACGAGAAGTCGCTGGTACGCGCGGGGCAGGCCCGGGTCGCGCTGATCCAGCGCGATACCGACGCCCTCACCCGCGACATTCAGGCGATGCGCGATTTCCGCGAGCTGCGGGAGCGCATGCTGAAGCAGATCGAAGTGATCGGCGAACTGCAATCGAGCCGCCCGCTCACCATTCGCGTCCTCGATCAACTGACGGCCACGCTGGTCGACGGTGTCTATTACACCGAGCTGGATCGCAAGAACGATCGGCTGGAGCTCAGCGGCGTGGCGGCTTCCAACCGTCAGGTCTCCGACCAGATGCGGGCGCTGGATGACAGCCCGGCATTCGATATCCCGCTGCTCTCGGACGTGCAGTCCGCCGAGGGCCCGGCGGCGGCCAAGCGCTTCCACATGAGTGTCGACCAGCATCCGGTCGATGACAGTGCGGCGGGAGCCGGATCGTGAAGCGCCTGACGGCCAGTTTCCGGCGGTTGGGCGGCCTTCGCGGCCTGGCCGGCGAACAGTGGCGGCAGTTACGTGAGCTCCAGTGGCGCGAGCTGGATGTCAAGGAGGCCGGCACCTGGCCTGTCGGCCTGCAGGTGATGATAGCGGTTGCGCTTCTGCTGGCTTCGCTGTGGAGCGCGCAGTGGTTGCTGGCTTCATCGCCCCGGGAAACGCATCAGCGATTGATGGTTCAGGAGCAGCAGGCGCTGCAGCGCTTCGAGACGCTCTCCTATCAGGCCGTCAATCTGCCGGCGATGGAGCGCCAGATGAGCGAGCTGCAGGCCCGCATGCAGCGGGTGCTGGAGATGCTGCCAAGCGATGCGGAGGTTCCGGCGCTGCTGGATGCCATCAGTGACGCGGCACGCGAGCAGCAACTCGATATCGATAGCATCAAGTTGCGTCCGGCGGTCGAGCAGGCGTTCTATATCGAGCAGCCCTTCGACATCCAGGTGCGCGGGGACTTCCACCAGATCGCCGCGTTCCTGGCTCGTGTCGCGGGCATGCCGCGTATCGTCACGCTGCACGACTTTACGCTGACGCCGATGGAGGATCGGCTCCGGCTGTCGATGCTGGCCAAGACCTACCGCTATCGGGAGGAGGCCGATCCCGGCGTCGGTTCCAGCAAGGGGAGGGGAAAGCCGTGAGCGCGAACCGCCTCGTTCTGGCCGGGATGCTCATCGGCAGCGGCCTGCTCGTGGGGTGTCAGGATGCCGACCTGGAAGCGCTGGAGGCGCATCTGGATGCGTTGCGGCACAAGCCCCAGGGGCAGATCGCCGCGCTACCGCAGATGCCGCAGTATGCCACCGCCGACTACCACCAGGGGCAGCGCCGCAGCCCGTTCGTGGCCGAGCGTGAAGGCCGCGTCGATCCGATGGATAGTGCGCCGCTGCCCGATGCCGATCGTCCACGCCAGCCCCTGGAAGCCTTCGAGCTCGATAGCCTGACCCTGGTCGGCACCCTGACGGTGGGGAACACCCCCTCGGGTCTGGTCGCTGCGCCGGACGGCAGGATCCATCGGCTGTTCGAGGGCGACTACCTGGGCAGGGATTACGGGAAGGTCGTTGACGTCGAGCCGCGCGCACTGGCGCTGATCGAGACCGTGCGGGGTCCCCAGGGGGGCTGGACGGAGCGTCGTCAGCGTCTGGCAATGGCACCACAAGAATCCGACGGTGCCAGCCGGCGGCAACAGTAGCAGGGGAACTCATGGCTCTTCGACGGCATTTGGCCGCTTTGATCGCGACGCTGATTCTGTGGGGGATGGCGTGCTCCGCCCTGGCGGCCTCCACCCTGACCGCGATGACCTTCACCGACCAGGGCGCGGGTCGCCTGGACGTGGGTCTCGACTTCGTCGGCGGCGTCCCGGAAGTTCGCGGCTATCGCACGGACTCCCCGCCGCGGTTGGCGCTGGATCTGCTGCAGACGCAGAGCGCTCTGTCCCAGTCGAGCTTCGCCATCGGCAGCGCCGGCGTCAGCGGTGTGAGGGTGCTGGTAGCGGGGGGCCGCACGCGCCTGGTATTCGAGCTGGATTCGACGACCGGCTATCGGCTCGAGCGGCTGTCGGATCGGGTCGTCGTCCATCTGGGCGGGGATGCCGACGCTTCTCCGCCGGCATCCCCGCCCGCCGGAGGCGTCGACGCGCCGACGACGCTGTCGGCCGAGCCCCGGGTCACCGCGATCGATTTTCGTCGCGGCGCGGACGGCGCCGGACAGCTGCAACTGGAACTCGACCGTGCCGGCGTCGCCGCCGAGGTGTCGGGGCAGGGGCGACAGGTGTCGGTCACGTTGCCGGGTGTCGTCCTGCCCGACGAGCAGTATCAGACGCTCGACGTCGGGGACTTCGGCACGAGTGTCCAGCGCATCGTGCCGCGTCGCAGCGCTGGCGGTGTGACTTTCGACATTTCCGCATCCGACGCCGTGGAGCCGCTGGTGACCCAGAGCGGGCGTCGTCTGACGATCGAGCTGGCTGCCGCGGGAACGATCGAACGTGCCGAGGCGGGGGAGCGGCCCAGCTACACCGGGCACCGCATCACACTGAATTTTCAGGATATTCCGGTTCGCGACGTGCTGTCGATCATTGCCGAGGAGTCCGGGCTCAACGTCGTGGCCAGCGACGGTGTGCAGGGAAACGTGACCCTCAATCTCACCGACGTGCCGTGGGATCAGGCGCTCGATCTGGTACTGCGCAACCATGGCCTGTCGGCCCGGCGCGAAGGCAACGTGATGATGGTGGCGCCCACCGGCGAACTGGCAAGCCTGCAGCGTCAGACGCTGGAAACCCGCGAGCAGTCCGAGCAGTTGGCGCCGCTGAGTACGGAGTTTCTTCAGATTCGCTACGCCAAGGCCGATTCCCTCGCCGCGCTGCTGCGAGGCGGCGAGGGGGTCGGGATGATGTCGGAGCGTGGCCGGGTCACCGTCGATCCGCGCACCAATACGCTGATCCTGCAGGATACGCGCGATCAGCTGGACGCGATCCGACGGACCATCGACCACCTCGATGTCCCGGTGCGCCAGGTGCAGATCGAGGCTCGCATCGTGATCGCGAGGGATAGTGCGACGCACGAGCTGGGCGTCAACTGGGGGCTTTCCTCGCCGCGGGGCCGTCACTTCGATCTGAGCGGGGCGGCCGACGGCAATCCTTCGACGGTGCCGACGACCTCGGATGATCCCGCTCCTTATGGCGGCGGATTGGCGGTCGACCTGGGCAACGCCACCAACCCGGCCAGCGCTTTCAGCTTCGGCTATCTCTCCGGGGACGTGCTGATCGACCTCGAGCTGCGTGCACTGGAGAGCGAGGGCAAGAGCCAGACCATCTCCCAGCCCAAGGTGATTACCGCCAACCAGCGCACCGCGGTGATCAAGCAGGGGCAGGAGGTGCCCTACCAGGAGGCCTCCTCCAGCGGTGCGACGACCACCGAGTTCAAGGAGGCGGTGCTGTCGCTGGAGGTGACGCCGCAGATCACGCCCGACGATCGCATCATCATGGATCTGCGCATCAACAACGACGATATTTCCGATACGCGATTCGATGGCGCGCCGGCGATCGATACCAACGAGATTCAGACCCAGGTACTGGTCGACAACGGCGAAACCGTGGTGCTGGGCGGGATTCTGACCTCCGAGCAGTTGCGGACGCTGTTCAAGACCCCGTTCCTGGGAGACATCCCGGTGCTGGGCAATCTCTTCCGCTATACCCAGGAAAGCAACGAGAAGGTAGAATTGCTGGTATTCATTACGCCCAAGATCATCGAGGACGGACTGGCCATTCGCTGATGCGGTCGCTTCCCAATCTTTTTCTCATCGGTCCCATGGGGGCCGGCAAGAGCACAATCGGCCGCCTTCTGGCGGCCGAATTGCAGCGCGAATTCCTGGATAGCGACCATCAGATAGAGGGTCGGTGCGGGGCGAACATCCCGTGGATTTTCGATGTCGAGGGGGAGCAGGGGTTCCGCGATCGAGAGACGGCCATGCTCGACGAGCTGACCCAGCGCAGTGAAGTCGTGATGGCGACGGGGGGCGGCGCGGTCATGCGCGAGGTCAACCGGCAACTGCTGCGGGAGCGGGGCACGGTGATCTACCTGGCCACCACCGTCGAGCAGCAGATTCGACGCACCTCGCGGGATCGCAATCGGCCGCTGCTTCAGAATGCCAATCCGGAGCAGGTGCTGAGGGAGCTGTTCGCGATTCGCGATCCGCTCTATCGCGCCACGGCGGACATCGTCGTGCGCACCGATCGCCGCGGTCCCAGAAGCGTGGTCGGTGATATCCTGCGGCGTGTCTCCCGTCTCGCCGAGCCGCTCGCTGCCTCGCCGCCACTCTCCCACCAAAGGTAACTCTCTCACCAAAGGTAAATGTCATGACGTCAGTCTCTTCGCTTTCGGTGGAATCGCTGAGCGTGTCGCTGGGCGAGCGCAGTTATCCGATCCACGTCGGCGCGGGCGTTCTGGCGAGCCGGGAACATCTGCTGCCGTACCTGGCGGGGCGCCAGGTGATGATCGTGACCAACGAGGTGATCGCCCCGCATTATCTCGCGGCGCTCAAGCAGACGCTGGCCGGTGCCGACCTCGAGATCCGGGAAGTCATCCTGCCCGACGGCGAGGCGACCAAGACGCTGGCGTCGGTGGAGCGTATCTGGGATGCGCTGCTGGCCGCCGGCTTCAATCGTCGCTGCACACTGATCGCGCTGGGCGGAGGCGTCATCGGCGACATGGCGGGATACGCGGCCGCCAGCTATCAGCGCGGTGTCGCGTTCATCCAGATACCCACCACCCTGCTGGCCCAGGTCGACTCCTCCGTGGGCGGCAAGACGGGCGTCAACCACCCGCGTGGCAAGAACATGATCGGCGCGTTCTGGCAGCCCCGGGCGGTGATCGTCGATACCGACACCTTGCGAACGCTGCCGGCCCGGGAGTTGTCCGCGGGGCTGGCGGAGGTGATCAAGTACGGCTTGATCTGGGACCTCTCCTTCCTCGAGTGGCTGGAGGAGAACCTGGCGGCACTCCGGGCGCTCGACGAGGCCGCCATTCGCCACGCCATTCGCCGCAGCTGCGAGATCAAGGCGGAAGTCGTCGCCGAGGACGAGACCGAGCAGGGCGTGCGTGCGCTGCTCAACCTGGGCCACACCTTCGGTCACGCCATCGAGGCGCATCAGGGCTACGGCAACTGGCTGCACGGCGAAGCGGTGGGCGCCGGCATGATGATGGCGACCCGGCTATCCTTCGATCGCGGCTGGTTGAGCGAGGCCGATGTCGAGCGCGTCACGGCGATTCTGAGTGCCGCGGATCTCCCGGTCACGGCACCGGCCAACATGCAGGCCGAGGATTTCCTCTCTCGCATGCGCCTCGACAAGAAAAATCTCGACAGTCGGCTGCGCCTGATCCTGCTCGAGGCGATGGGGCGCGCCTGCATCCGGGACGATACCGAGGCCGAGCTGCTCCACCGGCTGCTGGAACGCTTCCCCCGAGGCTGACGCGCCACGGCGCCGGCAGGCGCCTCTCCTTCCCGGTTTTACCCGGCCTTGTTTCCGCCGCCATCCCGGCGGCGCTCCTCCGCTCGCATGGGCCGCCCCGGTGGCAGTCCCGTCTCGATAGCGCTCCCGTCACGGCGTTCGGCATGGGTGGCCGTTCGCGGGTCTCGCCTGGCGACAATCGGCGTGCCGACGGCTGTTCTTTCCGGGTATTGTCGATATAATTGGTATGCTCCATGCCGTATCGGTATGGGCTTCGCGCCTGGATCTCACGACGATTCGGGCCACGACACGCAAGGGTTTAGACTTTGGTCTATGTTGAGGCCTAAGCCTTTGTGCTAGCAGTGTATTTTTGTTGAATGTTTCGCTAAGTCTTCGATTTTAAATGTATTTGCAGCGAGAAAGCCGGCTCCGGAATTGCGCTGGAGAAGCTGACTGGCTATTCTGTCCGGCCTTTTTGCGACCCGCCGACACCCCACGTTGTCGGCGCTTCGAGACGAAAATCGGGCCTATTGCACCGCTGGTAATCCAGTCGGAAAAACAAGAAAACCTTCTATCATCTCTTTTTACCGGACCGAATACAATACCCTGTATTCAGAACAGCTTTGTGAGGCACGCCCATGATGAGAGGTCTTCACCAGCCTGGCGAATTCCGCGACAACTGCGGTTTCGGCCTGATTGCTCATATGGAGGGGCAGGCCAGTCACGATCTGCTCAAGACGGCGATCGAATCCCTGACCTGCATGACCCACCGTGGCGGCATCGCGGCGGATGGCAAGACCGGCGACGGTTGCGGCCTGCTGCTGAAAATGCCGATGGGCTTCATGCGCGCGCTGGCCGAGGATCATCTGGGCGTCACCCTGGGCGAGCGCTTCGCCGTCGGCATGGTGTTCTTCCCCGATGACGATGCCCGCGAGCGAAGTGCGCGCGAGACGCTGGAAGGCGAACTCGCCGAGCGTGGCCTGAGCGTCAAGGGGTGGCGTGACGTGCCCACGGACCCCAGCGTCTGCGGGCCGATGGCGCTCGAGTGCCTGCCGCGCATTCGTCAGGTCTTCGTCGAGGGGGACGTTTCCCAGACCGATGCGGCGTTCAACGTCGAACTGTTCATGGCACGCCGTCTGGCCGAACAGAAGCTGCGCCAGGAAGAAGAGTTCTACGTCTGCTCGCTGTCGTCCAAGGTGGTCTCCTACAAGGGGCTGATGATGCCCGCGGACCTCCCCACCTTCTACCAGGACCTGGGCGACGAGCGTCTCGAGACCGCGGTCTGCGTCTTTCACCAGCGTTTTTCGACCAATACCGCACCACGCTGGCCGCTGGCGCAGCCGTTCCGCTTCATGGCGCACAACGGCGAGATCAACACCATCGAGGCCAACCGCGGCTGGGCCAACGCGCGCAAGGCCAACTTCGTCAGCGAACTGCTGCCGGATATCGAAGGCCTCGACGAGATCGTCAACACCACCGGCTCCGACTCGTCGAGCATGGACAACATGCTGGAAGTGCTGCTCACCGGTGGCATGGACCTCTACAACGCCGTTCGCATGATGGTGCCGCCGGCGTGGCAGAACGTCGAGACCATGGATGGCGACCTGCGCGCCTTCTATGAATACAACTCCATGCACATGGAAGCGTGGGACGGCCCCGCCGGCATCGTGATGACCGACGGTCGCCACGCCGTCTGCATGCTCGACCGCAACGGCCTGCGTCCGGCGCGCTGGGTGATCACCGATAACGGCTACATCACCCTCTCTTCCGAGATCGGGGTGTGGAACTACTCACCGGAGTCCGTGGTGGCCAAGGGCCGCGTCGGGCCGGGACAGATCCTCGCCGTCGACACCCAGACCGGCGAAGTGCTGCACACCGACGATATCGATCAGCGGCTCAAGTCCGCCTATCCCTATCGTCGCTGGCTCAAGGAGCACGCCCACTATCTCGAGTCCGCGCTGACCGAGCTGGCGCGATTCCAGCCGATGGAAACCGAAGAGCTCAACGTCTACCAGAAGATGTTCTCGGTGACCTTCGAGGAGCGCGATCAGCTGCTGCGCCCGCTGGCCGAGAGCGGCCAGGAAGCGGTGGGTTCGATGGGGGACGACACGCCGATGGCGGTGCTGTCGCGTCAGAACCGGCTGCTCACCGACTTCTTCCGCCAGAAGTTCGCCCAGGTCACCAACCCGCCCATCGACCCGCTGCGGGAAGCGATCGTGATGTCGCTGGAGACCTGCTGCGGGGCCGAGCTGAACGTGTTCGAGGCGACGCCGGAGCACGCCCACCGCCTGATCCTGACCACCCCGGTGCTGTCGCCGCGCAAGTTCACCGCGCTGGTGACCCAGGAGGATCCGGCGTTCGCCTCGGTGCGGCTGCCGTTGCACTACGATCCGGAGACCACCTCGCTGCGCCAGGCGCTGGTGGCGCTGTGCCAGCAGGCCGAGCAGGCGACCCGCGACGGCAAGGTGATCCTGGTGCTGTCGGATGCCGAGCTGGAGAGGGGCAAGCAGCCGATCCAGGCGCTGCTGGCGACCGGTGCGGTGCATCATCACCTGGCAAGGCTAGCGCTGCGTCCGCGGGTCAATATCGTGGTCGAAACCGGCTACGCTCGCGACGCCCACCAGATGGCGGTGTTCTTCGGCGTCGGCGCCACCGCGGTCTATCCCTATCTCGCCTATCAGGTGATGGCGGACATGCACCGCACCGGGGAGCTGGTCGGCAACCCGGCGGACGCCCGCGAGAACTACCGCAAGGGCATGCAGAAGGGGCTTTACAAGATCCTGTCGAAGATGGGGATCTCGCAGATCTCCTCCTACCGTGGCTCGCAGCTGTTCGAGGCTGTCGGCCTGGGGTCCGAGGTCATGCAGATGTGCTTCGACGGGATGATGTCGCGCATCGAGGGCACCGGCTTCAGCGAGCTGCAGATGCAGCAGGAGCTGGCGGCGCGCGATGCCTGGATTCCCCGCAAGGGCATCCGCCAGGGCGGGCTGGTCAAGTTCGTCCATGGTCACGAGTATCACGCCTACAATCCCGACGTGGTGATGCTGCTGCAGCAGGCGGTCCAGCAGGGCGACTACGCCAAGTGGAAGACGTTTGCGCGGCTGGTCAATGAGCGTCCGGTGGCGACGATCCGCGACCTGCTGAAGCTCAAGCCGGCCCCCGAGCCGTTGCCGCTGGACGAGATCGAGCCGGTCGAGAGCCTGCTGCTGCGCTTCGACAGCGCCGGCATGTCGCTGGGCGCCCTCTCTCCGGAGGCCCACGAAGCGCTGGCCCAGGCGATGAACGAGACCGGCGGACGCTCCAACTCCGGTGAGGGCGGCGAGGATCCGGCCCGCTACGGCACCATCCGCTCCTCCAAGATCAAGCAGATCGCTTCCGGGCGCTTCGGGGTGACCCCGGCCTACCTGGTCAACGCCGAGGTGCTGCAGATCAAGGTCGCCCAGGGTGCCAAGCCCGGCGAGGGCGGCCAGCTGCCGGGCGGCAAGGTCAACGAGATGATCGCGCGGCTGCGCTATGCGGTCCCCGGCGTGACGCTGATCTCGCCGCCGCCGCACCACGACATCTATTCGATCGAGGACCTGGCCCAGCTGATCTTCGATCTCAAGCAGGTCAACCCGAGCGCCCAGGTATCGGTGAAGCTGGTCTCCGAGCCGGGCATCGGCACCATAGCCACCGGCGTGGCCAAGGCCTACGCCGACCTGATCACGGTCTCCGGCTACGACGGCGGCACCGCGGCGAGCCCGATCACCTCGATCCGCCACGCCGGCAGTCCGTGGGAGCTGGGGCTGCCGGAAGTCCACCAGGCGCTGCGCATCAACGGCCTGCGCGACAAGATCCGGCTGCAGACCGACGGCGGGCTCAAGACCGGCCTCGACGTGGTCAAGGCGGCGATCCTCGGCGCCGAGAGCTTCGGCTTCGGCACCGCGCCGATGGTGGCGCTGGGCTGCAAGTATCTGAAGATCTGCCACCTCAACAACTGCGCCACCGGCGTCGCCACCCAGCACCAGGAGCTGCGCGACGAGCACTTCCGCGGCACGGTGGACATGGTCAAGCACTACTTCCGCTTCATCGCCGAGGAGGTGCGCGAGCTGATGGCGCTGCTGGGCGTGCGCCAGTTGACCGACCTGATCGGGCGCACCGATCTGCTCGAGATGCTGGAAGGCGAGACGGCGGCGCAGCGCAAGCTCGACCTGACGCCGCTGCTGGCCAACGACTTCGTGCCCACAGAGGCGCCGCAGTTCTGCCAGGTCAGCCGCAACGTGCCCCATGACCCCGGCGCCAAGAATCAGGAAGTGTTCGACGCGCTGTTGCCGGCGATCGAATCGAAGTCCGGGGGCGAGTTCGAGTTCAAGATCACCAACTGTGATCGTTCGGTAGCGGCACGGGTCTCCGGCGAGATCGCCAAGCGCTACGGCGAAGCGGGCCTCGAGGACGCCCCGATCACGGCGCGCTTCACCGGTGTCGCAGGTCAGAGTTTCGGGGTGTGGAACGCGCGCGGGCTGAATCTGTATCTGGAAGGCGATGCCAACGATTATGTCGGCAAGGGCATGAACGGTGGCAAGGTGGTGATCGTGCCGCCCAAGGCCAGCCGCTTCCAGAGCCACGAAACGGCGATCATCGGCAATACCTGTCTCTACGGCGCCACCGACGGCAAGCTGTTCGCCGCCGGCATGGCCGGCGAGCGCTTCGCGGTGCGCAACTCAGGGACTCACGCCGTGATCGAGGGTGCCGGCGACCACTGCTGCGAATACATGACCGGCGGCCTGGTCTGCGTGCTCGGCAAGACCGGGATCAACTTCGGTGCGGGCATGACCGGCGGCTTCGCCTACGTGCTCGACGAGGATCGCGGCTTCGTGGATCGCTACAACCACGAACTGGTGGAGATCCACCGCATCAACACCGAGTCGATGGAGGCCTACCGCCGCCATCTGCGCGAAGTGATCACCGAGTACGTGGAAGAGACCGACTCGCCACGGGGGCATGCGATTCTCGAGGATTTCTCCGACTTCATCCGCCACTTCTGGCTGGTGAAGCCCAAGGCCGCAAGTCTCAACGGTTTGCTGGCCCAATCCAGGCGCCAGCCTGAATAAGAGGCGGCGACGGCCCGAATGACCCGGGGTTCAGCCCCGGGGTGCGGGCATCAGCCGGAATCCGAGAGCGTCGTCGGCCCAGTGAGGAGAGAGAACATGGCAAACCGTTTGAGTAACGACTTTCAGTTCATCGATGTGGGGCGGCGCGATCCGCAGAAGAAGGATGCGCGTAGCCGGGCGAAGGAGTTCGCCGAGATCTACGAGCCTTACAAGCCCAGCGAGGCGGCCAGCCAGGCCCATCGCTGCCTGCATTGCGGCAACCCGTACTGCGAGTGGAAGTGCCCGGTCCACAACTACATTCCCAACTGGCTCAAGCTGGTCAGCGAGGGCAACATCCTGGAAGCGGCGGAGATGTCCCACCGCACCAACTCGCTGCCGGAAGTCTGCGGCCGCGTCTGTCCGCAGGACCGGCTCTGCGAGGGCGACTGCACGCTGAACGACGGCTTCGGTGCCGTCACCATCGGCTCGGTGGAGAAGTACATCACCGACACCGCGTTCGCCATGGGCTGGCGTCCGGACATGTCCAACGTGGTCATGACCGACAAACGCGTGGCGATCGTCGGTGCCGGCCCGGCAGGGCTGGGCTGTGCCGATGTCCTGATTCGCAACGGCGTCAAGCCGGTGGTGTTCGACCGCTATCCGGAGATCGGTGGGCTGCTGACCTTCGGCATTCCCGAGTTCAAGCTCGAGAAGCACGTGATGGAGCGCCGCCGCGCGGTGTTCGAGGAGATGGGCGTCGAGTTCCGGCTCAACACCGAGATCGGCCGGGACATCACTTTCGAACAGCTCGACGACGAGTTCGATGCGGTCTTCCTCGGCATGGGGACCTACAAGTACATGGTCGGCGGCTTTCCGGGGGAGGAGATGGATGGCGTCTACAAGGCGCTCGACTTCCTGATCGCCAATGCCAACCACCACATGGGATTCGAGAAGGATCCGGCCGACTACGTCTCGATGCAGGACAGGCGCGTCGTCGTGCTCGGCGGTGGCGATACCGCGATGGACTGCAACCGCACCTCGATCCGCCAGGGCGCGACCAGCGTGACCTGTGCCTATCGCCGGGACGAGGAGAACATGCCCGGCTCCAAGCGAGAGGTGGCCAACGCCCGCGAGGAGGGGGTCGAGTTCCTGTTCAATCGCCAGCCGGTAGCGATCGTCGGTGAAGGCAAGGTCGAGGGCGTCAAGCTGGTGCGCACCCGCATGGGCGAGCCGGACGACAAGGGCCGGCGCAGTGCGGAAGTGGTGCCGGGCTCGGAGGAGATCCTGGCCTGCGATGCGGTGGTCATCGCCTTCGGCTTCCAGCCCAGCGAGATAGAGTGGTTCGACACGCACCAGATCGAGATCGACGAGCGCGGCCGGGTGCTGGCGCCGGAAATCCCGGCGCAGATGGAGCGCTTCGCCTATCAGACCAGCAACGAACGGGTGTTCGCCGGCGGTGACATGGTGCGTGGCTCCGACCTGGTGGTGACGGCGGTCTACGAGGGGCGCCAGGCGGCGGAGGGCATCCTGGACTTTCTCAAGGTGTAGTCTGGACTTTCTCAAGATGCAGTCTGGACTGTCTCAAGGTGCAGTGCCCCGGGCCGCCTGCGGAGCCGGGGCCGGCCGGCAGCGCCGGCCGTCACCTTCAGCGGTGGTATAACGTCGTGAGAGTCTTTACAGTGGCGCGCTCGTCACGAACCGCAATTCTCAGAAGGTCACATCATGATCAGGCTTGAACGCAACATTCTCGACCAGGCAAACACCCATCTGCGAGCGCTGGAAGATCATGTGCTGGATCAGGACGGCGGCCATCAGGCCATCATGATCAGTGGGCAGCTCAAGGCGCTGTTTTCCCTGGCCAAGCTCCGGGACAGCGGCATGTCGGACGAGTGCGCCGGGATGCTCGAGGAGATCGAGCGGCGTGCCAATATTCTGGTGTCACGCCTGCCGGAGTGAGTTTCACGCTGGTGAAATCGGCCCGGAGCAGTGGCCGCATCGAGAAAAAGCGCCAGCATCACTGCTGGCGCTTTTTTGTCGGTCCGAGGCGCCACCGCAGTGTCATGACATCGCAATGCGCCCGACCAGGGTCTCGGCCCGCTGCGGTGCCTTGTCTGCCAGCACCTCCCGCGCCTCGTCGAGTCGGTCGGCATCCACGTTGAGCAGCAGTACGCCGACCACCCGTCCGTCATCGAGATAGTAGTAGATCCCCTGGTCCGGCTGCGGCCCCGGATCCTCGACGATCTCCAGCGAGCTGTCCATGCGGCCCACCGCTTTCCAGGCGAAGTCGAAGACGTTGGAGTAGAAGTAGGGCGTGTGGTCGTAGGCCTCGTCGCTGCCCGCCATGATGCGTCCGACCGTCTGGCCCATCCGGTTGGCGTTGTCGACGTGTTCGGCATGCCAGCGACCGAGGATCCGGTCCGGATAGGTCGCGACATCGCCGGCGGCGAAGATCGCGGCGTCGGCGGTTGTCAGGCGATCGTCGACGAGAATCCCGCCGTCGGTTGCGAGGCCTGCCTCCTCGGCCAGCGCCACGCAGGGCTCGACACCCAGCCCGAACACCGCCGCATCCGCTGCCAGGCTGGCCCCGTCGTCCAGCGCGAGCGTGACCTTGCCATCCGCCTCGCGCCCGCCGCTGATCTTGCGTCCGCCCAGCAGCGTGACGCCTGCATCGAGGTAAGCCCGGTGGAAGCGATCGGCGACGCTGGGCGGAAACAGGGCGCCGCCCAGCACGTCCTCGGGATGGATCAAGGTGACCCGGCAGCCGTTCTGGATCAGCGCCGCGGCCAGTTCCGTGCCGATGTAGCTGCCGCCGACGACGGCGACATGCAGCCCCTGGTCGGCGAGCCTGCGCAGGCAGTCGTAGTCCTCGACGGTGCGGAAATAGCGCACGCGTTCGCTCCGGGGCAGGTCGAGCGTCACTGGCGCACCGCCGGTGGCCAGCAACAGCTTGCCATAGCCGTAGGTATCGCCGCTGTCCGTGGTCACGGTCCGGCGCTGGCGATCGATGGCGGTGACCCGGGTGTCGGTGTGCAGCGTCGTGGCGGCATGCTGCTCCGGCTGCATCCAGATCTTGTCGTAGCCGAATTCGGGATCGGTCCAGAGCTTTTTCGAGAGCGCCGGCCGGGTGACCGGCCCGTTGGGCTCGGCACCGAGGATGCCGATGGTGCCATCGGCGTCACGCTCGCGAATGCCTTGTACGGCGTTGGCGGCAACCATGCCGGCGCCGACGATCAGATAGTCGTAGCGTTGCATATCCACTCCCTGGCATGCCTCGAGGTTGAAGGGGCGTCATCGCCCCCGATGGGGTCGTTCGGTGTTCTCGCCCGGCTCCTTGGGACGATGGTGTCAGCGTAGTCCACTCGCGGCGCTCCATGCCAAGGTGCGATGGCGGGAAGCATCCGGTCGGCGCTGACGTTAGAATGCGCGTCGGGCCGTCGCTTCGCCGGCCACGCCGACAACAATCGCTTTCGCGCGGTCGAACGCCGCCGGCGCCCCCGGCCGCTGCTCTGGAGAACAAACCCGATGTCATCCTGGTTCCCCCGCTGGCGGCGCGTCGATGCCGCCCGTCACCAAGGTCTGGTCGCGCCCGACGAGACGCTGCCGCCGGCGCAGACGTTGCTGATGGGCATTCAGCACGCCGTGGCGATGTTTGGCTCCACCGTGCTGGCACCGCTGCTGATGGGGTTCGATCCCAATCTGGCCATCCTGATGTCGGGGATCGGCACACTGCTGTTCTTCGTCATCGTCGGCGGGCGGGTTCCCAGCTACCTGGGGTCCAGCTTTGCCTTCATCGGCGTGGTGATCGCTGCCACCGGATACGCCGGCAGCGGTGGCAATCCCTCCATCGGCCTGGCGCTGGGGGGCATCATCGCCTGTGGCGCGATCTACACCCTCATCGGCATGCTGGTCATGGCGCTGGGCACGCGCTGGATCGAGTACCTGCTGCCGCCGGTCGTCACCGGGGCGATCGTGATGACCATCGGCCTCAACCTGGCCCCGGTGGCGGTCTCCAGCGTGAAGGATTCCAATTTCGACGCGGCGATGGCGCTGGTGACCATCCTCTGTGTCGGCCTGGCCGCGGTGCTGACCCGCGGCATGCTCCAGCGGCTGTTGATCCTGGTCGGACTGGTCGCGGCATACGCCATCTATGCGCTGGTCACCAACGGCCTGGGTTGGGGAGCGCCGATCGATTTCTCGGCGATCGGTGCGGCCGACTGGTTCGGGCTGCCCGCGTTCACGGCGCCGACCTTCACTCCCCATGCGATCGTGCTGATCGCTCCGGTCGCGATCATCCTGGTGGCGGAAAACCTCGGCCACATCAAGGCGGTGGGGGCGATGACCGGACGCGATCTCGACCCCTACATCGGCCGGGCCTTCGTCGGCGACGGCCTGGCGACGATGGTCTCCGGTGCGTCCGGCGGCACCGGCGTGACCACCTATGCCGAGAATATCGGCGTGATGGCGGTGACCCGGGTCTATTCGACGCTGATCTTCGTCGCCGCCGCCGGCTTCGCCATCCTGCTCGGCTTCTCGCCGCGTTTCGGGGCGTTGATCCAGACCATTCCCGGTCCGGTGCTGGCCGGCACCTCGATCGTGGTGTTCGGTCTGATCGCGGTGGCCGGCGCCCGTATCTGGATCCAGAACGGTGTCGATCTGGGCGACAATACCAACCTGATCGTGGCGGCGGTGACGCTGGTGCTGGGCGCGGGCAACTTCTCCATCGACTTCGGCGGTTTCACCCTCGACGGTATCGGGACTGCCACCTTCGGTGCGATTCTTCTGCACCTGGTTCTGCGTCGTGGCGCCCGACGCAGGCGGGACATTGCCGGGTGATGCCGATTCGGGCTTCGTTTCGAGCCCGTTGAACGTTAGTCTTGGGTGGTGCGGGTCATGGCCTCGGCGTCACCCGTGGTATCCCGAACCCTTTCGATCGCGTCCGAGTATAGAGTCCCCAATGAGCGAGTCGCACTCCAGCGAGACCCATGCCGGCGAGCAGGCTTCCACGCCGAAGTCGATCGCCATGACGCGCGAGGTGCTGGAGCAGGACCTGATTCGCCGTCACTTCGAACATGTCTATCCCGAGGTGGCGCTGAAGAGCCACCAGGAGCTGCGCAGTTCGATCCAGCAGGTCCTGGCCACGGCCCCGCCCGGTGTCCAGTTGCAGGACGGGGTCTACCTCTTCGCCTACGGCTCGCTGATCTGGAATCCGTGTGTCGAGGTCGCCGAGCGCCACACCTGCCGGCTCTACGGCTATCATCGCGACTTCTGCCTCAAGCTCGATCACGGCCGGGGCACCCCCGAGACCCCCGGGCTGATGCTGGCGCTGGCGCCGGGAGGCTCCTGCCATGGGGTGGCGCTGCGCGTCCCCGGCGACAATCTCGAGCGTGAGCTGACGCTGGTGTGGCGGCGCGAGATGCTGACCGGCGCCTACCGCCCGCGCTGGATCAAGCTGAAGACGGACGTCGGCCCGATCTGGGGCGTCGCTTTCGTGATCAATCCGCATCACGAGCGCTATATCGGTCGCCAGCCCGACGAGACGGTGGTGCACCTGCTGCGCACCGGCCGCGGCGTGCTGGGATCGTGCCGCGAGTATCTCGACAACACGGTGGGCGATCTTCACGCGCTCGGCATCCGTGACCGTCGCCTGGAGTCGTTGCAGCGCGCCGTCGCCAGTTGATTCGCCCCCGGGCATGACGACCGCGCGATCCAAAATTGAGCCTTTCGAACGACTCTGGTAATCTGACGTCCCATCCTGGCCCGACTTTCTCCCCCGGGTCTTTTCTCACGAGCTTCACGACCACGATTCGACAGGTTTTCCATGACACGATATATCTTCGTGACCGGCGGCGTTGTGTCCTCACTGGGCAAGGGCATTGCGTCCGCTTCGCTGGCTGCGATTCTCGAGGCACGCGGCCTCAAGGTCACCATCCTCAAGCTGGATCCGTACATCAACGTCGATCCGGGCACCATGAGCCCGTTTCAGCATGGCGAGGTGTTCGTCACCGAGGATGGCGCGGAAACCGATCTCGACCTGGGTCACTACGAGCGCTTCATCCGCACCAAGATGACCCAGAGCAACAACTTCACCACCGGTCGGGTCTACGAGCACGTGCTGCGCAAGGAGCGCCGTGGTGACTATCTCGGCGGTACGGTGCAGGTGATTCCGCACATCACCGACGAGATCAAGCATCGTGTGGTCAAGGGTGGGGAAGGTTACGACGTGGCGCTGGTGGAGATCGGCGGCACCGTGGGCGACATCGAATCGCTGCCGTTTCTGGAGTCGATTCGCCAGCTGCGCAGCGAGGTCGGCGCCAATCGCGCCCTGTTCATGCACCTGACGCTGGTGCCCTACATCAAGACCGCCGGCGAGACCAAGACCAAGCCGACCCAGCACAGCGTCAAGGAGCTGCGCTCGATCGG
>NZNW01000043.1 GCA_002695065.1 Salinicola sp. | reverse complement strand
TTGCCCGACTGCGCCTGCTCGACCCCGATCGCTACCACGACCTGGAGCGCTTTCGTGAAGAGGAGGCCGGCTACGCGGCCGTGGCGGCGGCGATCGAGGCGCTCGAGCGGCTGCCGGGCAACGCCGCCGACCGCGACCGCATCGGCGCCATCATCGATGACGGCGACAGTCGCGCGCTGCTCGAGACGCTGCTGGACAGCGAGAGCGATACCGGCCAGCGGGAGAGCGCGCGCCGCCAGCTGCGCGAACAGTTGCTGGACCGCCATGGCACCGGCCGCGTCATGTTCCGTAACAGCCGGCGCCATGTCGGGGGATTTCCCGAGCGCCACCTCCACGTCGCCTCGTTGTCGATGCCATCGGCCTATCGCGACCAGTTCCAGGAGCTGCGCGAGGGCAACGACCACTTTGCCGCCCGGCTGACCGCTGCCGACCTGAGTACGCACGAGGCTCGCCTCTATCCCGAAGCGGCCTACCGCGCCCTGCACGATGATGCGAACCACGATGAGGTCCAGTGGTGGCGATTCGATCCCCGGGTCGAATGGCTGATCGGCCAGCTCGAGACCCTGGGCAGCCAGCAGAAGGTCCTGGTGATCGCCCATCGGCGCCAGACCGCCGTGGATCTGGCCGAGGCGATGCGCGTGCGCGCCGGCGTCCAGGCACCGGTCTTCCATGAAGAGATGAGCCTGGTCGAGCGCGATCGCGCCGCCGCCGCCTTCGCCGACGACGATAGCGGCTGCCAGCTGCTGATCTGCTCCGAGATCGGTTCCGAGGGGCGCAACTTCCAGTTCTGCCATCACCTGGTGATGTTCGACCTGCCGTGGCATCCCGATCTGCTGGAGCAGCGCATCGGACGACTCGACCGCATCGGCCAGCTGCACCCCATCGACATTCACGTCCCGGTGATCGAAGGCAGCCCCAGCGAAGCACTGCTGCGCTGGTATCGGGATGGTCTCGCCGCATTCGAGGCCCCGCACGCGGCGGGGGGCGACGTGCTCGAGGCTTTCGGCGACGCCTTGCGCGAGAGCCTCGACGACGGTGATGAGGACAGTGGCGGCCTGGACGCCCTGATCGAGGAGACCCGCACCTTCAACGACGCCCGCCTCGCCGAACGCGAAGCCGGTCGCAACCGGCTACTGGAGTGGAATGCGTGCCGCCCCGAGCGCGCCGATGCGGTGATCAGCACGGTGGTGGAGCAGGACAACGACAGCGCCCTGCCACGCTACGTCGATCAGGCGCTGGACGTCTTCGGCGTCGACAGCCGGGATCTCGGCAACGGGCTGATGCATCTCACGCCGGGCGCCCACATGATCGACAGCCTTCCCGGCCTGGCCCAGGGCGACGAGGGGTTCACCGTCACCTACTCGCGCGCAAGGGCGCTGGCACGCGACGACATCCAGCGTCTCTCCTGGGAACACCCGCTGGTGATGACCGTGATGGAGCGCGTGCTCGACTCCAGCCTCGGCAACACCGCGCTCGCCCTGCTCAAGCATCCCAGCATTCCCGGCGGCAGATTGATGCTCGAGCTGATCTACCGCACCCACTGCCCGGCTCCGCGCCGACTGCAGCTGGGACGCTTCCTGCCGGACACGGGTATTCGCGTCCTGCTCGACGAGAGCGGCGCCAACCTGTCGGACAAGGTCACGTTCAGCGGACTCTCCCGCAACCTTCAGCGGGTCAAGAAAGGCGTTGCCAGGGAACTGCTGAAGTCGCGTCACGACCAGTTGCGCAAGCTGCTGGTGGAAGGCGAGCGGGAGGCACAACGCGAACTGCCGACGCTGGTCGAGCGCGCGCAGCGAGAGATGCGGGAAACGCTGGACCTGGAACTCTCGCGGCTCAAGGCGTTATCGCGACACAACGGCGCCATTCGCGACGACGAAATGCGAGCGATGAGCGACGAGCGCCAAGCCCTCGATAGCGTCATCGAGAGCGCGTCGCTGCGTCTCGACGCGGTGCGGGTGATCGTCACCGTCGACAAGGACGCGCGATAGGCCCCGCCGAAGCTCTCTTGTCGAGGCGGCAATCGCCGCCCGCGGGTCAGCGTGAAACGATTGCCGCCAGCGCCTCGTCCAGGGTGGGGTAGCGGAAGGTGAAGCCGGCCTCCTGCAGCCGTTGCGGCCGCATGCGGGCGCCGGTCAGCAGCAGACGCGACATCTCTCCCAGCCCGAGCTTCAGCACCGGGGCGGGCACGCAGAGCGCCGTGGGACGATGCAGATGACGTCCCATGGCACGGGTGAACTCGGCATTGGTCACCGGATTGGGCGCCGAGCCGTTGAAAGCCCCGCTCAACGAGGATTCCGCGAGCAGGAACTCGATCGCGCCGACCAGGTCCTCACGATGGATCCACGGCATGTACTGTCGCCCGTCGCCAAGACGCCCCCCCAACCCCAACTTGAACGCCGGCATCAGCTTGGCCAGCGTGCCGCCGCCGGCATCCAGCACCAGCCCGGTGCGCAGGCAGGCGACTCTCACCCCGAACGCTTCGGCCTTGACGGCTTCCGCTTCCCAGGCCCGACACAGCCGATGGGCGAATTCATCGTGCGGCGGCGTCTCCTCGGTCACCTCGCGGTCGCCCTGATCGCCATAGAATCCCATGGCCGAACCGGAGACGAGCACCTCAGGCGCCCGACCCTGCTGCGCCAGCTGCTCGCAAAGTGCGACGACATCCCGCGTTGCGTGACGTCGTGACTCGACCAGCCGGGTCTTCTGCGGATCGCTCCAGCGCCGGTCGGCGATCGGCTCGCCGGCCAGGTTGACGATGGCCTCGGGCGGGGTCGACGCGAAATCCGTGGCATCGTCGCCGATGCGGACGTCATGGGGAAGGCGCCGGCGAGCCCGCTCGGGGTCTCGGGAAATCACCATCACCTCGTGGCCGGCCGCCAGTGCCCGCTCGATCAACCGTCGCCCGACGAAGCCCGTGCCGCCAGTGATCAATAAACGCATGGCCGTTACTCCCGATCGTATCGGTGTTGTACAATATTCACAGGTTAGCACCCCCAACGCCTGCACGCGCCCATCGGTGTCAACCCGATCGTCCGGGAGCCAGCATGACCCGATCGGCCATGAGCCTCATGGGATTCGGTTGCAGCGATGCCCGGTGACGGCAGCCCAAGGTATCGCCCGGTTCGAGATCCTCGCTCTCGTCTCCACCACGGACGGGCATACGGCATTGGTCGAGGCACTCGCCGCCATGGTCGAGTCCCGACTGCAGGCGGGACGGGCTGCCATGTATTGCATTAATGTTGTACAAACCACTTGAACCGTACAATATATTCACCCATCCTTGGGCTATCGAGACTACATCCATCGTCTCGTCACGACTCGTCGAGGTCATCGACTGCGTGGCGACCGGCGCCCGACCCAGGTGGGGTGGCGGTGACAAGGCGTCAGGACTTTACCCGGCCGAACGCCATGGTGCGGCGGCGACAGATGATCGTAGCCGATGTCCTGAACCCTTCTGGCCCGCAGTAATGACTCGCTACATTGACATGGAACACCCCATTCGACGAGACGGCGCACGCAGAGACCTCGTGGGAGGACTTGCATGACTTACAAGGCAGTGGATTCCAGTGCCGCGCCGCTCTACCCGATTCGTGAAGTATCGCGACTCACTGGAGTCAATTCCGTCACATTGCGGGCCTGGGAGCGACGCTACGGCTTGATCCGCCCCCAGCGCACGCCGAAAGGCCACCGCCTCTACGGGCGCAACGACATCGAGCGCGTGGAGCGCATCCTGCAGTGGCTAAACCGGGGCGTCCCGGTCAGCCAGGTGCGCGAACTGCTCGACCAGCCGGAGACCGTCGAAACTCCCGCGCCCCAGATGGGGGACTGGGCCAGCCAGCGCCAGCACGTGATCCAGGCCGTGGAAGCGCTGGATACCGGGCGGCTCGAGGCGCTGTTCAACCAGAGCCTGTCGCTCTACCCGGTCGGGCTCTGTATCGCCGAGCTATGGCAGCCAGTGATCTCCCAACTGGAGGAGCGCTGGGGCGACCAATTCGGCGCGACACTTCAACGCCGGGTGCTGGAGTCGTTCCTGCGTACCCGTATCGGGACCCGGATCTACCACGCCAACCAGTTGAGCAACGCGGGGACCGTCCTGGTGGCGAGCCTGCCGGATGACAGCAGCGGATTCTGGTCCCTGCTGATGGGGCTGGCAGCCTCGGCCTCGGACTATCGGGTCCAGTTGATCGACGGGGAGGTGCCGTTGAGCGAGTTCCCGCTCGCCGTCGAACGCCTCGGTACACAGGCGCTGCTGCTCGCCAGCGGTCATGCCGAGCGCAGCGACGTCATCCGTCGCCAGCTCCCGCGCCTGGCGGAGCAGTGCGAAGCGCCGGTGTGCCTGGTGGGCCCCGTCGCCCGTATTCGCGCCAGCGACTTGGAGAACACCGCCGTCGCCGTGCTGGGAGAGGACATGAGCCAGGCGTTGAGCCGCATGCGAGCGATGATCGACGCAGGCATCTGAGTTCTGCGCCGACCGCGGCGGTGGCCGGCATGACGGGCGTGAAGCGCGGCAGCTCGCGGTGCAAGGATGCGCCGTCCATTTACCGGCAACAGGGAAGTAGTGCCCATGTCATCGACGCAACTGGTCTGGTTCCGCAACGACCTCAGGACCCTCGATCACTCCGCGTTGAGCGCGGCAGCCAGGAAGGGGCCGGTCGTCGGCATCTTCCTCGCCTGCAGGCGGCAGTGGCGAAGCCATGGGCATGGCGCCAACAAGATATCGTTCGTGCATCGTGGCGTCGTCGCGCTTCAGGACGAGTTGAAAGCGCTCAACATCCCACTGCTCTATCGCGACATCGACGATTTCGATGCGGCCCCCGGAACACTGCTGGAGGCGGCTCGTCGGCTCGACGCCCAGGCGCTCCATTTCAATCGCGAGTATCCCCTCGACGAGCAGCGGCGTGACGAGAAGGTGACCGACGAGTTCACGCGCGCGGGTCTCGCCGTCTTCGACTACACCGATCACATCGCCTTCGAGCCGGGCGAGCTGCTGACCGGGCAGGACGAGTACTACAAGGTCTTCACGCCGTTCTCCAGAGCCTGGCACCAACGCGTGGGCGCGGATCAACTGGCGTTGCGCGAAACGCCCCGGCGTCAGGCCAAGCTGGAAATCTCCAGCGACCGGATTCCGGCATTGCCGCGGCAGGACCGCTCCGATGTGGCCCCCCCCGCCCCCGCCGAGACGGAGGATCGCTCCTGGCCGGCAGGACAGGAAGCCGCCGCCGACCGGCTGGCCAATTTTCTGCAGCAGCGGGCGCGTCGCTACGCTGAAGATCGCGACTTTCCCGCCATCGCCGGCACCAGTGAGCTCTCCGCCTATCTCTCCACCGGAATGATCTCCCACCGCCAGTGCCTGCAGGCGGTGATGGCCAATAACGGCGGTCATCTGGCCGATGGCGACGCTGGCCTGGCGAGCTGGACCAACGAACTGGTCTGGCGCGAGTTCTACCAGCATATCGTCGTCGGCTTTCCCCGCGTCTGCCGCCACCGGCCCTTCAAACTCGAAACCGACAAGTTGAACTGGCGCTACAGCGACAAGGAGTTCGAGGCGTGGTGCGAAGGTCGTACCGGCTTCCCGCTGGTCGATGCCGCGATGCGGCAACTGGTCGCCACCGGCTGGATGCACAACCGGCTGCGCATGGTGACGGCGATGTTCCTGAGCAAGCACCTGCTGCTCGACTGGCGTCGTGGCGAGGCGTTCTTCATGGAGCATCTGGTGGACGGCGATTTCGCCTCCAACAACGGCGGCTGGCAGTGGGCCGCATCGACCGGTACCGATGCCTCGCCCTACTTTCGGATCTTCAACCCGACGACCCAGTCCCGGCGCTTCGACCCGGAGGCGACTTTCATCGCCCATTGGCTTCCGGAGCTGGCCGATCTGCCGGCCAAGGCCCGCCATGAACCCAGCGCGGAACAGCGCCACAAGACCGGCTATCCCCAGGCGATCGTCGATCACAAGCGCGCCAGAGAGCGGGCGCTCGAGGCGTTCAAGAACCTCGGCTGATACCGGCGACACGGCATGCCGATGACAACGCCGATCACGATTCAGGGAGCCTCCATGACACCACCCGAAGCGCCAACCATCGAGTCACTGACGCACTTCTGCACCCTCTTCCAGCCGCTGACGTCCAGCCGCCTTCCCGCCCTCGCGGAGTGCTACAGCGACGATGTCGATTTCGCCGACCCCCTGCACCATCACGTCGGCCGCGACAACCTGATGGCCTATTACGCCGACCTGATGGAAGGCGTCCGCCACTGCCATTTCGAGTTTCACGACCGACAGCTGGTCGACGCCACCTGTTTTCTGACCTGGACCATGCAGTTGGCGCATCCAAGGTTGGATGGCGGACGTAACATCAACGTGGCCGGCTGCTCCCATCTTCAGTGGCAAGGTCAGCGGGTCTGCCGTCATCGCGATTACTTCGATGCAGGGGCCATGCTCTACGAACATCTGCCGGTGGTGGGATGGCTGGTCAAGGGCGTCAAGAAGCGGCTCTGATCCGAAGCGTCGGCAACCACTGGCGCCGAACGGTTTTTCACACCAACGAGGAAGGGTCATGGCGAGTCTCTCGGGAACCCGGCGGATCTGGCTGACGGGGGCGACATCGGGTATCGGCGAAGCCCTGGCCAAGCGGCTGCTCGGCGACGGTCATCGCGTCGCGTTGACCGCGCGTCGGGAAGATGCGCTGCGACAGCTGGCAGAGGGGCACGACAATGCCCTGGTGGTACCGGCCGATCTCACCGATCGTGACGCCACGCGTCGTGCCGGCAATGCCATCGACGACGTCTTTGGCGGTCTCGATATCGCACTGCTCAATGCCGGCACCTGTGAATACCTGGATGTCGCCCGTTTCGACGTCGATCTGGTCGAACGCGTGTTCGCCACCAACTTTCAGGGCACGCTCCATGCCATCGACGCCGCGCTACCCCTGCTGCGCCAGGCCAGGGGCGGCGAACGACGGCCGATACTGGCGGGCGTTTCCAGTGCGGCCGCCTACCTGCCGCTGCCGCGCGCGGAAGCCTACGGCGCCTCCAAGGCGGCGATATCGCATTTCCTGGAGTCCCTGCGCCTCGACCTAGACGCCGAGTCGATCGACGTCAGCGTGATTCACCCGGGGTTCGTCAAGACACCGCTGACCGAGCGCAACGATTTCCCGATGCCGATGCAGATCGAAGTGGAGCAGGCCGCGAACTACATCATCGATGGCCTCGAGCGAGGTCGACTGGATATTCATTTCCCGCGTCGCTTCACGTTTCTGGTCAAGACGCTGGGTATCCTTCCCCCGGCACTGCGCCGGCGCTTCGGCCTGCGCATCGCCAACCGCCGCCGTGGAGAGTCGGCATGACCCAGCCCCCGCAGCGGATCGCGGTGATCGGCAGCGGCATCGCCGGCATGACCGCCGCCCACTATCTCTCCCGTCGCCATCAGGTCTCTCTGTTCGAGGCCGATTCACGCCTGGGTGGCCACACCGCGACCCTCGATGTCGACACCGGGACCGAACGACACGCGATCGATACCGGCTTCATCGTCTACAACGATCGCACCTATCCGCTCTTCGAGGCACTCATGGACTCGCTGGGCGTCCCGGGTCAGGCGACGGAGATGAGTTTCTCGGTCCACGAGAGCGGTCGCGACTTCGAATACAACGGCCACACCCTGACCAGCCTGTTCGCCCAGCGCCGCAACCTGTTGCGTCCGCGCTTCTACCGCCTGCTCAACGACATCGTCCGGTTCAACCGCCGGGCGACCCGCGACTTCCTGGCCGACCGCCTGTCGCCAACGCTGACCCTGGGCGACTACCTGGCCGGCGAGGATTACGGCGAAGATTTCCAGCGCCGCTACCTGCTGCCCATGGGTGGCGCGATCTGGTCCGCCAGCGAAGCCGGCATGCGCGACTTCCCCGCCCGCTTCTTCGTGCGCTTCTTCCATAACCACGGTCTGCTGTCGCTGACCGACCGCCCCCAGTGGCGCACCATCAAGGGAGGCTCCCGAACCTACATCGCCCCGCTCACCGAGCCCTATCGCGAACGCACCCATCTCTCGACCCCCGTGGTTGGACTGGCCCGGGACGACGGCGGCGTCAGCCTCCACACCGCCGCCGGTGAGCGACATTTCGATCAGGTGGTGTTCGCCTGCCACAGCGACCAGGCGCTGGCCATCCTGGGCGGCCAGGCGAGTCGCGCCGAGCGGGACGTGCTGGGCGCCATCGGCTATCGTCGCAACAGCGTCGTGCTGCACACCGACACCGGCATGCTGCCGCGCCGCCGCCGGGCCTGGGCGAGCTGGAACTATCGCCTCGACGGCCGCGATGCCGAAGCCTGCGTGCCCGTCACCTACAACATGAACATTCTCCAGCGGTTGAAAAGCGACACCACCTTCTGCGTGACGCTCAACGACGAGGAGAGCATCGACCCGGCCCGCGTGCTGGGCCGCCACGAGTACGCCCATCCTCAGTTCACGCTATCCGCGCAGCAGGCCCAGGCCCGCCACGGCGAGATATCCCGTGTCTCCCGGCGCACCCATTTCTGCGGCGCCTACTGGCGCAACGGTTTCCACGAAGACGGCGTATGGAGCGCGCTGCGTGTGGTCGAGGCGATCGACGGCAGCCAGCCGTCACCCGCGACGACGGCATCCCCAGCCGCATCCGATCGCCAGGCAGGGACGGTATGCCCTTGAGCGATGCCTGTCCCCACAGTCGTCTCGCCGTGGGCCAACTGCGCCACCGGCGCTTCCTGCCGCGCTGGCACGCCTTCGACTATCGCGTCTGGATGCTGTGGCTGGATCTCGATGAGCTGCCGGCGCTGCTGGCGAGGACGCCCGGCTTCGGCACGCGCCGCGGCGCCCTGGCCCGCTTTCGTCGCGAGGACTATCTGGCCCCGCACGATCTGCCGCTGTCGGATGCCGTCCGGGCGCGTCTCAGGGAGGAGCTGGGCAGCGCCCCGGACGGACCGATTCGTATGCTGAGCCAGATCCGGCTGTTCGGGATGCTGTTCAACCCGTTGACGCTCTATTACGCCTACGACCGGCAAGGCCAGCTGCAGGCCGTCCTGGGTGAAGTCACCAACACTCCATGGCGGGAGCGCCAGGTCTACGCCTGCCGGGTCGATCCGACACGCCACACCCAGCAAGCCGCGTTCGACAAGCGGTTGCACGTCTCGCCCTTCAATCCGATGGAGATGCGTTACCACTGGCGTTTCAACTCGCCGGAAGCGCGCCTGCTGATGCACATGGAGACATGGCACCAGGAGGCGCGTCATTTCGACGCCACGCTGACACTCACGCTCAAGCCCGCGACGCGAGCCGCGCTGGTGGCGGAGTTGGTCAAGCATCCCGGCATGACGCTCAAGACCATCGTCACCATTCACTGGCAGGCGCTCAGGCTCTGGCTCAAGCGCACGCCGATCCACGACCATCCCGGACGGGAGACTTCGTCATGACGGCCGCCCGATCATCCACCGCTCCTTCCACCCCGGACGCACCGAGGCTGTCGCGCTGGCTGCGTCCCCGCATGCTCAGGGCGCTGGACGACCTGGAGGGCGGCAGGCTGACGCTGCGTGAACGGGATAGCGTTCATCAGCTGGGACGTGGCGACGCCGGGCCGTCGACGGTCCACGTCGAGATCACCATCCATGACCCGGGCGTCTGGCGCCGCTTCGCCCTGGGCGGCACCGTCGGCGTCGCGGAAGCCTACATGGATGGCGCCTGGGAGGTCGACGACCTGGTCGGCCTGGTTCGCCTGTTCGCGCGCAATATCGAGCGCGTCAACGATGGCATGGAGAACGGCACCGCGCGCCTGCGCCGCTGGGCGCTGACGGCGCTTCACGCCCTCCAGCGCAATACCACGCGGGGCTCGCGGCGCCATATCGCGGCCCACTACGACCTGGGCAACGAGCTGTTCGCGACGTTTCTGGATCGGGAGCACTGGATGTACTCGAGCGCGGTGTTCCCGCGTGCCGAGGCCACGCTGGAAGAGGCATCGACGCACAAGCTCGATGTCATTCTCGACAAGCTCGCCATCGAACCGCACCACCATCTGCTGGAGATCGGTACCGGGTGGGGCGGGCTGGCGATTCATGCGGCCCGAACGCGAGGTTGCCGGGTCACCACCACCACCATTTCGGAAGAGCAGTACGCCTTTACCGCCAGGCGCGTCGACGAGGCCGGACTGGCGGATCGGGTGACGCTGCTGAAGGAGGATTACCGGGACCTGGAGGGCCGCTTCGACCGGCTGGTCTCGGTGGAGATGGTGGAAGCCGTCGGCCACCAGTATCTGGGCACTTACTTCGCCTGTATCGACCGGCTGCTGAAGCCGGACGGCCTGGCGCTGCTCCAGTGCATCACCATTCGCGACCAGCGCTTCGAGACCGCCAAGCGCGAGATGGACTTCATCAAGCGCTATATCTTCCCGGGCGGCTTTCTGCCTTCCCACACGGCGCTGCTCAACGGCCTCAGCCGACACACCCAGCTCAACCTGCTCGACCTGGACGAGATCGGTCTGCACTACGCCCGCACGCTGCGGGAGTGGCGCCTGCGCTTCGAGTCCAGTCTCGACAAGGTGCGTGCGCTGGGCTACGACGAGCGCTTCATCCGCATGTGGCGCTACTATCTCTGTTACTGCGAAGGCGGGTTCCTGGAACGGACCATCGGCACCAGTCATCTGCTGCTGGCCAAGCCGGAGGCCAGGCGCGCACCGCTCACCGGCGGCGTGTAGCCACCGGCCCATGAAGGACGCGGCCCGCGGTGGAGCGCTCGCCATCAATGCCCTGCTGTTTCAGGGCGGCTGGTTCCTCTGCGTGCTCGGCGGCTCGCTCTGGGCCATCGCCGCGACGCCACTCATCCTTCTCGTTCACTGGCGCTGGCTGGCGCGGCCGGGCGAGTGGCGCTGGTGGCTGGGGTTGTTGCTGGCCGGCATCGTCGTCGATGGCACTCTGGTAGCCGCCGGCGGCATCGAGATGGGAGGGGCGCTCCCCATCTGGCTATGGGCGCTCTGGCCGCTCTTCGCCACCACGCTCCATCACTGCCTGGCCTGGCTATGGCGCTACCGGGCCCTGGCGATCGCCTGCGGCGCCCTGGGCGGGCCGCTAAGCTATTTCTCGGGCGCGGCGCTGGCCGGGGTCGAGATTCGCCCTTGGGCGATCGGGGTCGAAGCGATCGTCTGGGCTAGCCTCTGCGGTGGCGTGGCGCAGCATCTCGGCGGCCGACGAGCGAGCGGGCACCGCCGACCGGCAATCGAGTCGAGCCGGGACGAAGCCGATCAGGAGTAGACGCTGGAGACCGATTGGCGCAGCCGCGCTTCGACCTCGCCGGCGGGTTGCGGTCGCGCATAGAGATATCCCTGTACGTGGCGACACCCTCTCGCCAGCAGGAAATCGCGCTGCTCGGCGGTCTCCACGCCCTCCGCGATGACATCCAGGTTCAGCCCCTGCGCCATCGCCAGCACCGCCGAGGTGATCGCCGCATCGGCGTGGTCGTGCGGCAGCGCACGAATGAACTCGCGGTCGACCTTGAGCTTGTCGACCGGCAGACGCTTGAGGTAGGCCATCGACGAGTAGCCGGTCCCGAAGTCGTCGATGGCGATCTGCAGCCCTTCACGCCGCAGCGCTTCCAGCCGCGGCGAGATGTCGCCGGCGCGCTCGTCGAGAAGCACCGACTCGGTCAGTTCGAGGCCGAGCAGCCGCGCCGGTACCCGATACTGGTTCAGGGTAGAGATCAGGTGGGACTCGAGGTCGCCCTGGATCAGTTGCAGCGCCGACAGATTGACCCACACGGGCAGCACGTTCAGACCCTGGCTTCGCCAGGTCGCCAGTTGGGCCACCGCCTGATCGATGACCCAGCTGCCCAGCGCGGGCATCAGCCCGTGGCGCTCGGCCAGCGGAATGAATTCGCTGGGCAGGATCAGGCCATGCTCGGGATGGTGCCAGCGCAGCAACGCCTCCATCCCCACCATCCCGCCATCGTCGAGCCGATGCTGGGTCTGGTAGTAGAGTTCCAGTTGCGATCCCTGGGCCAGGGCCTGGCGCAGTTCGTTGAGGATGGTCAGGTGGCGGTCCGACTCGACTTCCAGCGAGGGGCGGAAGCGCCGGTCGTGGTTGCGCCCGTGCCGCTTGGCGCTGTAGAGGGCGGACTCGAGCCGCTGGAACAGGACATTGGGGTCGTTGCCATCCTCGGGCGCGCGGCAGCTGCCGATGGTCAATCCCAGGTGCAGCGAATTGTCGTCGATCTCGAAGGGTTCGCTCAGGTGATGACGCAGGCTGGAGACCCACTTCTCGTGGTCGTCGAAGGTGGTGGTGCGGATGACCATGAACTCGTCGCCGCCCAGCCGCCCGACGATCCCGCCGGCCACCTGCGCGGCCAGCCGCTGGCCGAAGCGGGACAGCAGGCGATCCCCGCTATCGACGCCGAGAGTGTCGTTGATCGCCTTGAAGGCGTCGATATCGACCAGCGCCAGGTCCAGGCCTTCTCCCGCGCGCAAATGGCGCAGGCGCGAGGCCAGCAGGTCGTGCAGCCGCCGCCGGTTGGGCAGGCCGGTCAGCGGATCCTCGAAGCCGATGCGACGCAGGTCCTGCTCGCGTGCCTTGTGGCGGCTGATATCGGTGAATAGCCCCACGTAGTGGGACACCCGGCCCTTGCGATCATGGCAGGCCTGGACCCGCAGCCACTCGGGGTACTGGTCGCCATGCTTGCGCTGGTTCCAGACTTCGCCCTCCCAGCGCCCGGTGGTCTTCAACGTCTGCCAGTAGCGGTCGTAGAAGGCCTTGTCGTGGCGCCCCGAGGAGAGGGAAGAGGGGTTGAGCCCGCGAACCTCCTCGGGGGTATAGCCGGTGATCTGGGTAAAGGCGGGATTGACGGTCACGATTCGGTTGGCGGTATCGGTGATCATCACGCCGTCCGGCGACAGCTCGAGGGCCTGCTCACTGAGGCGGCGACGCTGATGCTCCAGCCGGGTCTGGCGCCAGACATCGACGACCCCCACCATGACCAGGGCCAGCGCCACCAGCCGCAGCGTCAGCAACGGCAATACGCTAGCGGCAGCCAGTGCCGCTAGGCCCAACCAGGTCAGCGGTCGATTCAGCGTGAAGGAAGGCCACATAAGATGTCGTTTATCGTCGTTATGGTTTGCCTGGCGGCTGTCGGATGGATTCCGTTCCCGTCCCGCATCATGCCCCGGCGACGTTCGCCAGGGCAAGCGTCGCACCACCCATTGCGCCGTGGTTCGCTCGCGACTAGGCTTTGGCCGGCGTGCATTCGGCGTCCGCAGCCATTAGACTGGCCGCGCCTCGGAACGACGAGGCAAACTCTTCTTCGATTCTCGGAACGATCCAGTGACCAGACAGCACTCTTTCAGCCAAGACGATCTGCTGAAATGCAGCCGGGGGGAACTGTTCGGCCCCGGTAACGCTCAACTGCCAGCACCCAACATGCTGATGCTCGATCGCATCACGCAGATCAACGAGGATGGCGGCAAGTACCACAAGGGCGAGATCATCGCCGAGCTGGATATCCATCCCGACCTGTGGTTCTTCCAGTGCCATTTCCCCGGCGATCCGGTGATGCCCGGCTGCCTCGGCCTGGACGCCATGTGGCAGCTGGTGGGTTTTCATCTCGGCTGGCTGGGGAATCCCGGTCGCGGCCGGGCGTTGGGCTGCGGCGAGGTCAAGTTCTCCGGACAGATCCTGCCGAGCGCTGGCCAGGTTTCGTATCATATCGAGATCAAGCGCGTGATCACGCGCCGCCTGGTGCTGGGCATCGCCGACGGCACGCTGTCGGTCGACGGTCAGGATATCTATCAGGCCAAGGACTTGCGCGTCGGTCTGTTCACTAACACTGAGAAATTCTGAGCGGGAGGCTTCCATGAAACGAGTGGTAGTCACCGGCCTGGGTATCGTTTCCTGTCTGGGCAACGACGCCCAACAGGTGCTCGACTCTCTGCGCCAGGGGCGTTCCGGCATTCGCTTCAAGCCGGAATATGCCGAACTCGGCTTTCGTAGCCAGGTCGCCGGTATCGTCGACATCGACATCGAGTCTCTCGTCGATCGCAAGCAGCTGCGCTTCATGGGGGATGCGGCGGCCTACGCCTATATCGCCATGCAGCAGGCGATCGACGACGCCGGGCTCGAAGCCGGCGACATCTCCAATCCTCGCACCGGCCTGATCGCCGGCTCCGGGGGCGCCTCCAGCGCCAACCAGGTCGAGGCGGCGGACATCATGCGCCAGAAGGGCCTGCGGCGCGTCGGCCCCTATCGGGTCACCCGGACCATGGGCAGCACCGTCTCGGCGTGCCTGGCGACGCCGTTCCAGATCAAGGGGGTCAACTACTCGATCTCCTCGGCCTGCGCCACGTCGGCCCACTGTATCGGCAGCGCTGTCGAGCAGATCCAGCTCGGCAAGCAGGATGTGGTCTTCGCCGGCGGCGGCGAGGAGGAGCACTGGACGCTGTCGTGCCTGTTCGACGCCATGGGCGCGCTGAGCACCGGCTACAACGATACGCCGGAAAAAGCCTCGCGCCCCTACGACACCGATCGCGACGGTTTCATCATCGCCGGCGGTGGCGGCATGCTGGTGATCGAGGAACTCGAACACGCCAAGGCCCGCGGCGCCAGAATCTATGCCGAGATCACCGGCTACGGCGCCACCTCCGACGGCCACGACATGGTCGCCCCCTCCGGCGAAGGCGCAGCGCGCTGCATGCGTCAGGCGCTGGCCGGGCTGGAAGGCAAGGTCGACTACGTCAACACCCACGGCACTTCGACGCCGGTGGGCGATGTCGCCGAACTCAAGGCGATCCGCGAGGTCTTCGGCGACAGTACGCCGGCGATGAGCTCGACCAAGTCGCTGACCGGCCATTCGCTGGGCGCCACCGGGGTCCAGGAGGCGATCTACTCGCTGCTGATGATGGAGAACCGCTTCATCTGCGCGTCGGCCAATATCGACACGCTCGACGAGCAGGCCTGCGGTTTCGATATCGTTCGCCAGCGTCGCGACGACGTCGACGTCAGGCGGGTGCTCTCCAACAGCTTCGGCTTCGGCGGCACCAACGCCTGCCTGGTTCTGGATCGCTTCGAGAGCTGACCGCCGGTACGCCAGCAGTCAACGTGAAAGGCGCCCCGCGGGGCGCCTTTTTCATGGCCGGATTCATCCCTTCCCACGTCTCAGGAAGGCAGCTCCGCGGGTGCGGCCTTGTCCGGCGACGCGGGGCGCGGCACTTCGGAAATCTCGTTCAAGGTACCCTCGATCCACGCCTCCATCTCGGCCATCACCTCTTCGGGTTTGCGACCCACCGTCTCGATCGGTTCCCCCACCACGACATTGAGCACCCCCGGCTGCTTGACCCAGTGTCGTCCCCAACGCTCGCCGGCATTGTGCGCCACCGGCAGCACCGGCACGCCGGTGCGGCAGGCGATGACCGCGCCGCTCTTGTTGAAACGGCGCCGCTGCCCTGGCGGCACGCGGGTTCCCTCGGGGAAGATCAGCACCGACAACCCCTCTTCCAGGCGCTGCTTGCCGTGGGAGAGCACCTGGCGCATGGCGGCCGATGGCTTCGACCGGTCCAGCGGGATCGGTCGCAGCAGCCGCACCCCCCAGCCGAACAGCGGGATGTTGAGCAGCTCTTTCTTGAGCACGGTGCAGATCGGTGTCTTGAGCAACTGCAGGTAGACGGTTTCCCACTCGCTCTGGTGGTTGGCCAGCACCACGCAGGGCCCCTCCGGTACCCGTTCACGCCCCGTCACCCGATAGCGGATGCCACAGGTGATGGAGAGCCAGCCGACGATGAAACGGTTGTGCCAGTTGAACAGCCGAAAGCGCCAGCGTATCGGCAAGGCAAAGCCCACCGGCAACATCAGCAATCCCGAGACCAGGATCGCCAGGAAGTAACCGATATAGAAGATGATGCTGCGAAAGACTTTCATGTACCGGCCGCTTCCTCTCTGCTGCGACGTTGGTCGCCATTGTCGACCTCATCTTGATCGGGATAGCGCTCCTGACACCACGCGTCCAGCATCAACCCGAGCTCCAGGCGCCAGGACTTCTGATGAATACCGAAGACATCGAGCAGCCGGCGACAGTTGAGCACGCGTCGCAGCGGCGTGTCGTGGTGCTGGTCGAGCCCTTCCAGCCCTCCCAGCATCGGCGACTCTCCCACGCCCGCCAGCCGGGTCTCCAGCTGTGTCCGCACCACGGAACAGAAGGTGAAGACGCTGACCGGCTCGGTGCCGCAGAGGTGGTAGGTGCCCCAGCCGCTGGCACCGCTCTCGAGCTGCAGCAACACGCCCGTCAGGGCACGTGCCACGGCCATGACGGAGGTCGGGCACACCACCAGGTCCCTGGCCGCCCTGACCGATTCGCCACGCATCAGCGAGTCGATCAGCTCGCTCAACCAGGCATCGTCGCCCTCGCGTCCGAACAGCGGACCCAGGCGCCATATCAGGTGCCGGGGGTGGCGGCGCACGAGTTCGCCGACGGCGACCAGTCGGCGCATCGCCTCGTCCCGCGGCCGCGGCAGGACATCCTCGTCGATGGGAGCGTCCGCTCCATCCTCGTACAGCGCGTCGGAGACGCACCAGACCAGCGGGATCTGCCGTGCCCGGCACGACTCGAGCAACGCCTCCACCCGGTCGGCGTGGGCGTAGACCACCGCCGGCTCGCAGCGCCCCGGATCCGCCAGCGGGGGCACGATCACGGTATCGGGCTCGACCATGGCCAACGCCTCGGCATCCGCCACGTCCGGCAACGAGACATATTCGATATCGCCACGTTGCCCGGAGATGGCGTGCAACGCCCGGCTCAGGCAGTGCTCCGCCTGCAACACCAAACACTTCACGATGGCACCTCGGAACGCCTCATCGCTCTGGAATCCTTACGTTTCTGAGAACTACACTTCCCTGGCCGATCCCGGCACTATGAGAGAAGACGCCCTGTCCGCTCGAGGCTCGATGACGGGAAAGTACCGATCTTGCGGACATCGATCGTGGCGGTCATCGATCTTGGCGGTCATCGATAGTGTCAGACATCGGCCCCTGCAGGAACCGCTCGCCACTTCGCTCACCCATGGAGAGAGTCAACATGAACAAGGATGTCGCCGTAGCCTGGGAGATTGGCGCCGAACTCGGCGAAGGCCCCATCTGGTCCGACACCCTCCACGCCCTGGTGTTCGTCGATATTCGACGGGCCAGGCTACACGTCTATCACCCCGAAGACGGCGAGCGTCGAAGCTGGGATCTCGAAGAAGCGTGCTGCTGGCTGCTGCCTCGCGAAGGGGGCGGCTTCGTTGCCGGCCTGCGCTCCGGGGTCGTGGAGCTCGAACTCGACGAGCAGGGCCCCCGCATCGGCAAGCGCCTGACGCCGATCGAGTGGCTACCGGCGGGCGACCGCCTCAACGACGCCGGAAGCGATACGCGCGGCCGGCTCTGGTTCGGTTCCATGGACGACGCCGAGAACGAGGCGCGAGGCCATCTGTTTCGCCTCGACAGCCGTGGCGTCATCCGGATGGACAGTGAATATCACGTCACCAACGGCCCCGCCATCAGCCCGCACGGCGACACACTCTACCATAACGACAGCGCGCGCCAGACCGTGTTTGCCTTCGATCTCGACGATGACGGCGAACTGTCGAATCGTCGCGAGCACATACGGCTAGCCCCCGGCACCGGCTACCCGGACGGCATGACCTGCGATCGCGAGGGCGGGCTTTGGATCGCGCTGTGGGACGGCGGCCGTATCGCCCGATTCCACGCCGATGGCTCGCTGGACCGGGAGATCGCCCTGCCCGTCTCCCGCCCCACCTCCTGCATCTTCGGTGGCGACGCACTGGACCGGCTGTTCGTCACCTCGGCGGCCACCGGCTGCCATGACGAGCCGCTGGCCGGTGCGCTGTTCGAGATCGCCGTCGAGACCGGCGGCATCGCCACCACGGCGGTGATCATGCCCAACGACTCGACGCTGTAGCACGCCGGGGTCACCTGGCCACGGGCGCCGCCAGCACGCGGCGGTAGAAACCGAGGCAGACGACGACGAACACCGCCAGCCCCAGCCACTGGGCGATAGCGGCGAAATCGTCCCCGACCAGCGCCAACGGCGCCGGCGCCCCGCTCAGGCCGATGATGCCAGCCAGCAGCACGCCGACCAGGCTCTCGCCGACGATCAGCCCGGAGGCGAGCAGCACGCCACGGCGGCGCGGCCGCTCAGAAGCGCGTTCGACGTCATCGCCCCGCGCCCTGGCGCGGGCGCGGAGCCGGCGATCGATCAGCCAGCCCAGCACGGCGCCGATCACCAGCGGCATATTGATGCTCGGGGGCAGATAGATGCCGATACCCACTGCCAGCACCGGCAAGCGTGCCCCACCCCCGCGCTTGCGCAGCAGCTCGTCGATGCCGATCAGCACGGCGCCGATCGCCAGGCCGATGACGATCATCGTCCATTCGAGATCGTGGGAGAACACGCCGCGCACGATGGCGGTCATCAGCGAGGCCTGGGGCGCTCCCAGCGCCTGGCCGGGATCCATGCCCTCCCGGGGCATCGCCCCGGCGAAGCCATAGGCGTTGTAGAGCAGCGAAAGCACCGGCGGAATGACCAGCGCCCCGACCACGCAACCGATGATCAGCGCCACCTGCTGGCGCCACGGCGTGGCGCCGACCAGATAGCCGGTCTTGAGATCCTGGAGGTTGTCGTTGGAGATCGCCGCCACGGCGAGAATGACAGAGGTCACGAACAGTGCCAGCGCCGTCGGCAGCATGCGCGCCACCGCCGGATCCAGCGAATCGAACGCATCGCTGATGGCGGTGAAACCCAGCAGCAGCAGCGACACCAGAATGACCGCCACGATGCCGATGCCCGAAATCGGGCTGCTGGAGGAACCGACCAGCCCGGCCATGTAGCCGCAGGCGGCGGCGATCAGGAAGCCGAACACGCCGGCGAACAGCACGCTGCCCAGGGTCAGCGTCCAGAATGCGGCGCCGGCCAGCTGCGGTGCCGCGCCGTGAAGGAAGATCGCGAAAACCACGGTCAGCAGCACCAGCAGCACCCCGGTCAACGCCAGGATGATGCCCGCCGGCAGGTCGCGCTCGGTCCGCACCTGATCGCGGAACGCGCCCTGGTCCCCGCGCATCGCGCCCAGTGACGTGCGAATGCCGACCAGCATCGGCTTGAACAGTGTCGCCAGCGTCCAGATCGCCGCGATCCCGATGGTGCCGGCGCCGATGAAGCGGACCTTGTCGGACCACAGCGCCATGCCGGCATCGGCCAGCGACTGCCCCGCCTCCGGCGGGGTGATGCTGGTCAACCAGGGGACCGCGATGCCCCAGGCGATCAGCGTCCCGATCAGTATCGCCATCCCGCCCACGATACCGACCAGATAGCCGGCTCCGACCAGCGCCAGCGAGAACCCGGTCGAGAGCTGGAAAGCCGCGCGCCCGGCCGAGAACCACACGCTGACGCTGTCCGCCAGCACCCGCAGGCCGCCGCTGGCGATGGAGAAGCCGGCCGCGACGACACCGCCCAGCAGGATCTCCTTGGCACCAGGCTCGCCCACGGCTGCGCCGGCACCCTCGTCGCCAGGCTGGCCTTCGTTGGCGCCGCGGGCCGCATCCGGCGTCGTCGAATCGCGGCTGCCGACCTCGAGAATCTCCGCCGCCGCGATCCCTTCCGGATAGGGGAGATCGCTCTGTACCACCATCACCCGGCGCAGCGGGATCGTGTAGAGCACGCCGAGAATGCCGCCGATGGCGCAGATCGCCGTGGTCTGCCAGAACGGGAAGCCCTGCCAGTAGCCGATCATCAGCAGCCCCGGCAGCACGAAGATGATCGCGGAGAGCGTTCCCGCCGCAGAGGCCTGGGTCTGGACCATGTTGTTTTCAAGCTTGTTGGCCCCCGCCACGCGCCGCAGCACGGCCATGGAGATGACCGCGGCAGGGATCGCCGAGGCAAAGGTCAGCCCGACCTTGAGCCCCAGATAGACGTTGGAAGCCGTGAACAGCAGCGTGATGACGGCGCCCAGAACGACGCCTCGCAGCGTCAGCTCGGGCAAGCGAGCCTCATCGGGAATACGTTGTGGCATGAAGACACTCTTGACGTGAAAGGGCGACGTGGAATCGACGCATCCCCGCCACGGTTGGAGGGACGCCGTCGCCACGCGGGAACTTGCAGCACACGCAAATCATTAGATGACTATCTAGGGTGCTATTCTAGAATTCCCGGCCTCCCGCGTCGAGACTGCCGAGGCCACTCCCGTTCAAGGAGTAAGGATGCCGCCTCGCCCTGGCCACCGGTGATATCGCCATGGGCATCGTGCGTGAGGGTCACGCGGCGATGGCGTCGAAGTGACCTCCCGCCCTCCGGATCGGCAAGGCACCGAGGAGGGACCGTCTCTGCGCGCTGGGAATCAGGAGCCACTTCGGGATCGTCCATCACCGGGAAACGGCCGGAATGGGGCCCGCTGGACGGGGCCTGGAGACAATCATCGCCGGGCGCTCCATCGATCACGACAATTCACACGGGGCCGGGCCGAAACCAAAAGGCCCGAGCCCCGTGCAATACAGGGCTCGGGCCATGGCCACCGGTCAAGAGAGCCGTCCGCCCCACGACCGGGGTTCCGTTCGAAGACGGGCGCTACCGTGGCGGCCGAGGGATCGCCCGGAACTCACCGTCTCGATGCCGGTACGGGCAAGGGTCCCACGACGCTGGTAGATGAGCGCTAGAACGGAATCTCGTCATCGAAATCGTCGAAGCTACCGGGGTTGGGTGCGCCGTAGTTCGGATTCTGATTCGGCTGTGGAGCCGGCTGGCCCTGCTGCGGCGGGCGCTGGCCCTGAGCCGGACGCTGCTGCGGTTGCTGCGGCTGTTGCGGGTTGCCGCCGTAACCGCCCTGCTGCGGCTGCTGATCGTAGCCGCCATCCTGCGGCGCTCCGCCATACTGGCCCTGTGGCTGGGCGTAATCCCCGCCGCCCTGGCCACCGCCACGAGAGTCCAGCATCTGCATGTCGTTGCCGACGATCTCGGTGGAGTAGCGATCCTGGCCATCCTGCCCCTGCCACTTGCGGGTCTGCAGGCGGCCTTCGATATAGATTCGCGAGCCTTTCTTGACGTACTGCTGGGCGATCTCCGCCAGCTTGTTGAACAGCACCACGCTGTGCCATTCCGTGCGCTCCTGGCGCTGGCCGCTCTGGCGATCGGTCCAGCTATCGGTAGTCGCGATGCGCAGGTTGCACACCGGATTCCCCGAGGGCAGGAAGCGCACTTCCGGATCCTGTCCCAGGTTGCCGATCAGGATGACTTTGTTTACACCTCGGGCCATCGTTGTCTCCTCGCATTCCTGCGTTGCGACGCTCTCAGGCGTCGGTTCGTTGCCATTGGTTGCCTGCGATACGGGCCAGCGCCTCGACATCCAGGCGCTCGCGGTCGACCTTGAGATAGGCGACCTGTTCTTCGGGTACGACCACGGCGTCCTCGACGCCGGCCACCGCGACAAAGCGCTCGAGTAGTGTATCGAGCATGCCCATGGATTGCTCGTCGAGTACGATGATCTCGCTGGAGAGATGGCGTGGCGCCGGCATCTTCCAGACCACGGCCAGCCAGATCGCCCCGACCACCGCCGTGCCCAGGAAGACGCTCTGGACGCCGAAGCCCTGGGACAGGGCGCCGCCCAAGGTACCGCCGAGAAAGGCGCCAAAGAACTGGCTGGTCGAGTAGACGCCCATGGCGGTGCCCTTGGCTCCCGCCGGCGCCAGTTTGCTGATCATCGACGGCAGTGTTGCCTCCAGCAGATTGAAGACGACGAAAAAGCCCCAAAGTAGGGTCAGCAGGGCGACTCGATCATTCGCCAATTCGCCGAAGCCGAGCAGAATCAATGTCATCGCCGCGACGGCGCCGACGAACACAGGCTTCATCTTGCGATACTTCTCGGCCACGATGACCAGCGGGATCATGCCGACGAAGGCCAGCGCCATGACCGGCAGGTAGACCCAGCCGTGATCCGCTGGGGCGAAACCCAGCGATTCGAGCCGAAACGGCAGTGCCGTGAAGCACGCCGTCAGAATCAGGTGGAGGGCGAAGATCGAGAAATCGAGCCGCAGAAGGTCGCCTTGTCCCAGCGTGGCGCGCAATTGACGACGATCGATGCCGACATCGCGATGCGGCATCCGCTTCGGCGCTCGCGGCACCAGCTTCCACAGGATCAGCAGTCCGCAGGCAGAGAGTATCGCGGTGAACCAGAATACGCCGGCGAGCCCGCCGACATCCGCGACCAGGGGCCCCACGACCATGGCGATAGCGAATGCCACGCCGATCGAGAGCCCGATGGTCGCCATCGCCGCGGTGCGAATCTCCTCGCGGGTCTGATCCGCCAGCAGCGCCATGATGGCGCCGGCGACCGCGCCACTGCCCTGCAGGCAGCGCCCGATGATGATGCCGGTGATGGAAGTGGCACTGGCGGCGACGACGCTGCCGATGATGAACAGCAGCAGGCCTCCGGCGATGACCGCCTTGCGCCCGATACGATCGGAGAGCAGGCCGAAGGGGATCTGCAGAATGGCCTGGGTCAGGCCGTAGCCGCCCAGTGCCATGCCGACAAGCAGAGGGGTGGCGCCGTCGAGATGATCGGCATACAGCGCCAGCACCGGCAGGACCATGAACAGCCCCAGCATTCGCGAGGCGTACAGGCTGGCCAGCCCGACGATGGCACGTCGTTCGGTAACGAGAAAACGAGAAGTCATGGAGGTCACAACGTTGGGTGAACTCGGCATGAGCCGAGGATGATTCGGGATGAGCGATGCATTTTACCGCTCGCTCTCCTCCAGTGAAAGCAGCCGGCTTTGCCGGGCATTTGATCCGCGACCTATAATGGTCGTTTCCCGCGTCGCAGCACGAGGTAGTCATGGACAGCATTCTGGTCAGGGGCGCACGGACCCATAACCTGAAGAACATTGATGTCGAACTGCCGCGCGACAAGTTGATCGTGGTAACCGGTCTCTCCGGTTCGGGTAAGTCTTCACTCGCGTTCGACACGCTCTACGCCGAGGGGCAGCGACGTTATGTCGAATCCCTGTCGACCTACGCCCGCCAGTTCCTGTCGATGATGGAAAAGCCCGACGTCGACCATATCGAAGGGCTCTCGCCGGCCATCTCCATCGAGCAGAAATCGACCTCGCACAATCCGCGCTCCACCGTCGGCACCATCACCGAAATCTACGACTATCTGCGTCTGCTGTTCGCCCGCGCCGGTACGCCGCGATGCCCGGATCACGACGAAGAGCTCGAGGCGCAGACCGTCTCGCAGATGGTCGATCAGGTGCTGGCGCTGCCCGAGGGCAGCCGGCTGATGCTGCTGGCGCCGGTGGTCAAGGGCCGCAAGGGCGAGCACCTGCAGTTGATCAGCGAGCTGCGGGCCCAGGGGTTCGTGCGAGCCGTGATCGACGGGCACACCGTCGAACTCGACGACGTGCCGGCGCTCGACAAGAAACGCAAGCACGACATCAGCGTGGTGGTCGACCGCATCAAGGTTCGCCCGGATCTGCAGCAGCGTCTGGCCGAGTCCTTCGAGACCGCCCTCAACCTGGCCGACGGCACCGCGATCATTCATTTCATGGACGGCGAGCAGGAAGACCTGGCGTTCTCATCGCGCTTCGCCTGCCCGATCTGCGGCTACTCGCTGAGCGAACTGGAACCCCGGCTGTTCTCGTTCAACAACCCGGCCGGCGCCTGTCCGACCTGCGACGGCCTGGGCGTGCGCCAGTTTTTCGACCCGGACAAGCTGATCAGTCATCCGGAGCTGTCGCTGGCCGAGGGGGCGATCAAGGGCTGGGATCGCCGCAGCATCTACTACTTCAGCCAGTTGCAGGCGGTCGCCGAACACTATCGGTTCACGCTGGATACGCCGTGGAACGATCTGGCGCGCCACGAGCGCGACCTCATACTCAACGGTAGCGGCAAGGACGACATCGCCTTCAGCTACGTCAACGACCGCGGCCGCAAGGTGACGCGGGAGCATCCGTTCGAGGGCGTACTGCCCAACCTGGAGCGTCGCTACCGCGAGACCGAGTCATCGATGGTTCGCGACGACCTGGCCAAGTACCTCGCGGTACGCCCCTGCCCGACCTGCGACGGGGCCCGTCTCAAGCGCGAGGCGCGCCATGTGTTCATCGACGGCAACAATCTTCCGACGCTGACCCGGATGCCGGTGGGCGAAGCCTGGGACTACTTCCGCCAGTTGACGCTCCCGGGGAGGAAGGGCGAAATCGCGGTCAAGATCGTCCACGAGATTCATGCCCGACTCGAATTTCTGGTCAACGTCGGGCTCGACTATCTGACCCTGGAGCGCAGCGCCGATACGCTCTCCGGTGGCGAGGCCCAGCGCATCCGCCTGGCCAGCCAGATCGGTGCCGGCCTGGTCGGGGTGATGTACATCCTCGACGAACCCTCGATCGGCCTCCATCAGCGCGACAACGATCGTCTGCTGCGCACGCTGATTCGCCTGCGCGACCTGGGCAATACCGTGATCGTGGTCGAGCACGACGAGGACGCCATTCGCGCCGCCGACCACGTGCTCGATATCGGCCCTGGCGCCGGCGTGCATGGCGGCACCATCGTGGCCCAGGGTACGCCCCACGATATCGAGACGGCTCCGGAGTCGTTGACGGGTCAGTATCTCTCCGGAAAGCGCTGTATCGAGGTGCCGCCCTATCGCATCCCGGTCAATCCGGACAAGCAGCTCCATCTGCGTGGCGCCACCGGCAACAACCTGCAGGGTGTCGACCTGGCGCTGCCGCTGGGTCTGTTCGTCTGCGTGACCGGCGTCTCCGGTTCCGGTAAGTCGACCCTGATCAACTCGACGCTGATGCCGATCGCGGCGCGTGAACTCAATCGCGCCACGACGCTCACCGCGGCTCCGTATCGCAGCATCGAGGGTCTCGACCAGCTCGACAAGATCATCGACATCGACCAGAGTCCGATCGGCCGCACGCCGCGCTCCAATCCCGCCACCTACACCGGCATCTTCACCCCGATCCGCGAACTCTTTTCCGGCACCCAGGAGGCGCGGGCCCGCGGCTACAAGCCGGGACGCTTCAGCTTCAACGTCAAGGGCGGCCGCTGCGAGGCGTGCCAGGGCGAGGGCATGATCAAGGTGGAGATGCACTTCCTGCCGGATATCTACGTGCCCTGCGACGTCTGCAAGGGCAAGCGCTACAACCGCGAGACACTGGAGATTCACTACAAGGGCAAGAGCATTCACGAAGTGCTCGAGATGACTATCGAAGAGGCGCTGGAGTTCTTCAGCCCGGTGCCGGCGATCGCGCGACGCCTGCAGACGCTGATGGATGTCGGGCTCTCCTACGTCCGCCTCGGCCAGAGCGCCACCACCCTCTCCGGCGGCGAGGCACAGCGCGTCAAGCTGGCGCGGGAGCTGGCCAAGCGCGATACCGGTCAGACGCTCTACATTCTCGACGAGCCCACCACGGGGCTGCATTTCGAGGATATCCGCCAACTGCTCGGCGTGCTCCATCGGCTACGCGACCACGGCAACACGGTGGTGGTGATCGAGCACAACCTGGACGTGATCAAGACTGCCGACTGGGTCATCGATCTCGGCCCGGAAGGTGGCTCCGGTGGCGGGCGTATCATCGCGGAGGGGACGCCAGAGCAGGTGGCGGGACTCGAGCACTCCCACACGGGCAATTTCCTGGCACCGCTGCTGCCCGAACCCAAGGCGCGTAAGGCCAAGCGCGCCTGAAGCCGCTACGCCGGCATGCTGCGTTGACGAGAGGGCGACACCCGCTCGTCAATGCAGCACCATCCCGTCGATGACCGCCCTTGATCGTCAAATCCCGAAATATCAGGCAAAAGAAAACCGGCTACCCAGAAGACTGGATAGCCGGTTTTTTGTCGTGCAGGAAGCGTGGGACTTATTCGTCGCCAGCGGCTTCTTCGACGACCGGACGATCGACCAGCTCGATGTAGGCCATCGGGGCGTTGTCGCCGGTGCGGAAACCGCACTTCAGCACACGGACGTAGCCGCCCGGGCGGTTGACGTAACGCGGACCAAGCTCGTTGAAGAGCTTGCCGACGGCTTCCTTGGAGCGGGTGCGGCTGAACGCCAGACGGCGATTCGCCACGCTATCCTGCTTGGCCAGAGTGATCAGCGGCTCGATATGACGACGCAGCTCCTTGGCCTTGGGCAGGGTAGTCTTGATCACTTCATGCTCGACCAGCGAGGTGCACATGTTCTTGAACATGGCGTGCCGATGCGAGCTGGTCCGATTCAGATGACGACCACTCTTACGATGACGCATGATTGCTATTCCTTACCAAACTGGTGATTCGAGTCGGCACACTGGATTCGACGCTGAACAGGAGCGCGGGAGCCGGAGCCCCGGCGCACACCGTCGTCAGGCGGAAGCCTTGTCGTCTTTCAAGCTCGCCGGCGGCCAGTTTTCCAACCGCATGCCGAGCGAAAGACCGCGCGAAGCCAACACGTCCTTGATCTCGTTCAAGGACTTCTTGCCAAGGTTCGGCGTCTTGAGCAGCTCGACTTCCGTGCGCTGAATCAAATCGCCAATGTAGTAAATATTCTCGGCCTTCAGGCAGTTGGCGCTGCGAACCGTGAGTTCGAGATCATCCACGGGGCGCAGAAGAATCGGATCGATCTGATCTTCTTCCTCTTCGATTTCCTGCTCTCTGTCGGCTTCGAGATCGACGAAGGCGGCCAGCTGTTCCTGAAGAATGGTCGCACTGCGGCGAATCGCTTCTTCGGGATCCAGAGTGCCGTCGGTTTCGAGATCGATGACCAGCTTGTCCAGGTCGGTCCGCTGCTCGACGCGAGCCGCTTCCACCGCGTAGGACACGCGACGAACGGGGCTGAAAGTCGCATCCAGCTGCAGACGACCGATGGCACGGGATTCGTCCTCGTCGGAGAGACGCGCATCCGCAGGCTCGTAACCGCGGCCCCGAACGATCTTCAGCTGCATTTTCAGCTCGCTGCCATCGTTGAGGTGAGCAATCACGTGATCCGGATTGACGATCTCGACATCATGACCGACAGCAATGTCGCCTGCGGTCATTACACCGGGGCCCTGCTTGTTCAAGGTGAGGACGGCTTCGTCGCGACCATGCATCTTGATGGCCACGTCCTTGAGATTCAAAAGAATCTCGATGACGTCTTCCTGAACACCCTCGATGGCGCTGTACTCATGCAACACGCCTTCGATTTCCGCTTCGACAATGGCACAGCCAGGCATCGAAGAGAGCAGGATGCGACGCAGCGCATTCCCCAAGGTATGGCCGAAACCACGTTCGAAGGGTTCCAGCACGATCTTGGCGTGATGTGCACTGACCTCTTCGACCTTGATGTCGCGGGGACGGAGAAACTCTGTCACTGAACGCTGCATATGAACACCTTCCCAGGCTGCCAAACGAATATCGGTACTCCAGGCGGGAACCGGGCCGCTGTAACGGCCCGGCTCCAAGCCTTACTTGGAGTACAGCTCGACGATCAGGTTTTCGTTGATGTCGGCAGACAGGTCGCCGCGTTCCGGGACAGCCTTGAAAGTGCCTTCCATCTTCTTCGAATCGATGTCGATCCACGTCACGTCGCCGCGGTTGGCAGCGATGGACAGGGCCTGCTGGATACGGGCCTGGTTCTTGGCCTTCTCGCGAACAGAAACGACGTCGCCGGGGCGCACCTGATAGGACGCCACGTTGACGGTACGGCCGTTGACCGAAATCGCCTTGTGGCTGACCAACTGGCGTGATTCGTTGCGCGTGGAGCCGAAGCCCATGCGATAGACCACGTTGTCCAGTCGGCATTCCAGCAACTGCAGCAAGACTTCACCGGTCGCGCCTTTCAGGCGAGCGGCTTCCTTGTAGTAGTTGCGGAACTGGTTTTCTAGCACGCCGTAAATACGACGCACTTTCTGCTTCTCGCGAAGCTGCAAGCCGTAGTCGGAAAGACGCTGACGGCGCTGGCCGTGCACACCCGGGATCTGCTCGGATTTGCACTTCTTCTCGAAGGGAGTGACACCGCTCTTGAGGAAGAGATCGGTACCCTCACGACGAGACAGTTTACACTTGGGACCTAGATAACGAGCCATGAGTCTGTCTCCTTAAACGCGGCGTTTCTTCGGCGGACGGCATCCGTTGTGCGGAATCGGCGTCGCGTCAGTGATGCTCTGTACGCGGAAGCCGGCGGCATTCAATGCACGCACGGCAGACTCACGGCCAGGACCGGGGCCCTTGACCAGCACGTCGACGTTTTTCACACCATACTCGGCTGCAGCAGTCGCTGCACGTTCACTCGCCACTTGAGCTGCGAACGGGGTGCTCTTGCGAGAACCACGAAAACCCGAACCACCGGCAGTTGCCCAAGAAAGCGCATTGCCCTGGCGGTCTGTGATCGTCACGATCGTATTGTTAAAAGAGGCGTGGATGTGTGCTACCGCATCCACGACCTGCTTTTTAACCTTTTTACGGTTACTACGCGGGTTAGCCATGTTGATGTATCCTGATCTTAAACGCCGGAACGTTAATTACTTACGAATCGGTTTACGCGGTCCCTTACGGGTACGCGCATTGGTCTTGGTACGCTGACCACGCAGCGGTAGACCACGACGATGGCGCAGACCACGGTAGCAACCCAAGTCCATGAGACGCTTGATATTCAGCGTCACATCACGGCGAAGGTCGCCTTCTACGGTGTACTTGCCCACTTCGGTACGCAGAACGTCGAGCTCTTCGCCTGACAGTTCCTGGACCTTGGCGGTCGGTGCGATGCCGGCAGCGACACAGATACTCTGTGCACGCGTGCGGCCAATCCCGTAGATGTAGGTCAGCGAGATCGCCGCATGCTTGTTGTCCGGGATATTGACGCCTGCAATACGGGCCATCAGCTTACTCCGAATGTTGAGCGGCTTGCTCGTTTTAGTCGTCCACAAAGGGCGCAATAGCATACCCCTTAACCTCTCTCAAGGCAAGGGATATGCCATGGCCCGCTTTTTACTCACAGTGCTAGGGTCAAATCAGCCCTGGCGCTGCTTGTGACGCGGCTCGGTACAAATCACGCGAACTGCGCCGTTGCGCCGAATGATCTTGCAGTTACGGCACATTTTCTTTACAGAAGCTCGAACTTTCATCGTTCTCTCCAAATGCTCTCTCGCGGGGGCTAGCGCGTCAGGCCGCCGCTACCGTAGCCTTTCAGGTTCGATTTCTTCATCACCGACTCATACTGATGAGACATCAGATGCGATTGAACCTGGGCCATGAAGTCCATGATTACCACGACCACGATCAGCAGCGACGTCCCGCCGAAGTAGAACGGCACCTGCCAGGCCACCACCAGGAACTGCGGCATCAACGAGACCAGCGTGATGTAGAGCGCCCCGAACAGCGTCAGTCGCGTCATCACCTTGTCCACGTAGCGAGCCGTCTGCTCTCCTGGACGGATTCCCGGCAGGAAAGCCCCTGACTTCTTCAGGTTGTCGGCGACATCCTTGGGATTGAACACCAACGCCGTATAGAAGAAGCAGAAGAACAGCACTGCCGCGGCAAACAGGATGATGTACAGGGGTGCGCCGGGTGCAAGTTGCTGTGAAGCCACCTGCAGCCACTCGAAGCCATCGCCCTGGCCCAGCCACTGACCGATGGAACCCGGGAACAGCAGAATACTCGACGCGAAGATCGGCGGAATCACGCCCGCCATGTTGACCTTCAGCGGCAGGTAACTGCTCTGTCCCGCATACATCTTGTTGCCGACCTGACGCCGCGGGTAGTTCACCGTGATGCGGCGCTGGCCGCGCTCGATGAACACCACGAACGCCACCGTGGCGATGCCCAGAATCGAAAGCGCCAACAGCGGCAACACGTTCCAGGCACCGTCATTGCGAGCCAGCTCGAACGATTGCCCGATCGCGCTGGGCAGGCCAGCCACGATGCCGGAGAAGATGATCAGCGAAATACCGTTGCCGATCCCTTTCTCGGTAATCTGCTCGCCGAGCCACATCAGGAATACCGCACCGGCGACGAACGTCACGACGGCCGTAAAGTAGAAGCTGATGTCACCCGAATAGGCGACGCCCTGACTGACCAGACCAACTGACATGCCGGTCGCCTGGATCAGGGCCAGCAACACCGTACCGTAGCGGGTGTACTGGTTGATCTTGCGGCGGCCGGCTTCGCCCTCTTTCTTCAGCGCTTCGAGCTGAGGCGATACCGCGGTCAGAAGCTGCATGATGATCGACGCGGAGATGTACGGCATGATCCCCAGCGCGAAGATGCTCATGCGCTGCAGCGCACCCCCCGAAAACATGTTGAACATGCCCAGGATGGTGCCCTGGTTCTCCCGAAACAGGGCAGCCAGCTGGTCAGGATCGATGCCGGGGACGGGGATGTGGGCACCGATTCGGTAGACCACGATCGCGATGAAGACGAAACGCAGGCGCGCCCACAGCTCGCTGAGACCGCTACCCATGTTCGCCGGCATGTTTCCTGACTTAGCCATTTAGTCCTCTACTTTGCCACCGGCCGCTTCGATCGCAGCTCGCGCACCTTTGGTGACCTTGAGGCCACGCACGGTAACCGCCTTGCTCAACTCGCCGGACAGAACGACCTTGGCGTACTCGGTAGCATTCTTGAGCACGTTGGCCTTCTTCAGGCTGGCGAGATCGGCAACGTCGCCTTCGACCTTGGACAGCTCGGCCAGACGGACCTCTTCGGACACCAGCGACTTCGCCGAGGTGAAACCGAACTTCGGCAAGCGGCGCTGCAAGGGCATTTGACCGCCCTCGAAACCCGGTTTGACCGAACCGCCGGAACGAGACTTGAGACCCTTGTGGCCGCGGCCACCGGTCTTGCCCAGGCCGGAGCCGATACCGCGACCAAGACGCTTTTCAGCGTGCTTGGAACCCGGCGCCGGGCTTAAGCTATTGAGTTTCATGGATTACTCTCCCTCGACTCGAACAAGGTAGTTGACCTTGTTGATCATGCCGCGAACGGCGGGGGTGTCTTCCAGCTCGACCGAATGCCCGATCCGACGCAGACCGAGACCGGTCATTGTCGCCTTGTGCTTCTTCAGGACACCGATGGTGCTGCGGGTCTGAGTGATTTTGATCGTCTGTGCCATGGTCGCTTACCCCGCCAGCTCTTCGACAGACAGGCCACGCTTGGCGGCGATGTCTTCCGGAGATTGCATGGATTCAAGGCCCTTGATCGTGGCGCGAACCACGTTCACCGGATTGGTGGAACCGTAGCACTTGGCCAGAACATCGTGCACACCGGCCAGTTCCAGCACGGAGCGCATGGCGCCACCGGCGATGATGCCGGTACCTTCGGAAGCCGGCTGCATGAAGACCTTGGACGCGCCGTGACGGGCG
>NZNW01000042.1 GCA_002695065.1 Salinicola sp. | reverse complement strand
GTATTCTCTAGGTCGCGGCGAATGGCGAAGCGAAGCGGCTACGCTCTACCGGGGAATGCCAGTGCTGGCTGATGCGCCTGGAGGCGGCAAAATGGAGGGTCGTCGACTCTTTCAGCTTCGCGTGACGACGGTCAGACAGATAACGGCAATGGGCCCGCAGCTTAACGCATGTGCGCCGCCTCCGCCATCCCGTTGCGATGACTGGCATGAATGGATTCGAACTCGGGGCGGGGCCGGGGCGAAAAGGGCTCCCGGCGAAGTGAGGACTGACTGGGGCGGTGGGCGTCGATCGGGGGAGGTCGTCGTGCCCGACGCTGGCTATGCTGGGGAGTGATACGCCTTTTGAATCTGCATGACGGAGAGGAGAACGAAATGCACAAGAGTCGTCTGGCGGGACTCGTCATCGACAGCCAGGGCGGTGAGAAGTCTTCCGCCATCGAGTTCTGGGCCCGGGCACTGGGCTGGCCCTGTCACGAGACCGATGAGAAATACGGCAAGCTGGCCACGCCTCCGGATCAGCCCGATGTGCTGATACAGCAGGTGGATCACCCCAGTCGGGTTCACCTGGATATCGAGACCGACGATATCGAGGCGGAGGTGGCCCGGTTGGAGGGGTTGGGTGCGCAGGTGGTCGAGCGGCTGGAGCGCTGGACCATCATGGAGGCGCCGACCGGCCACCGGTTCTGTGTCGTTCACCCGCAGCGGCCGGATTTCGAGGATGCCGACAACGTCAATGCCTGGGCGTGATCGCGGGACCCCCATCGCCATCTCGGCGATGGGGGTCGGGGAGACTCAGCGGGGATCGCCCGCCGCCGCAACCCCGTTGACCCGAGCGCGAGGCGGATTTCCCTTCTGCGCCAGTCGGCGTACGCCGAAACTGCCGGTCCATGGCGCGGCGATCGCCAGCAGCGCCGAGAACACGATCCCGAGATAGTTGAACAGCGCCCAGGGGGCGTAGTCGAGCGTGGATACGCCGAGCGTCGCCGCCATGTAGACCGCCGAAACCGTCCATGGCGCCAGCGGCTCGGGGATCATGCCGCCGTCTTCCAGGCTGCGCGAGAGATTGAGCGGATGAAGCCCTTTGCTGGCGTACTGGTCGGCGAAGATCTCGCGGGTCAGGAAGAAGGTCACGTAGCTGTTGCCGGTGGCGAAGATGATGCAGAGGCCGGCGATCAGCGAGGCGAGGATGGTGCCGCCGGCGGAACGCACCTGCTCCAGCGTCCGGTGGAGAACCACATGGAGCGCTCCCGAGGCCTCCAGCGCCGAGGCGAAGAAGAACGCGCAGAACACGAACAGCACGGTGCCGTGCATGCTGTAGAGGCCGCCCCGTTCCAGCAGTGTCCGCAGCGTGTCGTTGATCTCTCCCGCCTGGGCAGAGGGCAGCATGTCGACGCTGAAGCCGGAGACGGCGGCCTGGACCACCACCGACAGCGGCAGACCCTGTACCCACAGCGCCAGCAGCATGGCGCACAGCGTCGAGGCGAACAGCACCACCAGCGTCGGCTTCTTGAGCACCGACCCGGTCAGAATGATGACCGCCGGGAGCAGCAGGATCGGATTGAGGGTGAAAAGCTCTTTGATCTGGGTGGTGGTGGCGGCGATGACCGGCGACTGGGCATCGCCATGGAGGCTGGTGCCCAGCACCCAGTAGGCGAGCGCCGCGACCAGGCAGGATGGCACCGAGGTGAACATCAGGTAGCGAATATGGCGGTATAGGTCCACCTTGACCACCATGGAGGCCATGATCGTGGTATCGGAGAGCGGCGATAGCTTGTCGCCGAAGTAGGCTCCCGAGATGACGGCGCCGGCGGTGATCGCCAGGTTGATCTCCATGGCCCCCGCGATCCCCATGATCGCTACGCCAATGGTGCCTGCCGATCCCCATGAGGTCCCGGTGCAGGTCGAGACGATGGCAGTGGCGACGAACGCCATGACGTAGAGATAGCCGGGGTCGATCAGTTCCAGCCCATAGTAGATGAAGTAGGGGATGGCGCCGGCCACGAGCCAGGTCCCGATGATCAGCCCGATGCTGTAGAGCACCAGGATGGCGATGGTCGCGGTGCGGATCTTGTCCGCGAGGATGGTCATGATGTCGTCCCAGCGGCGGCCGTGGGCGACAGCGAACAGCGTCGACAGGACGCCGACGGTGATCAATACCATCTCCGTTTCGTACGCTGCGATGACGATGCCGTAGATGATGGTGGCGGCAATGACGAGCAGTAGTCCGAGCGAGGCGAGAAACCCGGGTTGTTGTTGTCGGGTGGTGGCCATCGTGGCGTCTCCGGTTGACGTGGCGGGATTATTGCAGCGTGCGGAAGGCGCGCTCCAGATCGTCGAGCAGGGATTGCACGTCCTCCAGGCCGATCGCCAGGCGGATCAGGGCGGGGCCGGTGTCGTCGGGCTGGCGCTGGGAGATGGCCAGCGACTCGTAGCCGCCCCAGCTCACGCCGATGCGGAAGACGCGCAGGGTGTCGATGAAACCGGCGATGCGGACATAGGACGGATCGACGATCTCGAAACTGAGCAGTCCGGCGTGGCCGCTCAGCTGTCTCTCGGCCCACGCCGCCTGCTCGCCGGTGGCGAGGCACGGGTGGTGGAGCCCCGTCACCGAGGGTTGGGTCGCCAGGTAGCGGATGACTTCCAGCACGTTGGCCTGGTGCTGGCGCATCCTGATCGGTAGCGTGCGCAGGCCGCGCAGGGCCAGGAAGGCGCTGTGGGGCGAGAGCGCCGCTCCCAGCAACTGGTGGCCGTGCTCGAAGATCGACGCCACCAGCTCCCGCCGGCCGACGACGACTCCGCCGACCAGGTCGCTGTGGCCGCCGATGTACTTGGAGAGCGTATGCAGGGTCAGGTCGATGCCGTGAGTCAGCGGCTTCTGGTATAGCGGGGTCGCCCAGGTGTTGTCGATGGCGGTGAGCACGCCCCGGCTTCGGGCCAGTTCGGCGATACCGTCGAGATCGGCCAGCGCCATGCGCATCGATGAGGGGCTCTCGATGTAGATCAACCGGGTATCGTCCCGCAGAGCCGCCTCGACCTCGCCGCGACTCCCGCCGGTCTCGCTGAAGCTCACGCCGAATCGTGCCATCTGCTCCAGCAGCTGGCGCGTCGGGCCGTAGGCCTGGTTGACCAGCAGCACATGGTCGCCCTGGTCGAGCAGCGTCATCATCGTCGCGCTGATCGCGCCCATGCCCGAGGCGAAGGCCTTGGCCATCTCCCCCCGCTCCAGCGCGGCGAGCTTGTCCTCGAGCAGCTTGACGGTCGGGTTGAGGCCGCGGCTGTAGACGAAATGGCTGCGCTCGTCGCGCATCACCTCGGTGAAGCGCTCCAGCGTCGGGAACGTGAACAGGCTGGTCTGATAAATGGGGGGCGCGATCGCCCCCTCATAGCGTTCGTGCTCCTCGAAGGCGTGGGTGCAGATCTCGGAATCCCGAGCGGCCTCGGAGGCGTTGTCGTTGAGCGTCATGAAAATCGCCAGGGTCGGTGAGCAGAGAGTTCGGGTCGTGGACAATTCAGGTGTCAGCCTGTCTGATAGGTAGGATTATCACAGGGTGACTGGCGCTTCAATTGAACCTAAGCGGGTTTGTGGTTACCGTTTTTGCCTACGGCCGCCCAGCGGCATCAGCGGGACAGTGATGAAAAGACTTTACTTATCCGACACGGTGGCCGGCGAGATCGGCAGCTATATTGCCGAGCAGCGGCTGGTGGCCGGGGATCGACTGCCGTCGGTGGCCGAATGGATGCAGCGTCTGCAGGTGGGGCGCTCCACGCTACGGGAGGGGCTGAAGCGGCTCGAGGCCGAGGGCGTGATCCAGGTCGTCAACGGCAAGGGGATCTACGTCAGCGACCAGCAGACCTTCCGCCTGTTCTCGCGACTGCACGTGACGGATGCGCGGCGTCACCTGCTGGAGATGCTGGATGTACGCCTGGTGCTGGAGGAAAAGGCCATCGCGCTGGCCACCCGGCATGCCAGCGAGGCCCAGTTCGACGAGATGGCGCAGTACCTGTCGGATTACCAGGTCGCCCGTGCCGCCGACGATTTTCTGCGCGTTCATGAGGCGGACTCGGCGTTCCATCTCGCCATCTATCGCGCCAGTCACAACCAGGTGCTGGTGGAACTGATACGCTCGATTCACTCCGAGCTCTATGTGTCGTGGCAGACGCCGCAGGACAGAAACCAGGTCTTCGACGCCAGTTTTCCGCACCACCTGACGCTGTTGGCGGCGATGCGCCGGCGCGATGTGGAAGCGGCCGTGACCGCTTTCGGCGAGTTGATGGCCGCCACGCGGTATAACGTGGAGATCATGCGTTAGCCGATGTTGGAGCAGTCGCCGCAGCACCCCGACAATCCCCGAGGAGACGACGATGATCAAGGCGAAGCGACACTGGCTGCGGATCTGCGGCTTGAGCCTGATGCTGCCGTTCGCGGCCGCCCAGGCCGACGACGGGGCGAGCCCCCAAGGTTCGACGCTTTGCACCAAGATCCCGATACCCTGCGATGCGGTGATCGCCCACCGGGGGGCGTCCTACCAGGCGCCGGAATCGACCCGGCCCGCCTATCTGCTGGCGCGGGACCTGGGAGTCGACTACCTGGAGCTGGATCTGCAGCGCACCAGTGACGGCGTACTGGTGGCCGTCCATGACAATACCCTGGGCCGCAATACCGACGTGGCCGAGGTGTTCCCCGACCGGGCCGACGCGCCGGTGTCGAGTTTCACGCTGGACGAACTCAAGCAGCTCGACGCCGGCAGTTGGTTCAATGCCAGCTATCCGGAGCGCGCCCGCGACAGTTACTCGGGGCTCGAGATCCTGACCCTGGACGAGGTGATCGACATCGCCGAAAACGGCGACAACCATCCGGGGCTCTATATCGAGACCAAGGTGCCCGAACAGTTCCCGGGGATCGAGCAGGACCTGCGCGACAAGCTCGAGGCGCGTGGCTGGCTGGGCGGTGCCGCCAAGACTCGGCCGGCTGCGGGGGGCGGGGCGGTAAAAGTGGGCGACGGCCCCGGACGCCTGGTCATGCAGACCTTCTCCAGGGCCAGCCTCGAAGCCCTGGAGCAGACCATGCCGGAGGTGCCGCGGGTGTTGCTGCTGTGGCTGGGCGAGGGCGGCATCGAGGCCGCGCCAAGCGAGCCGCAGGGTGAGGACGAGAGCAACGCCGACTACTACGCGCGCCAGCAGGTGGCCTCGCCGGAAGCCTTCCGGTCCTGGCTCGACTTCGCCAGGGATCATGGCGCGATCGGGATCGGCCCGTCGGCGGTCCAGACCGAGCATGATGGACCTTTTAGCAGCCAGTTCAGCTACATGGAGCTGGCCGAGCCATGGATGGTCGGCATGGCTCACGACGACGGCATGCTGGTGCATCTCTACACGGTCGATGAGCCGGCCGACTTCGAACGCTACCGGCAGCGCGGCGTCGACGGCTTCTTCACCAACCGGGCGGAACAGCTGCTGAGGTTCTATGGCCATCCGGCGCAGGATCAGGAAGCAATCCTCGAGCGCCACGGCTATTGATGACCCCCTCGGGTATCGGCGTCATCGCGCCGATGCTCGTCCCCCGATTTCGACAGAGGAGTTGCTGCATGAGCGCTTCACGCCCCCAGGCCCAGCCAACCGTACAGATCGACAATGAGCGTGTCGTGGTGACCGAGTGGCGATTCCCGCCTGGCGCCGAGACGGGCTGGCACGCGCATGATCGCGACTATGTCGTGGTGCCGCAGACTACCGGCAAGCTCGATCTCGAAACCCTCGACGGCCATACCTTCTCGACGCTGGAAGCGGGCGTTTCCTACTACCGACCGGGTGGTGCCGAGCATAACGTGATCAATGCCAACGACTTCGAGTTCGTCTTCGTCGAGATCGAGATCAAGTAAGGTCATCGGCCCGCGAGACAATGGCGCGGTGTCGCCCGGTGGGGGATAATCGCGCGTCGGTTATCCTCCACTCGTTACGGTAGCGCTTCATGACCCAATCTCACGTCCACGGCCCGGACTGCCAGCACGATCACGATCACAGCCACGACCATGGTCATGGTGCTTCCGGGCACGTTCACGGGCCGAACTGCCAGCATCATCACCATGAAGCGCAAGCGCCGGTGCGCAACACGCTCAAGGACGTCGGCCGAAACGATCCGTGCCCCTGCGGCAGCGGCAAGAAATTCAAGAAGTGCCACGCAGGCTGAAGGTTGTCACGGGTTGTCGGCATCCATCATCCCCTTGAGGTGCTCGACGAATGCGGCGGTAGCCGCCGGCAGCGTACGATTGGCCAACGTCTGCAGTTCCACGTGTCGTGCATCCATGCCGGCATCGCGGATCGGCACGGCCACGACGCGATCCTGGAGCAGGCGGTGGCGAACTGAAATTTCCCCCGCCAGGGCAATGCCCCCGCCCAGCATGGCAAAGTTGACCAGCGCCTCGGTGTAGTTGCTGGTGAAGACGGACTCGAAGATCAGGTTCTGCTGGCTGCAGCAGATGTCGAACAGCTGGCGTAGCGTGGTCTCCGGGGGGGGCAGGGCGATAGGGTGGGGCTGCAACTGTGACAGCTTCACCTCGCGTCGACCGGCCAGCGGGTGGTCGTGGGCCATCAGTGCCTGAATGCGCGATCGCTGACGCGATTCCACCTGGATGTCGCGCTCCGGCGCCAGGCTGAACGTGAGTCCGATATCCACCTCACCCTCACGTATCCGGCGCGTCACTTCGGCCGGCGAACTGACGCTGAGCCGAAACTGGATACCCTGATAGCGCCGCCGAAACCGGGCGATCGCCAGGGGAATGAAATCCACCGCGAACCCTTCCGAGCTGGCCAGGCGCACCGTGCCGCGCTCGAGCCCCTGCAGTGCCTGGATCTCGCTGGCAATCCGGTCGGTTTCCAGCTGCATGCGTCTGGCATGGGCGGCGAGCAGCTCCCCGGCGGCGCTCGGCACCATCCCCCTGGCGCGGCGCTCGAACAGCTGGGTGTCGAGCTCGGTTTCGAGCCGGGCGATCTGGCGGCTGATCGCCGAGGCCGCAACGTTGAGCTTGAGCGACGCCTCGCTGATCGAGCCGTTTTTCACCACCGCCAGGAAGTAGCGAAGCGCGGTTTCCTGAAGGGCGCGACTGTTCAT